>JBMOJO010000174.1:0-7520 GCA_049315745.1 Saprospiraceae bacterium | reverse complement strand
GAGGTAGTACTGGCGGCATTTGCAGAAAAGGGTGCTGCATGTTTACAGGATTTTGACGGGATGTTCGCTTTTGCCATTTGGGATGCTGTGGAGCGGCGTTTATTCTGTGCCCGTGACCGTTTTGGGGAGAAGCCATTTTTCTATATCCATACCCCGCGCATGTTTGCTTTTGCTTCTGAGATGAAGGCCCTGTTTGCGTCTGGTTTTGTAAGGCCAACGCCAGATATGGACGCTTTAGTCCGGTACCTGGCTTATAATACGATTGTTTCTTATGCCCGTCCGGATCAAACGTCCTATGAAGGGGTGATGCAATTGAAACCTGCCCATTATTGTATAGTTTCAGCAAAAGGGGAACTGCAGGAGTTCTGTTACTGGTGTGTCGGGGAACAAAGATCCCACGACTCTGTGGAGGTCGCAGCCGAAAAGGTATTCCACTTGCTCAAACAATCTGTGGCCAGGAGGCTTCGCGCTGATGTTCCGGTAGGTTCCAGCCTGTCGGGAGGCCTGGATTCTTCGTCAATCGTTTTGCTGATAGATCAGTTGAAGGGCGAGGCACAGACACAAAACACCTTCTCGGCACGTTTTGCCAATTTTGAAAAAGACGAAGGCAAGTATATGGAGGCGGTCGTTGAAAGATGCCGGGTATCCCCTCATTTTACCTGGCCCGGCCCGGACGATCTGGCTAATCGCCTCGAGAAAATTTTCTGGCATCAGGAAGAACCTTTTGGGAGTGCGAGCATTGTCGTGCAGGATCAGGTGATGGCCCTCGCACGGCAGCATGGCACGATCGTACTGCTCGACGGGCAGGGTCCTGATGAGATACTGGGGGGTTATTTTTATTTTTATACGAAATACTATCTCCGGGACTTGTACCGAAGGGACAGGGATGCCTTCCACAGGGAGCGGGCTGCGCTGCAGAAGGTAACGGGGTTGGATACAGGTGCAGGCCCGCTTATGGCTTTCAGGGCGTTTTTTCCCGGTGTATCTAATGAGGTGAAAGGATGGGCCAAAAAAGCAGCTTTACTGGTAAATCCGGAAGCCACTTCTCTGCAGCCTGATTTATGGCGCCGTGCGCTGTCGCTTGATGATCCTTTCCGGCAGTCCGACACCGTGGAGGGGCAGTTGTTCCAGGCCAGCTTTTCAGACAGCCTGCCACAATTACTGCGCTTTGCCGACCGGAACTCGATGGCGCACTCCCTGGAAGTCAGGTTGCCCTATCTGGAACGGGAGCTCGTAGAGTATCTTTTTTCGCTGCCGATTGAAATGAAGCTACATGGCGGTTGGACGAAATATATCCTGCGCAAAGCAATGGAGCCGCTTCTTCCTCCGGAGATTACCTGGAGAAGGGATAAAATCGGATACGAGCCGCCCCAGCAAAGATGGCTTGAACATCCCATATTAAAGGAAAAACTGGCAGATGCAATTAATCTGCTAAAACAAGAAAAAATCATCCGCAGACCTGTCGCCCAATGTGCCTGGCGCTATCTGATGGTTGCAGAACAGCTGAGGTTCGCAAAGGGGTTTGGGGGAGGTTTTTGAGAATTATACATGTATCCATGAAAAAAATTCTGGCAGTTGTAGGTGCGCGGCCCCAGTTCATTAAACATGCGCCAATTGAGTTGGCGGTACGTGCGCAATATCCGGGGATTGAGCTTAAGTCGTTACATACCGGGCAGCATTACGATGAGAACATGAGTGCTGTTTTTTTCGACCAACTGGGAATGCAGCCTCCGGATTATCAGCTACATATCGGGAGCTTGTCCCACGGGGCGCAGACAGGGAGGATGATGGAAGAAATCGAGAATATTGTACTTTCCGAGCATCCAGACGGTATGTTAGTTTACGGGGATACCAATTCTACGCTTGCGGGTGCTTTAGTTGCGGCCAAGCTACATATCCCTGTTTTCCACGTAGAAGCTGGCCTTCGGAGTTTCAACAGATCTATGCCGGAAGAAATAAACCGTGTCTTGACTGACCACGTTTCTGCTCTTCTTTTTGTGCCGACGCTGCAGGGGATAAAGAACTTAAAAAAAGAAGGAATTCGGACGGGTGTCGTCAGAACTGGGGATATTATGTATGATTTACTACAGTTAGTAAGGGAAAAGGGATTGCTTAGCGAATCTGTGGAATTGGATACCTATTATTTTGCGACGATTCATCGCCCGTATAATACCGATGACCTTCAACGGCTGAACGATATCCTTGGACACTTGAATATCCTTGATTATCCTGTCAAATTTCCGATGCATCCACGCACGAAAAATCTGCTTAGTACACATGGAGTAGTATTTGATACATTCAAAAATATCGAATTTCTTGCTCCTCTTGGCTATTTTGAAAATATCCGCTTGATGCACAGTGCCAGAGGGATTATTACCGATTCCGGGGGAATACAGAAGGAAGCATATTGGTTAAGACGAAAGTGCGTTACCCTGCGACCGGAGACGGAATGGCCGGAGACTCTTCGTAATGGCTGGAACCACCTTGTTTTCGACCATTTAGAGGATATTGCACCATTGATTGTCCAAAAACCGGGCAGGTATATAGAGCATTTGTATGGAAATGGTGTGTCGCGGTATGAAATCATTGAGGCGGTAGAGCAGTACTTTTCAGTTGAAAGAGGGTAAAAAAATAAATCGTCAGATCCCTGCGATGTATTTCAGTAAATCTGTTGAATACTTTCTCACACAAAAAATTGAAGTATGAGCCACGAAGGGGGGGGTAGTATATTGATGGTGTTGGATGGGGCATTTCCCCCCGATATACGGGTGGAAAAAGAGGCAGGATCCTTGTTGAAAGCCGGGCATAAAGTTACTGTCGCTTGTATTACTTTTGAGAATGAAAGTCCCCTGGAATCTTATCGCGGGGTGAACGTAATCAGGGCCAAAGCTCCACGGTACTACAAAAAATTTAGGGCTGCTGCATTGACTATTCCTTTTTTTCATTTTTTTTGGAATCATTTCCTCGGGCAGATGTTGGAAAAAGAGGACTTCGACATCATCCATATTCATGATCTTATCCTGGCAAAGCCAGGAATACGTGCAGCTAAAAGAAAGGGGATCCCTTTTTTAGTCGATTTTCATGAAAATTATCCGTATATGTTGGAAGAAGAACCCTATAGTAAGGGTTTTCTTGGCAGGTTACTTCTGCCTATTCCACTTTGGAAACGCCACGAGTGTCGGATGATGGAGCAAATCCCCTTCTTTATCGCTGTAGTAAAAGAAATGCGCGATCGCTTGCTGGTATTCAACCCCGTATCTCAAGGTGTTGTGGTTGAGAATACTCTTAACCAGGAGGATTGGCCAAAGCCTGTACTTGATCCCAGGAAAAAAATAAGAACGGAGGAATTGCGATTGGTTTTTGTTGGAGGTATTTCTCCTATGCGAGGGCTGGAGATTGCAATAAAGGGACTCAAGATCGCCAATAGCCTGCCCAATGCTTCATTTCGGTTTTCTCTTGATATCTTTGGTGATGGAAAGCCGGAATACCTTCAATTTTTAAATAATCTGATTCGTTCGATTGGGACTGAAGATTGCATATTTTTGAAAGGCAGAATAAACCTCCCTCCAGAAGGGAATGCCCTTGAACGTTATGATATAGGGGTTATTCCCCATCTTAAATCAATTCAAACGGATTTTTCTTCTCCCAATAAAATATATCAATATCTGTACTATGGGCTTCCCGTACTCTCTTCGAATTGCCTGTCTCTAAGTCGGATTATCCAAGAAAGTGGAACAGGCGCGGTGTACCGGCATGATGACCCCAATGATTTTGCCATACATTTGCAGCTTCTGGCAAATCGAATTGTGGAGGAACCTACACTAAGAGAACGTGCTCATAAGGCGGTAATAGAACACTATACCTGGGATTCAAGCGAGCGGGCGCTGCTTTCCTTGTATGAAAAAATTCTTACAAAATAATAGTCTGACCTAAGCAAACTTTCGCTCAAAATCGTTTTTCTTTTTCATGGTTCGGGAGTTCCGCTATGCCGAACTGGAAGTGTCTGATTACGGGGGTTCCCAGTATTTTGTGCGAGCTTATGCCACCAACAGCGCAGGTACTGTGTACGGAAATGAAGTAAGTTTTTATGCCGACTTTATTAGATTACTTTCAATCCCTGCTGGAACCTTCTCGATGGGCTGCACTCCTGGTGACCCATACTGCCAAAATGAGGAATCTCCTGTCCGTAGCGTGGCATTAAGTTCCTTTCGAATCGGAGAAGCGGAAGTGACTCAAGGACAATGGCAGGCTGTGATGGGGGGAGCTAACCCAAGCAACTTTTCTGGTTGTTCACAATGTCCTGTAGAACAAGTTAGCTGGTATGATGCCCTGGTATTTTGTAATCGACTTTCTGAAATGGAAGGATTAACTCCGGTTTATTATTCAGATGCAGGCTTCACACAGATATATGGAAAAAATAATGGTTCCTGGTCTTTACCAAATGGAGGTAGCGTACATTGGAACCCTAACGCGGCTGGTTACCGTCTGCCTACGGAGGCAGAGTGGGAATATGCTGCTAGAGGCGGTAGTCTTACGAATATCTATTCAGGCAGTAATAACATTGATGAAGTAGCTTGGTATGATGGTAATAATTCTCCTTTTGGAACAAAAACTGTGAAAGGGAAGAGAGCAAATGCGTATGGCTTGTACGATATGAGTGGGAACGTATGGGAGTGGTGCTGGGATTGGTATGATAATTACCCTGCCGATACGCAGACAGATCCTGCAGGACCTTCTACGGGAGAGGGCCGGGTCTTTAGAGGCGGTTATTTCAGCAATGCTACCTGGAACTGTCGTGTTTCGGTTAGAGCGGGGATCACGCCATTATATCGCAACATTTATTTAGGCTTCCGGGTCGTCCGTTAGTGTATAGTATCCGTTCCGCCAAATACACATTGTTGGTTAAAAAGGCCCATTTTCAAGCCAATAGAATCTCATTAAGATAAATTTTATTCGCCCAAACTACCGTATCAGGCCAAACCTGCGGCAGGTTATTTTTGCCCGCTACTCGGGGTGCTGCATTGACGTGTATCAGATTTTGGCGCGAAGCGCCGAAAAAATTTTCGGTAAAATCTACTACACCTGAAATTGGGGGGCACAGGGGAATAATCGGCGTTTTGGCATCAGGCGAACAATCGTACCGCATATTTGCATAAAAAATAGTATATTCATCCTTTGACCTGGTATAATACCCTCACCACAAGAGTGGTTTTATGCTCAGCCCGAAAGGTTTTTTCCAACCTAACCTCCACGCTATGCACCAGCTAATACAATACATTTCGCTTTACCGCATAAATCTTGTTGCGGCAGCCTTCTTTCTTTTTTACAGTACTATATCTGCCCAAACCGTCATCGGCGGGGATACGATAGATCAATCTGCGGTACTGGATATCCAGGATACGGCCAGAGGCGTATTGTTGCCTCGGTTGACTACGGCACAGCGCAATGCCATCATCAAGCCTGCTTTTGGGCTGCTAATCCTGAATACAACAAGAAAATGTCTGGAGATGAATATTGGAAACCCGGATGTGCCTGATTGGAAGTGTCTTACTATGGGTATTCCCGCACTTTCGGATGCTGATTCGTTATATTGGAATAAGAAATTGGATCCCAGTGATACCTTGTCCTTATCGAGCCGCATAGACGCCAAACTTGGCCTCCCACCATCTGGAAATAACCCCGGCAATATCCTTTACTGGAACGGCAGCTCCTGGGTGCGGCTCACTCCCGGATTACCAGGGCAGACTTTAATTCTCTCCCAGGAAGGATTGCCAGTTTGGGCTGGAGCTGCTTATGCTACGGTGACGACCAATGTTGCCGTTTCTATCACCCCAACCTCCGCCAATGTTGGCGGAAATATCAGCGCAGACGGAGGCGCGAACGTATCAGCACGCGGAATTGTCTGGAGCACGACCACCAACCCCACCCTTTCTGCTTCTGTGTTGAACCTCGGTAGTGGGGCAGGTGCTTTTTCGGGCACGCTTAGCGGACTTTCCCCGAATACCTTATATTATATACGTGCTTTTGCCACCAATAGTGCAGGTACAGCTTATGGAAACCAGCAGTCGTTTTCCACTTTGGCGGCAACTGTTCCGGTTTTAAGTACGAACAGTGTCGCCTCCATCACCCAAACCACTGCGCTGTCAGGTGGAAATATCACCGGCGATGGTGGTGCTCCGGTAACTCAACGAGGCGTAGTGTACGCAACCACACAAAATCCCACGCTGGCCAATGCTTTTACGGAAGACGGGAGTGGGGCCGGAAATTTTACGAGTACGCTAAGTGGCTTGACTCCGAATACCACCTACTATGTAAGAGCTTATGCTACAAATAGTATCGGTACTGCGTACGGCAATGAGTTGAGTTTTATTTTTAACCCTCCGGTTTATACATGCGGTGCCAATGTAGCGCCCGGAGTCTGGAAGCAGTTTATGTGCCACAACCTGGGGGCAGCAAATCCGGTAGCCGATCCTTTTGCCCCGAGTTGGGAGATTAATGGGGGCTACTGGCAATGGGGAAGGAAAGAAATGGCCGCGCCTGGACCATCTGGTCCTGGTCCTGAGCAGGCAAATGATGGCGCGATAGCGGGATGGAATACAACAGCAGCTCCAAGTGGTTCTTGGAGTGATACTGGAAAAACGAGCAATGACCCCTGCCCTACAGGATATAGGGTGCCTACGAGGGCGGAGTGGCAAGGGGTAATTGTGAATAATACCAAGACGATTGTAGGCAGTTCCTGGACAGACAGCGCCACAAACTATAGTACAGGAATATTGATTGAAGGCTCTTTATTCTTACCGGCAGCTAGTCACTGGAATACTTTTGGAGAATTAGTGTTGAGAGGTAACAGAGGTTACTACTACAGCAGTTCAGATCCCCGCGGTTTTGCGGAAACATTGTTTTTTAATAATAGTCAATTGAATATTCAGGAATTCAATCAGATAAATGGATTTTCCATCCGGTGCATCTCGGAATAGATTTGGTTGTTTAGGGAGATGGTGGATTGGAGATTTCAAGAAAATAACTACAGCTCAAATTGACATGTCGCCCCTAACGGGGCTTGAGATGTTTTTATCCATATCCCCGAGGGGCTAACACCCCTCGCTATTCATATTTCGCCCCTAACGGGGCTTTTTAGAAGTGCAGTAATCTGATCAGCCTCGCTTGGGGCGGTATATGATTAGAATGGAGGCAATTAATATTTAAAAAGCCCTGCTAGGGCGGCATGTCAATTGCCCCACCATAGGGAGGTGAGAGAAACAGCAGTGTCGTATTTATAGTGAAATGGTTTGAACGGTTATTTACAGGACTGGAAAATCACTTGATTTATACATGGGAGGTGTCGTGGAAGTTCCATAGAAATTCCTTTCTTGGCGCTGCGTACTGAACATGCGATTGATTCAGTATCTATTTACCATGAGTATCTGCGGCTTCGCCGCGAAGGCTTTTATTTGGTGGGGTTGTGTAAAAAGGTTTTTCACGGCGCTTCGCGCCAAATAATGTTTTGATAGACGCCTCAT
>JBMOJO010000480.1:0-1722 GCA_049315745.1 Saprospiraceae bacterium | reverse complement strand
CCAGTACCACGTCGTCGCCGAAGGCGAGACCCTTGCCGGCATTGCCCGTCAATACAGCATGAGCCCCCGACAGCTTAAATCGCTAAACCGCCTCAGAGGCACTGCCCTGTACCCCGGACAAGAATTGCTCCTCGGCGTTAAAGACCCCGGGGAGGCTTCTTCAAGAAGCTTGCTGGAGAGCTATGACTATCCCTCAACTTCGGAAATCGTTCATACAGTCAGGGCCGGGGAAACTTTATTTTCAATCTCCCGGGCATACAACACTACTGTAGATCGGATCAAAAGGGACAACCAACTGCAATCGGACAGCCTGAGCATAAATCAAGCCCTGCGCATCACGAGAAACGCCCCCCAACAGGCCACTGTCCCGCCGGCGAATATTCAATATCACACAGTACAACAAGGCGAAACCCTCTACAGGATCGCCCTGCGCTATAACACCACCGTTAATGCCATAAAAGGTCTTAACAACCTTCAGAGCGATGCGCTCGCGATTGGTACGACCCTCGTCGTGGCATTGCAAAGAAACGACGGCAGCTATACTGCCCCCCCAAACAACCGGCCCAGTACCGGCTCCGTAAATGTACCGCAACCCAATACCGGTGGCACAGCGCCGTCCTCCCCAAGTTTTACACCCAACCCAAACGGGTTTACGTTCAATGTGCGGCTACTGGATGGAAATAATATCCGCGTTGACCTCAAAAACCATCAAAGTGGCAGAGGATTTATATATTCCGGCCAATCCCGCCAAATTCCCCGGCGCAATGCGCTGGCAGGGATCGGTCTCGATGATGAAACCTTCAATGCCCTGCAATACTGTAAATCCTTCGAAGGATGTTACGATGCCATCAATACGTATGACATTGGTATTTTCTCCTTCGGGTTCATTCAAATCACCGGAAAATACGGCAATCTGGATAAGCTCCTACAAAGCATGCAGGCGTTCCAACCGCAGAAATTCGCCCAGACCTTTGGACAGGCAGGGATCGGCCTGCAATCAGGCCTGCTATTGGTCCGGGACGAACGCGGGAACCACCGGATCGGCGAAGATGCCTGGTTCTACCTGAAGGAAAAACCATCGCTCTTCGCCCCCTTCATCCAGGCCGGTTTTGATCCCGATCTCATCCTCGAGCAATATCGCATCGCCAACCAGCTCTATGCCGCACCCGCGCTCACCAGGACACTGAGTATCAGCATGGCAAATGGAACTGTGCAAAACGTTCAGGCAGGTTTTATCTTTCAGGGCCTGGAAGCCCGGTCCTTCCTTTTTGCAGTGGCCGTTAATCTCGGAATAAGCCCTTCCGGTATGCCGAGGGCGCTCTCCAATGCGCTTTCCGACCTTGCCATTCGCCGCAACCTCACGAACGTCCACCAAATCCCGCAGTTGGGATGGCGGGCTATCCTGGAACACATCGCCATGTATGAAAACCAGCGGATAGCGATGAACGACAAGACTTTGAAGCCGGAGTTAACTAGCAAAAGGGCATCTGTGATCCTTAATAACGGAGTGACTGCAGTGGTCTGATCAGACAAGGCAGCTTCCGGAATAGCGTCCTAAAGAAAACCCGTTCGCCAAACGAATTTATTGAATGCGGACGCACACAGCTTGTCGGCAGGGGAATGAAGGCAGACATTTGGACAGAGTCCCGAAAGTGCGGCGAGAGATAGTGCCCGGAGCGGGACTTGAACCCGCACGGCCGTTATGGCCACAGGATTTTAAGT
>JBMOJO010000173.1:0-7547 GCA_049315745.1 Saprospiraceae bacterium | reverse complement strand
CGGTTTCAAAAGAATATTCTGCCGCCGAAGGCGGCAAAAACCTTTTTACACAACCTCAGAATATTATTTTGAGAGACACATCAAGTGAGTATCTATTTAGCAGGTAGCTGTCCTGAGAAATAATCTTTGGTGTGCGTGCATCTTTTACGCGCGAACGCGCGTAAAAGATGCACGCACACCAAATAAAATCCTTCGCGGCGAAGCCGCGGATACCCCTGGTAAATAGTTGCAAAAATGATGTGTCTCTCAAAAGATAATTTGGCGCGAGGTACAAAAAAAGAAATTTTATACATCCGCAAACATTATCTCCAGTAGCGATGAACTGCAAAATAGCTACATTTCATGCCTACTTGATGATCCACATCCTCGTGTTGATATTATCTGTTCCTTGTCGCTGTACGGCTGCCTGATAGCTTGCGCTGTTCAATGCCTGCTCGCTGATCGGGTAGATAAAACGCACCGGAATGCGGTCGCTGTTTTGATTGGAAGGGCCCGCTTTCAAGGCTGGGATGCCTGTACGCCGCCAGTCAAACCATGCTTCGAGGCCCATGTAAAACAAGCCAATCCATTTCTGCGTACCAATTTTAACGAGTTTTTGTTGTTGGGTGCCCGTATAAGCTACATTAGCCTGGGCGAGGTACGCATCCGTAGCGGTTAGTCCATAATACTGCATGGAAGCTTTTATGCCATTGAGGTAGAACGTTTCTGCACTACCAGAAACAAGCCCTTTTTCGGCAGCTTCAGCGAGCAGAAAGGATAATTCTGCGAAAGTCATAATCACCCCGCGAGCAGTATTCAGCCCTTGTGGAGATACTGCATTTTCATAAAACAAACTTCCAACCCGGGATTGGTTTTGTGGCCCACCATTGAAAGTGAGCGCATCTACGTCGCTCAACCCATTGGGAAGGCCGGCATATACCGGCGTTGAAGCACTCTCCGTTGCCGGAGTCGGACGAAAGAAGATCTCGATGCGCTTGTCCCCAAGTGCTACCAGCATGTCCAGTAGGGTTTTAGAGGCACGGAATTCGTTGAAAGAACCGATTCGGGTGGTAAAGAGCGGAAATTGATCGGGGGAAGTAGCCAGATATCGGTAAGTGGCGTTATCGGTGTTCCCCGCCATAATCGGGTTTTGAGCAGGGTTATCGAGGATGGCCTTGAGGTCTGCAGAGACGTTGCGCTTGGCAGAAATCCTCATCAGCGCCCGGATACGAAGGGAATTCGCCAATTTTTTCCATTTCATCACGTCGCCTGCAAAAATGAGGTCCCCTGCAACCACCTCGCCACTCGTCCCAAGGATGGAGTTAGCTTTAGAAAGGTCTGCAAGGATACCCTGGTAAACCGATTCCTGGGTATCGTATTTCGGCTGGTTGATCCCATCTTTGGCTTTTGTGGCATCTGCATAAGGGATATCCCCGTAGGCATCCGTACATAGGGAAAACATCCAGGACTTAAGCACAAGGGCTATACCGAGGTAGTTGTTCTGCCCAAGCGCCTCACTCTGATTTACTATGTTGCGGATGTGGCGGGCATTAGCATAAGTCATGTTCCAGATACTGTTCAACTCGCCCCAGAGATATCGGTCTTCGTTGACAAACTGGTTTTTGGAAGTGTGCTGAATTACGATATTGCCAATACCCCAGGATTCGCCTACAACGGTATTCACAAGATCCTGCTGGACCTTTGGAAGCATGAGGGTGGTGGAGACATTTGTTGGGGCATTAGGATTGGTGTTAAGCACATCAAAATCCTCCGTACAGGCAGGGAAGCAGCTTAACACCGCCAATGCCAAGATTGAAGTGATATATTTTTTCATAATCGAATTAAATTTTACAATGGTGGAAACTTAAAACTTGAAGTTCAAATTAAAGCCAATGCTTCGAGTAGAGGGCAAGGCGACCGACTCCACCCCAGGGATAATCGTACCGCCAGATGTCGAAGCGGTTTCTGGATCAACGTGGGGCACATCCGTCCAAAGCGCAAGGTTCCTGCCTACTACCGAGAAACTAAGGTCCCTGACCGGAAGTTTGCCAAGCATCTTACTCGGAACGCTAAAGCCGAGCCTCAGCTCACGGAGCTTCACAAAGGAAGCATCGTAAACCATTCCCTCCACAAGGCGGCGGCCAAGGGTAATAGAGGTATGCCATTCGCGGGCGGTGAGCCGGCGGGTATTGGGGCTAAACGAGCCATCGGCGTTTTTGACGACACCCTCCCCGACCACATAAGTACCTGCAGGGGCATTGAGCATCAAAGGGTCGGAGGAATTGGCATAATAGCCGTTTTCACGGCCTTCGAGCGTCTCCGCGATGATTCCACCTTCCCTTCCCACGGTTTGGGTATGGGAATAAATTTCGCCCCCTGATCGGATATCGAAAAGGATACCAAGTTGAAGGCCTTTGAAAGAAAAGTTGTTTTGAAGACCTGCAAGGAAATCAGGGTTGTAATTGCCTAACTTGATCTGGGTAGTCGTTGCAAGGGGCTTTCCAACATTATTAAATACGATTTGACCCACATATTTACCCGTTGGGTCATAATACGGAGAAGATGGATCGGAGCTTACACGCTCAAAGCCAATACCATAAATGTCGCCCATATTGCCACCGACATTTGCCAGTACAGTTACATAGCGGCTTGCCATTACATACCTGGTGATTTCCTGGCCGGATACCGGATCGGTGTAAAGTTCGAGTACTTTGCCCCGGTTGGTCGAGCCGTTCAGCGAGATATTCCACTCGAAATTACTTGTGCGTACCGGGACAAAGTTAAGCATCAGTTCCAGGCCCTGGTTCTGGATCAACCCGGCATTGATCAGTCGGCTGGAATATCCTGTGGTGCCACTGAGCGGAATGGGCAGGATCTGGTTGGAAGAACGGGTCCGGTAATACGTCGCGTCCAGGCCGATGCGGTTTTGGAAGAAGCGCAAATCCAGCCCGGTTTCAAAGGAGGTGCTGATCTCTGGTTTCAGGTCGGCATTGACCAGGCTCGAAGGCTCAAGAAAGGAAGGTAATCCCTGCACTGGGGTCTGGGCTGAATACACGGCCTGCAATTGATAAGGGTCGGTATCGTTGCCCACCTGTGCAAGCCCTATGCGGAATTTTGCAAAAGAAATAGCGGATGAGGGATCAAATTCCAAAAGATCGCTCAGTACAACACCTAAATTGGACGCATAATACAGATAGCTGCGCGAATTTGACGGCAGGGTGCTCGACCAGTCGTTGCGGGCAGAAAGGTCGAGATAAAGCCAGTTGCGGAAACCGAGCTGTGCAGTACCGTACAAGCTATTAATTTCCTTTTCAGAACGGAATGTGGACGCAAGGAGTGCGACCCTGGAATTGGAAAGACTGTAGATCCCGGGAACGGCAAGTTCAGGTGCCATCATATCGGAATTCCGGTAAGTGCGGAACATGTGGTTGCCACCTAAGCTGAGATCGAGGTTGAAATCGGCAGACAAAGATTTAGTGAAGGAAAGTAGAAAGTCCAGGTTGGTCTCTGCCGTCTGGATAAATTCTTCCCTGTAGGAGCCGAGGGGAAAGCGCTGGGTGGAGTATGCCCGACGGCGGTCGCGGAATTCGCTACCGAAATCCGTACCTCCGCGCAACTGTAAGCTCAGCAGGGGATTAAACCTATACTGGAGCGAAACATTCCCGTAGGTACGATTGAGTTGCTGGCCATTAGTATTTTCGTAAAGGTTGAAATAGGGGTTGTCGTGATAATTGTAGTTATAGTTGAACTGGTTCAGCCCCTCCCTGCCGGCCTGCCAATAATCTTTAAAACTTTCGATGTTATTATTGCGAGGGAACCAACAGTTGAACAGGTACATGATGTTTTCTGTCCCATAGCTAAGATTTGGCCTGTTGCCACTTTCACCCTGGATGTAGTTGACGACTGCGTTGGCCGTGAGCTTATCGCTGAGGCGGTAAGCGCCGGAAAGGGCAATGGTGTTGCGCCTCAAGTCCGTATTTGGCACAAAACCCTTCTGGTCGAGGTTGGTAAACGAAATCCTGAAATCGCCTTCGTCGTTGCTCCCAGACACCGCGAAGTTGTAAGTTTGAGTAACGCCGGTTTCAAAAAAATCGCGGATATTGTCGGGCTGTGCCAAGAAGGGCGTGGCCTGGATATCGCCCCGAGCGTTAAGCTGTGCTGTCAGATTGACAGGACCAATCCGGGTGGACAGGTTGCCCACATCGGCGCCACGAAAACCCTTCGAGGTCGGGGAATCGAACTGCTTGATGAGCTGACCTTCCATTTTTGGCCCCCAGCTTTCGTCCACTCCATCTCTTACGCCGCCACCGTTTCCATCTTTAAATTCAAACTCCCCGTTCAGGCCCTGGCCATAAACGTTCTGGTAGTCTGGTAAGCGAAGCGGGTCTTCGAAGGTCAGGGAAGAGTTGAACGAAACCCCGATCCCCTTTTTCCCTTTGCCTGTTTTGGTTCGGATGAGGATAACCCCGTTGTTTGCCCGCGATCCGTAAAGTGCGGCAGCACTCGCGCCTTTCAGCACGGTTACCGACTCTACATCGTCCGGGTTGATCATGCCGGCACCGTTGCCATAGTCAACCTCCTGGTTAGAGCGCCCGGAGGAACCGACGATATTATTGGAAATTGGCACGCCGTCCACCACAAACAATGGTTGGTTGTTGTTGATGTTCAGCGAGCGTTCCCCGCGAATAGTGACCCTGGCGGAAGATCCAATCCCAGATGGGTTTCCCACAACCTGCACACCGGCAATTTTACCTGCCAGGCCCGCTGCAAAGTTGGTTTCCCGCGCTTTGTCCAGGGCATCACCGCCAATATCCTGTACCGCATAGCCCAGCGCTTTCTTTTCACGGCTGATGCCGAGTGCAGTAACGGTGACCTCGCTCAATCCGATAATATCCTGGCGCATAGCGATGTCTATAATGTCAGAAACAGAGACTTCGACTTCGCGGGTAAGGTAGCCGACCGCACTGAAGACGATCGTCTTGTCATTTTGGGAAAGTTTAAGCGAAAAAGTTCCATCGAGCTCCGTGACTGTACCTTTTGAGGTACCTTTTACCGAAACTGTTACCCCAACAAGTGGCTCGATGCTGCCTTCCTCAGTGACTGTACCGGTAATCGTTCTTTGTGCGAAAGTGCCGAGCGGCAGTGCAATTGCAAAAAGCAGTGCCCATAAGTTCCTTTTTCTGCAAAAAAAGCATCCAGTGCTTTGCAGGTTGTGCAAAAACTTCATAAATTGTAGTGTTAAATTAACAATTTTTCAGGTCGGGGCCCGAAATGGGCAACGACCTTTTTCGTCGGCGAAGGTATCCAGGTAATGCTAACCCAATGTTTATCCTGTGTTATATAATTGTGAAATAAAGTGGGCGTCGCAGGGGGCTCTCAAAACAAAATGCTGTCGCCGAAGATCGCACCAAGCCTTAGTTAAAAGCCTGCGCGCCTATTCCGATTTTTATCCAGATTGCCCTGCCCATTCCATCCACGCCTGAGCCGTGCATACGATATGCTTCGTTAAAAATATTGTGGAGTTCGGCGGAGAGGTAAGATTTTTTCCAGCGGTACCATGCGCGGAGGTGAAAGGTTTTCCAACCCGGGGTTCCGTCGGGGTTAATCCGATTATCGGATTTATCGGCAGCGGCAAGCCGGCGCTGGGCGCCGGCAAAATGGCTTTCGGCACTTAATGCGAGGTTGGCTGTTGGCTCAAACCTGACCTGTCCCCTGCCATGAAGGGGCGGGATGCGGCGAAGTGGCTCTCCCGCCGTCCTGTTTTGCCCATAGGTATAGGTCCCGTTGGCCAAAAGTGTCCATCCCTCAGCGACCCGCCACTCCCAGGCAGTTTCTATACCCCGGATAAATGCCCGGGCAATATTTTCTTTCAGGAATACCGGATAGCCCTGCAGGGTGTCGCCGCTGCGGACCCGCCCGATAAGGCCTTCCAACTCGAGGGAATAAGCGGCCAGGCTGCCCTGTATCCCTGTGCCCTGCCATTTTAGCCCGAGCTCGGCACTGCGGCACTTTTCCGGTTCCAGTTGAGCGTTGGGAATTTCGTAGCGGAAATCTACGATGCCGAGGGTGCCGAGGTCGTCCACATTGGGCGCGCGAAAGGCGGTAGATATGTTGCCAAATGCGCGAATATTTTTTAGCATTTCATAGGAAATACCTGATTGGCCGACCAAAGCCCGGGGGCTAACGCGCGCAGTGCCGATGTCTTCGTCGGGTACCGTGATCGAGAAGGCATTATAGCGCAATCCTCCGGTAAGTGTCAGGCGCCGCCAGTTGAGGGTATGGAGGTTGAACAAGGCCAGGCTCTGCATCCGGGCGCCATCCGGATAGAGGCCTCGCTGCCGGACCCGCGTACCACTAAGCGTGGCCACTTCGAATTTTTGGCTCCCGACGGCGTCGGCATACCATTCGGCGCCGGTGTTCATGAACCAGGAGCGGGAGAGGTTGGAGCGAACACTCGCTTGAAGCCCGTAGGTCAGGGTGCGGTCGGATTCCTCGATGCGCCGGGCCACGCCGTTGCGCTGGCTAATACGGCCTTCGAGGCTATTCTGCCGGGAGGCTGTCAGTTCGATTTCTTTCCACGCTGCACGATCTGTTTGGAGGGTCGCACGGATATAGCCGAGGTTTCGGCGCTGCGGCTGAAAGTGGTAGAAGGCAAAGTTTTCGAGTTTTACCCGGTGATAGAGCGGTACTTCCTGCTGTTCGAGATCCTGCCAGAGCACGGTGACGCCCAGGCGTGCATTCGGCTGCCAAAGGCCTTTGAAAGCATAGCTCAATTGTGCATAACCGGTAGGCGATTGCCGCCCGATACCTGCTCCGCCGATCAGGTCGCCAAAATCGCGGATCGCACCGTCCATGCGCAAGGCGAATTTTTTTCCGGATGCCGACACTACTGCTTCGCTACTGGTTTCCTGCCCTCCACTGACCCATTTGAAAGCGGCTTCGGGACGCCACAATGTCCGATCGCCGGTCCTCAGCGTATGCGTCAGCACATTGACCACGCCGCCAATGGCATCGCTGCCGTATTCTACCGCAGCGCTGCCCAGCACCACTTCCACACGGCCCGCCCATCCGGGATCCAGGGTGTTGAGGTATTGGTTAGGGCCAGAGCGAAAGGTAGCGTTATTCATCCGGATGCCATCTAACAAAAGGAGGGTCTGCTGGCCGGTAAGGCCGCGCAGAAAAGGCGATCCGCCACCGTGATTGGTCTTCTGCACAAATACGCCGGGGATGCCGGTCAAGGCTTCGGGCACCGTACGTGGGGCTAATTGCCGAAGCGTATTCCCGTTGATCGTTGCAGCGACAACCGGCAACTTAAAGCTGCCAATGCTTTGCCGCCGGGCGGTAACCACCACCTCGCCCTGAATCAATACCGTGTCGGCATTGGCCAGGGTCGTATCGCCTGACGCCGCAGCGAAACCTTGTAATCCTGTATGAAGGGCAATGAAGAGGGTGCAAAAGATTCGCATTTTAATGCCGTTTTAATTCTATACAGATAAATCATCGAACGTATCTGTTTACCAGTGGTGTCCGCGGCTTCGCCGCGAAGGATTTTATTTGGCGTGCGTTCA
>JBMOJO010000479.1:0-1724 GCA_049315745.1 Saprospiraceae bacterium | reverse complement strand
CCATCGAAGCATTCAAATTTGATGCCTGCATCGGCGGGGCACGCCGCGATGAAGAAAAAGCGAGGGCCAAAGAGCGGATTTTCAGCGTTCGGGATGATTTTGGACAGTGGAACCCCAAAAAGCAACGCCCGGAGCTTTTTGATATGCTCAATGGCCGGATAAGTATAGGTGAAAACGTGCGCGTTTTTCCCATCAGCAACTGGACGGAGCTGGACGTATGGACGTATATCCGGGAGGAGCGATTGGAAATTCCATCTATCTATTTTTCCCATTATCGGGACGTTATTTCACGGGATGGTATGCTCTGGCCGGCTTCTCCTTACCTGAATACCACCTCCGAGGAAGTTCCTTTCACCGAACGGGTGAGGTTCAGGACCGTTGGGGATATGACTTGTACGGCAGCAGTGGCTTCAGAGGCCGATGCTGTGGACGATATCATCAGCGAAATTCTGGCTGCACAGGTTTCTGAGCGGGGTGCCCGGATAGATGATCGCCGCAGCGAAGCAGCAATGGAACAACGCAAAGTAGCAGGATATTTTTAGCAAATGGAAGATCAGGCAACCCAAACAACCCATATAGAACGCCCGATTGCGGCCACCGTGCAGGGCCCGCAAGCCCGGAAAGAGGTCATCGGTTCAGAACGCCACTGGAAGCAGTTGGCCTCCAGGCTGATTGCCGCTTTTGCACTGATGGTAATCGGGCACATCCTTTTTTCAAGTCTTCCACTCCCGGACGTGCCCAGCCTTTGGGCTGCGGCACGCCGGGAACTGGGGGTAATGTTTCTGGTTTTTATTTTGACGGGATTTCTGGCCCAACTAGTTGATGGCGCCCTGGGTATGGGCTATGGGCTCATTTCCGCGATTTGCCTGATCAGTGCCGGGATTAGTCCGGTATCGGTAAGTGCTGCTATTCACACTTCTGAGGTCTTTTCTTCGGGCATATCCGGGTACAGCCATTACCGCTTTGGCAATGTCAATAAAAAACTGTTCAGGCATCTGGTGGTACCAGGGGTTGCAGGTGCAGTGCTTGGGGCCTTGGCGCTTGTTTTTCTTGGGGAAAAAGCGGGTGCTATGCTCATGCCCCTGATTGCAGGATATGCCCTTTTTCTGGGTATTAAGATCCTGGTGAAGGCTATAGGAAGACAGCGGCCCTCCCGGAAAATTTCCCGTTTGGGCTGGCTCGCCGGCGCGGGCGGGTTCTTCGATTCTTTTGGTGGCGGTGGCTGGGGGCCTATTGTAACCAGCACGTTGATCTCCAAAGGTCGCACGCCGAGGTATATCATCGGCTCGGTAAGCCTTACTGAGTTTTTTATCACGTTGGCGAGCGCTTTCACCTTTTTTGCTGCTTTGGGGGCCGGCCATTGGCAGGCGGTACTCGGGTTGTTGATTGGAGGGACTGCCGCTGCGCCGCTTGCAGCCCGTCTGGCAGGAAGATTACCGACCAGGCAAATGTTATTTTGCGTAGGGGGGATCGTTATCCTCTGGAGCGCAAGGATTCTGTGGAAATTTCTGGTTTAATCCACCAAAATGGCTGCAAGGGAATCCATTAGACTGGTTTCCCTTGTGTTCAATATTGATTGTATCAATTTAGCAGATCGTTGTCCTGGAAAATAAAATCTGGGATTGTGTAAAAAGTATTTCGCCGCCTGCAGCGGCGAAAGATTTTTGGGATGGAGACATCTTTTTCTTGATTTTGCTTCGCAAAATCAAGAAAAAGATGTCTCC
>JBMOJO010000018.1:0-30777 GCA_049315745.1 Saprospiraceae bacterium | reverse complement strand
CGCTTCGCGAAATCGTGAAAATGACGTGTCGCTCAAAATAAAATTCGGCGCGAAGTGCCGTAAAAGACCTTTTTACAAAAGCCGGGCCTTTTACCCCACCCCATTGGGAAAGTAAAAGATGCTGCGGACCGATAAGCCGGATTCTGTCGGCCTTCAGTTGCCCGAAGACGCCCTGTCATTTATCTAGCCCTGGCCTCGCGACCAGGGTCCATCTGCCTACCCCTCCCGATTTTCCCAGGGGAAACCAAGGCGAGCAACCTTAGCCGGCAAGCCGGACCGGGGCATACATGGCATTTCAACCCGCAAGGTTTATCCCCCTCCTGCATTACTGCAAGACGGCGTGCGCTCTTACCGCACGTTTTCACCTTTACCATGGCCAATAACCATGGAAGTCTCGTTTCTGTGACACGATCTGTACCTTTCGCTGCCGAAAGGCCCCATCCGTTAGATGGTGCGGCGCTCTGCGTTGTCCGGACTTTCCTCATTCCCGCCAATGGCGGAACCGCGACAGGGTGGTCCGCAGCGATGCAAAATTACCTCAATTTGAGCAAGGATGCCATAAAATTACGTCCTTTGACCCTGTATTTTAAAAAATCCAGCAAATTGCGTCTTATCTTTACGTATTAAAAATAAATTTAATGAACCATGCGCCTTTTGGCATTGGGAGCAGGGATTGGATTTGTAGCCATTTGTGGGGCCTGGGCTATTCTTTCCTGGGCAGGCCGGCCATTCTGGGCACTGCCGCTATGGGGCCTTGCCGGTTTCCTGGCGATTATACTGGTGAGTTTCCGTACAGGCAGGCGCACTTCCCTGCCCGCATCCCTAATATTGTGCTTCCCTGCCTTGGTACCGCTCTTAGTCCTGGCGGCATTAGGGGTCGTTAAATATAGTGTGTCATGCATGCCGCCTGACCGGGACCTGCTCAATATCCTGCAATTGGGCATCCCGGGCGCAGCGACGCTGGCGATTGCGGTCCTGGCCTTGTTGTGCTTATACCTCGTCTCACAATTTCTGCTCTATATCTTCAGGCAGCGGGGATATTCCCAAAATATCCGCATCGTGCTGTTCGGCCTGGCGGCGCTTACGGCATTCCTGCCGGGCATGGAAGCTTTTTCGCTTTTCCGGGCGCCTGTATTGGCACTGCTATTTTTCACCTACTTATTATTGCTGGACTTATTCCTCGACTATCGCAGTAAAAGCCTGACCTGGACCCTGATCTGGGCCTTCTTCCTGGCAGGACTGGGCACTGCCGGGATCAACATCTTCCGTATGGACAAAGCGCGGCAGGAAATGCAGGCGCTTGCACCATCTGTCCTTGATGCAGAGCCGTCCGATATCCTGCCTTCCGGGGAGCGGGTGTACCTATCGGTCCTGAAAGAACCGCGGCTGGAAAGGGCCGGCAGGAACTACAGCGGCGCAATTGCTGCTCAGGGAGCTATCCTGCAGATATGGGGGCAGCCCGAACGCTATGCCCTGCGCCGTTTGCTCATGCAAAATCCGGCAGTACAGGAACATACGGATTACTGGACAAGCAGCGGCCACAGCTTTTATTTTTTCAAAAAAAACAACGAAAAATCCCTGTTGCTGCAATGGGACAAAGCGGGGCTGCGCCAGTTGTTGCCCCTTTTTTCTTTACAATTCCTCGGACTCATCCTTATTTCGGCAATCTTGGCTTTCATCTACCGAAGCGGAAGGGTTCGAAGCGCTTTACCGTTTGATTGGGGGCCTAAATTCAGGAGCAGGATACAGCGCATCACCCTCGGGGCCGTAGCCGTTTCTTTTAGCCTCATCTTTCTGTTCGCCATTCCGTTTTTAAACCGCACGATTGTTCAAACCCGCGAAAATCGTGCAATTGCCCAGGCCAGCGCAATCCGCCGGGAGCTCATTGCGGATAAACCCTGGCTGGGCCAGGATACCATAGCATTGAGCAGCCCGTGGCTAAACCGATTGGCGTTGCGGTACGGTCTCGATATAGACCTTTACGACGGATACGGAAAACTTGTGTCTTCCAGCAGTCCCGACCTCTACCTCAACCGATGGAAGCAGCCGCATATCCCCTCCGCGGCATTGGGCCGTCTTTCCGAAATGAGCGGGAGCTTCGTTTTCAATCTCCAAACCATAAACGGCAGGGTAATCCAGGAGCTGTACCTGCCCCTCGACACCGGTACGGGGCAGCCGAAATACCTGGGGATTCCGCTCTTTCCCCCCAAAACCGCCGCAGCCCAGGAACTCGGGGGCTTCCTCGGCGCAATGCTCACCGTTTCCGTATTTCTCCTCCTCATCGCCGCAGCGCTCGCCATGCTCATCGCCAACCGGTTCAGCGCTCCGCTCCTTCAGATTAGCAAACGCCTGCGCAGCATGAAAATCGGTGGCAACCAAAAACTGGAATGGAGCGGGGAAGAAGATGAAATCGGGGAGATTATTTCCGCCTATAATGCTGCAATCGCCGAAGTCGAGCGCAGCGCGGAGAAATTGCGGCAAACCGAGCGGGAAGCCGCCTGGAAAGAAATGGCAAAGCAGGTAGCTCATGAGATTAAAAACCCCCTCACGCCAATGAAGCTCAATATCCAATATCTGCTCCACAGCTTTCGTCAAGACCCTGCAAAAGCTGCTGCACTCCTGCCCCAGGCCGCCAATGCCCTCACAGAACAAATTGACGGCCTCGCACGTATCGCCACCGAATTTTCCAATTTTGCCCAGATGCCCCAGGCCGAGAACAGGGATTTTGCCCTCACGGACGCGCTCTGCGCGGTCGTAGCACTTTTTCGGGAGCAAATCGGGCAGGGCGGCGGCAGGATCGTCTTCACCCCTCCCGCTGCGGCTGTGACCGTCAATGCTGATCGGGACCAGATCACCAGGGTATTCAATAACTTAATACAAAATGCCGTTCAGGCCGTACCCGCAAACCGGGCAGCTTTGATCGAAATTACCGTTTTAGTGGAAAGCGGTACGGCCAGGGTTGCCGTACGCGATAACGGGCAGGGCATTCCGGAGGATATCCGCCAGAAAGTTTTTTCCCCGAACTTCACCACCAAATCGTCCGGAATGGGGTTAGGGCTCGCAATCTGCCGGAACATCGTTCAGCAAGCCGGCGGGCAAATCTACTTCCAGACAGATGAACAATCCGGGACCACCTTTTTTGTCGAGCTGCCCACCAATCCCCTTTAATAGATTTTTTGCAATGGGTAATCGTTGTGGTGGAAATGAGTATCCCACCGCAACAAGTCTCATCGTCCCGGAACCAAAAGCCGGCAGATTTGTTTCTGCTTTCAAATCCTTTTTGTCTTGAAAACAGGAATTATTGGGGCTGGAATCGCCGGGTTGGCAGCAGCGGCCCGCCTCGCTGCCCGGGGCCATGAAGTCGAGGTATTTGAAGCCAACAGCTACCCGGGCGGAAAGCTGTCTGCATTCGACCTCCGGGGATACCGCTTCGATGCCGGGCCCTCCCTGTTTACAATGCCCCATTATGTCGAAGAAGTCTTTGCCGCTGCCGGCGACCCTGTCGAAGCACATTTTTCTTACGAAAAGCTCCCCGTCGTATGTAATTATTTCTGGGAAGACGGTACCCGGCTCAGCGCTTTTGCCGAGCAGGAAGCATTTCTGAAGGAGATCGAAACGAAAATCGGAGTTGACCCCGGCCCGGTGGCCCGTTTGCTGGCCGATAGCGAAAAAAAGTACCGCGTCGCCGGCAAAATTTTCCTCGAAAATTCCCTGCACCGTGCCAAAACCTGGCTCTCCCGGGATGTGGCAAAGGCCATGGCCCGCATCCCGCAGATGGACCTGTTCACGACCATGAATGCCGTTAACACCCGCTTCCTCGGGCACCCTAAACTGGTACAGTTGTTCAACCGGTTTGCGACATACAATGGTTCAAACCCCTACAAAACGCCGGGCCTGCTCACAATCATCCCCTATTTCGAACATCACATTGGTGCTTACTATCCCAAAGGCGGCATGCATGCGATTACCCAAAGTATTTATAAGCTCGCAAGCCGAAAAGGTGCAACCTTTCATTTCGATAACCCTGTAGAAAAAATCCTTCATGAACAAGGACGGGCAAAGGGCCTGATCGCCCGGGGAAGCGAAAAGCACTTCGATTGCGTCGTCAGCAACATGGATGCCTATTTTACCTACCGCAAGCTATTGCCGGACATACGCCATCCCGAACGTACCCTGCGCCAGGAAAAATCTACCTCCGCACTTATTTTTTACTGGGGTATCCGAAAGGAATTTCCCGAACTCGACCTGCACAACATTTTTTTCAGCAATAACTACCGGCGGGAGTTCGAACACCTGTCAAAAGGTATGCTGGATGACGACCCCACGGTATATGTCAATATCACCTCGAAATATACCCCCTCGGATGCACCACCAGGCTCGGAGAACTGGTTCACGATGGTGAATGCCCCCTACCTGCACGGGCAAGACTGGGAAACGATAATAGAGCGGACGCGCAGAAACGTCATTGCCAAAATCAGCAGGATCCTGGGAACAGAGCTGTCCGCCTATATCGAATGCGAGGAAATCCTGGAGCCCAGAACTATTGAAAGCCGTACTTCATCGCATTTAGGTGCCCTTTATGGCACAGCATCGAATAAACGCCTGTCGGCATTTCTTCGGCACCCAAATTTCTCAAATACGATCAAAGGGTTATATTTTTGCGGAGGAAGTGTCCATCCCGGAGGGGGGATACCGCTGTGCCTGCTGTCTGCCAGAATTGCCGATACGATGATTCATGAAGATTATCAAGGGAAAGGAGTCTGATATATGGTATTATCCCGCTTTTTTTCGCCCGGCGGCATTTTTCACCGCGATCCGCATGCCCGACCGGCGGCGCCGGCGGTATTCGTCCTTTCGGTCCTGTACGCCGTAGGGATTATAGGTATCCTCTTGCCGTTGCATCCCGACTTCATTTTGCTGACCCCCGCCAATCTGCTGGTCTCTACCTTTCTCCTGTTGTGGTACCATGCGCCGCGCTGGGAAAAACGCACGATTGCTTTTTTGGCCATCTGTTATTTCACCGGGTTCTTCGCAGAGCTCACCGGTGTCCAGACCGGGCTGATTTTTGGCCAGTACAATTACGGTAAAGTCCTTGGCCCAAAAGTATCGGGGACCCCGCTCATGATCGGCGTCAACTGGATATTGCTCACTTATACTGCGGGCATAACAACAAAACATTTCTTTCCGCAACTCCGGCCAATCGGAAGGGCGATAATTGCCGCATCGGCTATGGTCGCACTGGATATCCTGATTGAGCCGATGGCTGTAAAATATGGTATGTGGAGCTGGGCGGACGGCGAGATCCCTTTGAAAAATTACTTCGGATGGATGGGGGTCGCGCTTCCGCTGCAGTATTTATTCGCCTCTTGGTTGGGCGATACCGTCAACAAAGTTGCTGCACCCTTGTTAATTTGCCAGGTATTATTCTTCAGCGCCCTCAACCTGGGCGAATTATGCTCATAAACCTTCAACCAAAGCAGCTATGGCAATCCTTTATGTATTGATCGTTTTGGCAACCGTATTGTTGATGGAATTCGTCGCCTGGTCGGCACATAAGTTCCTGATGCACGGATGGCTGTGGAGCTGGCATGAAGACCATCACAAGCCACACCACGAAAAAAAAGGTTTTTTTGAAAAAAACGACCTTTTTTTCCTGGTATTTGCAATTCCAAGCGCTGTTTCCTACATCGTCGGCCTCGCAACCCCGCAACGCTGGCTCCTTTTTGTAGGCATCGGCATCTCTATTTACGGCCTGATTTACTTTCTTATCCACGATGTGTATATCCATCAGCGTTTCAGGTGGTTTCGTCAGCTCGACAACCGTTATTCCAGGGGGATCCTGCGCGCCCATGGTGCCCATCACGCCAAAACCGGCAAATATGATTGTGAAAGTTTTGGCCTGCTGATTGTAAACCCAAAATACTTCCGCAAACGGGAGCGTTGGACCAAGAAAGAAGCATGAGCAGTAACCCCACGTTATTGGATTTAATCGGACAGGCCTTCAGCACCGAGCTGCCGGACCTGGACAGTATGGATGCCTATCTTGATTTTATCCTCCCTAAAATCCGCCACCTTGGGGAAGACCTCTACGAAGAATCCCATTACGTCAGCAAACCCTGGCTGGAGTTCCAGGATAACGACCATTTCAAGGAGGTAGTCCTGCATTTTTTCAATCCGGAAGGGGAATACCTGGTCTCGGTAAATGGAGACGTGGAATCAGGCCGTTGGCGCTACCTCGAATCTTCTAATAAATTCCTGATCGAACACAAAGACACCCACTTGTTTGATCTCGCCTATATGGACAGGAATTTTTTTATCCTCCGAAAGCACGGGGAGCAGGAGCGGTTTGGGAAAGCCAAATATTTTGTGCTCGCCCACGAGGGGATCGCGAAGCACCTGGAATGGAAAGACGTAATGGCCCTGCTCTACGATAGTTACCGAAGCAACAACCGCTTCTATTTTACCCTGACGCTCATCGTATTATTCGTAATCGCTACGATTATGGTCTTGTCGGTAGATTGAAGCTGCCGCATAGCGAGAGGGCCTGTTGCGGGGAGATCGCAGCAAGCGGCATTTTGAACGCCGCGCCGCCCCTTCGCAACAAGCCTGATGGCGCGCACGCGGTATGTTTCAATTGCGCAGTGCTTCGATCATCGTTTGCCCGAGTGCGGCGGGTGAATTTACGACATGGATACCACAAGCTTTCATAATTTCCATTTTGGCCGCTGCGGTATCTTCTGCCCCTCCGATAATCGCCCCTGCATGTCCCATTTTCCGGCCCTTTGGGGCAGTCTGCCCGGCGATAAACCCTACTACCGGCTTGGTGCCGAAATCCCGGATATAGCGGGCGGCCTCTGCCTCCATCCCACCCCCAATTTCACCGATCATGATAATCCCCTCGGTTTCGGGGTCATTCATGAGCAGCTCGAGGGCCTCTTTTGTGGTAGTACCCACGATGGGGTCGCCCCCGATTCCGATGCAGGTTGACTGGCCGAGCCCGATGCGCGTCACCTGATCCACCGCCTCATAGGTGAGTGTACCGGAGCGGGATACGATGCCGATACTGCCTTTGCGGTGGATAAAGCCTGGCATGATCCCACATTTGGCTTCGCCCGGCGTAATCACCCCCGGGCAGTTTGGACCGATCAGGCGGCAGTCCCGCCGGCTGATATAAGCTTTCACTTTAACCATATCCTGAACCGGGATACCTTCCGTGATGCAGATGATTACTTTGATCCCGGCGTCTGCAGCTTCCATGATCGCATCGGCAGCAAAGGCAGGTGGGACAAAAATCACGGTCGTATCTGCACCTGCCTGCCCGACAGCATGTTGTACCGTATTGAATACCGGAAGCCCGATATGTTGGGTGCCCCCTTTTCCCGGAGTAACGCCTCCGACTACATTCGTTCCATACTCTACCATCTGGGTAGCATGGAAAGTACCCTCCTTACCCGTAAACCCCTGAACGATGATCCTGGAATTTTTATGTACAAGTACCGACATGAACAGAGTAATTTTTATGTGTATGTAATATTTGGACGATCGAGACGTGCATGCCCTGTGCCGGGGTAGTCGCAACCCTCAAGAAAGACGCTATCTCCCGGCACGTGGCCCGGAGCGAAGATCCTAATGCTCTTCGATTATAAAAACATCTTCACCTTTTTTTTTCATAAAGTAACGCTCTCTTGCGAAGCGCTCCCCATTGGTTCGGAGGTTTTCGCGGTCGCGCTCTGCCCGTTCGATTTTATGATGATAATACGTCTTCTCCCCTTCCAGCCGGTCCAGCATTCGGATAAGTTTCCACTGGGTAATGAGATCGTTCTTATCTATAACCAACATCCAGAAAAAGAAAATTGAGGTGAGCAGGGCATATTTATTCCTGAAAGGGGGCGGGGCCATATTCACTAAAGGTTGGAAAAGCTTGTTCATCTCAAAATATTTTAGGCGGTGCGCACCGTATATAGCAGAAACATAGCGAAAGGCTCATCAGGATACTGTGCCAGAAGTCTTTTCCCGGTGCTTCGCGCCGAATTATATTTGGATAGGGGTCGTGTAAAAAGTAGACTGCCGCCCCCGGCGGCGAAATTTTATATTGAAACCGGAACCATGCTTAATTCATTGATTTTACTTCGCGAAATCAATGAATTAAGCGTGGTTTTGAATGATTATTTGGCGCGAAACGCCGAAAAAAGACTTTTTACACAAGCCCTCAAAAAATTTAATTTGGTGCGAAGCGCCGGGAAGATGCTTTTGGCACAACCCCAGCGGCTTTCCCGTTCCGGGCAAGCGCCATACAAACCCTCAGGGTCAAAAGTAAGCAATTCTTTCGGAATTTGAAAATTGTTGGCCCCTGTACAAAACGCATTACAACAAGCGATATGTTGCGACAAGGCCGTGCCGGGCCTAAAATATTGCTTTTGCCCCTTACACCACCCTGTCGCAACCGGAGTCTGATCAACGCTTTTTGAAGATATCCCACCCGGGATAACAGGCGATTTCGCCTAAATCTTCCTCGATACGGAGCAACTGGTTGTATTTGGCGATCCGGTCGGAGCGCGAAAGCGAGCCCGTTTTGATTTGTCCCGTATTCAGGGCGACGGCGAGGTCGGCGATTGTCGAATCCTCTGTTTCGCCCGACCGATGGCTCATGACGGAGGAGTAGCTGCTGCGCGTAGCCATCTGCACCGCATTAATCGTTTCGGTAAGCGTTCCGATTTGATTCACTTTCACCAGAATGGCATTTCCTGCACCCATAGAGATACCCTTTGAAAGCCGTTTGGTATTCGTGACGAATAAATCGTCGCCTACAATTTGTACGCGGTCGCCGATT
Organism: Saprospiraceae bacterium; assembly: GCA_049315745.1. Lineage (GTDB taxonomy): Bacteria > Bacteroidota > Bacteroidia > Chitinophagales > Saprospiraceae > JADJPL01. Next base: position 21,947 of record JBMOJO010000018.1, on the reverse strand, counting down.
GCCTTTGTAAGCGCCACCCAGTTGGCCCAGTCGTCCTCGGAAAGGCCGTCTTCGATGGAATAGATTGGATATTTGGCGACCCACTCTTTCCAGAAAGCTACCATTTCCGCAGGGGTCAGTTTTTCGCCAGAAGATTTTTTGAAATGATAAAGCCCTTCTTCTTCGAGGTAAAATTCTGAAGCTGCGGCATCCATGGCGATAACGATATCTTCACCCGGGCGATAGCCGGCGCTTTCGATGGCTTTGAGGACAATCTGTATTGCCTCGTCATTGGATTTGATATTGGGGGCAAAGCCCCCCTCATCGCCGACATTTGTCGAATATCCTTTTTTCTTCAAGACGCTCTTTAGGTGATGGAATACTTCCGCCCCCATTCGCAGTGCTTCGGAGAAGGCCGGGGCACCGACCGGCATGATCATAAATTCCTGGAAATCAATGCTATTATCGGCATGAGATCCGCCATTAAGGATATTCATCATCGGAACGGGGAGGGTATTTGCGTTTACCCCGCCGATATAGCGGTAAAGGGGCAGGCCGGCTTCCTCAGCGGCAGCTTTAGCCACTGCCAGGGAGACGCCCAGGATTGCATTTGCACCCAGTTTCGATTTATTTTCGGTACCATCTAATTCGATCATCATCTGGTCAATCAGCGTTTGTTCGAACACATCGCTTTCGATGATCGCGTCGGCGATTTCCTCGATGACATTGTCCACTGCCTTCATTACCCCTTTTCCGAGGTAAGCGGATGCGTCCCCATCGCGAAGTTCGACTGCTTCGTGCTTTCCGGTAGAAGCCCCTGACGGAACAGCTGCCCTTCCAAAAGCGCCTTCTTCCGTGATTACTTCTACTTCTATTGTGGGGTTGCCCCTTGAATCGAGGATTTGCCTGGCGTGTACATCAACAATTTGACTCATAAAATTCGAAGGTTTATATGATTATAGGATACGCAATCAACGCATTAACGCTGTAAACTGATCGAACAGGTAGCGTGCGTCATGGGGCCCGGGAGAGGACTCGGGGTGGTACTGCACCGAAAAAGCCGGCAAGTGCTTCAGGCGGAACCCTTCGATCGAACGATCGTTCAGATTAACATGGGTGACCTCGATCCGGTCGGCATGCTTATGGATATCTTCCGGCGACACCCCGAATCCGTGGTTTTGGCTGGTGATTTCACAATGTCCGGTAACAATATTTTTCACCGGGTGGTTAATCCCCCGGTGACCGTGGTGCATCTTATACGTGTGGATGCCAGAAGCAAGGGCGAGAAGCTGATGGCCGAGGCAGATACCGAAGAGCGGCGCTTTCTCGGCCAGAATCTGAGTTGTGACCTGAACCGCATAATCCATTGAAGCCGGATCACCGGGGCCGTTGGACAGGAAATAACCATGCGGGGCGAATGCCTTTAGCTCGTGGAAAGGCGTCTTGGCGGGAAAGACCTGCACGAAACAGCCCCGGTCGGCAAGACAAGACAGGATATTTTGCTTGATCCCAAAATCCAGCGCTGCGACCCGGAACGCCGCATCCGGGCGACCGTATGCATAGGGTATTGTGGTACTTACGCGGGAGGCCAGCTCGAGGCCATCCATTGAAGGCGCCTCCATCAGGCGTTCCATCAGGATTTTCAGGTCAAGGGTTTCCGAAGAGATGATTGCGTTCATCGCCCCTTTATCCCGGATATGCCGGACGATTGCACGCGTATCCACATCGCAGATTGCGACCAGCTTCTGTCGTTCGAAATAAGCCTGAATAGAGCTATCGGACTTCAGGCGTGAAAAAGGGACTGTAAAATTTTTGCATACTAACCCAGCGATCTTTACTGACGAAGACTCAACCTCTGCGTCCATCGTGCCATAGTTACCAATATGTGCATTCGTCGTTACCATGATCTGGCCGAAGTAGGAAGGGTCGGTAAAAATTTCCTGATAGCCGGTCATTCCGGTATTGAAACAAATTTCACCGATCGTTGTGCCGATTACCCCTGCCGCACGTCCGAAGAATACCGTTCCATCTTCGAGCAGGATCGTGGCAGGACGAAAAGAGAAGTCTGTAGTTACGGACATGGGTAGATGCTTTATAGACGATTATTGGAATGTATTGGCCACATAAAAAAAGCGACCCCGGATTTTGGTGATCGCTTTTTTTATATTGCCGGCAGTGCATTATTTATCCTTTATCGGAGCTGTTATCTTCTTGTGCGGGTTGATCATCGCTGTACTCAGCGTCAACCACGGGAGGTTCGGCTGATGGAGCGGCGTCTGCTCCGGAAGCTACGACAGTAGTTTCAGCATCCGTACCTTTTCCTTTTCCACCGCGACGTCCACGGCGTTTTGAAGCGCCGGCTTTTTGACCTGCTTTCTCCACATTATAGACTTCGTTGAAATCAACAAATTCGATCAAAGCAATTTCCGCCGCATCATTCTTGCGGAAACCCAATTTGATAATCCGGACATAGCCGCCGGGGCGATCGCCGATTTTTTCGCTGATCGGGCCGAATAATTCTTTTACTGACTCCTTATTTTGCAGGTAGCTGAATACCACCCTGCGGTTATGGGTGCTGTCCTGCCTTGCCTTGGTCACCAGTGGCTCGATATACTTACGCAGCTCCCTTGCTTTTGCGATCGTCGTAGTGATGCGTTTGTGTTCGATGAGTGCGCTGGCGAGGTTGCTCATCAGGGCGTGCCGGTGGGCAGCCTTTCTTCCCAGCGGATTGACCTTGTTCCCGTGTCTCATTTTATTAAATTAAGTACTTCGCAACACATTGGCCACTTCAGGGTGATGGCACCGGTGGCCGCAGTCATTGCAGGTTAAGGAATGTAAGGGCGCAGGAGCCATCCCGGGGGCGCCACTTGGTTTATCCTGAGCGTTGTTGCAGGTTGGTCGTGCTGCAACAAGACTATTCTTCATCCAGTTTATATTTGGACAAATCCATGCCGAAGGTCAGTCCCTTGTCCTGGAGGAGTTCTTCGATTTCGACCAGGGATTTTTTGCCGAAATTGCGGAATTTGAGCAGCTCGTGCGTATCGTAGTGTACGAGTTCGGCGAGCGTATTGATCTTAGCCGCCTTGAGGCAGTTGTAAGCCCGGACGGAGAGGTCGAGATCTTCCAGGGAAGTTTTGAGCAGCTTGCGCATGTGGAGGATGTGCTCATCCACCACATTATCTTCGCGGTTGGAGGCATCATCGAAAGTAATATTCTCATCGGTAATCAGCATGAGGTGCTGGATGAGGATCCTGGAGGCCTCCTTGATGGCGTCCTCTGGATGGATTGTCCCATCGGTTTTGACCTCGATGGTGAGTTTTTCGTAATCGGTCCGTTGGCCGACGCGGGTATTCTCTATCCGGTAGGCTACATTTTTTACCGGCGTGTAGATAGCATCTACCGGTATTACCCCGATGAGCGCGTCTTTGGGGAGGTTTTCGTCTGCCGGGACATACCCACGTCCTTTAGTTATCGTAAGCTCCATTTCGAGGCTTACGGACGGCTCCATCGTACAAATGTGGAGGTCGGGGTTCATCACCTTGAACACATTAGTTTGGTGCTCAATATCCTTGGCCAGGAATTTATCTTTGCCGCTGATCGTGAGGTAGATTTTATCCTGGGTGCTTTCGTCCTCGCCGATTTGTTGTTTTTTGAGGCGTACCTGTTTCAAGTTGAGGATAATTTCCACTACATCTTCGGCTACCCCTTTGATCGTTGCGAACTCGTGGTCCACGCCGGCGATCCTTACTGCAGAGATTGCATAGCCTTCCAGGGAAGAAAGCAACACCCGGCGCAGCGCATTGCCTACAGTTTGCCCGAAACCTGGTTCCAGGGGTTTGAATTCAAAAATCCCTTCATAATCGTTTGATTTCTGCAGAACGATCTTATCGGGCTTTTGGAAATTGAGAATATTCATAGAAATTGATGTTGGCCAGTGAAAGCCGCTTCGTCGAGCGGGGATAATAAAGACGCTAAGTTAAGAACATTGTACAACGCCCTTTGACAGCAGCCGGCTACGGTCAAAGGGCGTATAATCAATTATTTAGAATACAATTCGACGATAAGTTGTTCGTTGATTTTTTCCGGAATGCTTTCCCGTGCGGGGAATTCGAGGAATTTTCCTTCCATTTTATCCGGATTAAATTCCAGCCAGGGGAAGCGGCGTGCGTCGTGTTTAGCGCCGACCGAGGTTCTGATAACTTCCAGTCCCTGTGATTTTCCGCGCACGGAGACGACGTCGCCCGGGCGCAGCGAGAACGAGGGGATATTGGTAAGGATTCCGTTTACCATGATATGCTTATGGGCGACCAACTGGCGCGCTGCGTCGCGGCTTGGTGCGATACCCAGGCGGAAGACCACATTGTCCAGGCGGGCCTCCAGGAGTTGGAGGAGGACTTCGCCCGTTACGCCCTTCTTGCTGGTTGCCCGCTCAAAGGTCTTTCGGAACTGCCGTTCAAGCAATCCGTAAGTATATTTAGCCTTCTGCTTTTCCAGCAACTGCACTGCATAATCTGAGCGCTGCTTGCGTTTGCGCATCATACCATGCTGGCCGGGTGGATATTTTCTGCGTTCCAGGCACTTATCTGCCCCATAGATTGCTTCGCCGAAAGTTCTTGCCTTTTTTGTTTTAGGCCCTGTATATCTTGCCATGATAAAACTACTTTAACGGATAAAGATTAAACTCTTCTGCGCTTGGGCGGGCGGCAGCCATTATGTGGCACCGGCGTCACGTCCTTGATTTTGGATATCCGGATACCGGCGGTATCGAGTGCCCGTATAGCCGCTTCGCGGCCCGAGCCGGGGCCTTTCACGAATACCTCTGCGGAGCGCATACCTGCTTCGTAGGCAGTCTTTGCGGCATCGTTTGCAGCCACCTGCGCGGCGTAGGGCGTATTCTTTTTAGAGCCACGGAAGCCGGACTTTCCGGCAGAAGACCAGGAGATGACTTGACCCTGGCGGTTAGTCAGCGACACGATGATATTGTTGAAAGTAGCCTGGACGTAAGCGAAGCCCTCGGACTCTACTTTGACATTGCGTTTTTTGACTTTTTTAGTTGACTTTGCCATTGAACTACATTATACGTTGCGAAAAAGCTATCGTTTACTTGGTCACCTTCTTCTTATTGGCTACCGTTTTGCGCTTGCCCTTGCGTGTGCGGGCGTTGGTGCGCGTACGCTGCCCCCGGAGCGGGAGGCCTTTCCGGTGGCGGAGACCGCGGTAGCAGGCAATATCCATTAAGCGCTTGATACTGAGCTGTACTTCGGTGCGGAGTTCGCCCTCCGTTTTGAATTGCGACGTAACGATTCTGGAGATTTCCCGGATATGTTCATCCGTCCAGTCTTCCACCTTCACATTTTCGTCAATGCCTGCCTGTGCGAGGATATCCGACGCAGAAGAACGTCCGATACCGAAGATATAGGTCAGGCCGATTACCCCTCTTTTGTTCCTCGGTAAATCAATACCTGCGATACGTGCCATCGTGTGCTGTTATTTTGATGAACATTTAACCCTGCCGCTGTTTCAACTTAGGGTTTTTCTTATTGATAATATACACTTTACCTTTCCGGCGTACGATTTTACAATCGGCTGAGCGCTTTTTAACAGATGCCCTGACTTTCATTATTGCTGTTTTTACATTTGTACTAACTGTGAACCCTTACTTATACCTGTAAATGATCCGTCCGCGAGTGAGGTCGTAGGGCGACATTTCTACGGAGACCTTGTCTCCCGGAAGGATACGGATGTAATTCATGCGCATTTTACCGGAAATCGTCGCGATAATTTGGTGATCATTTTCCAAACGCACACGGAACATCGCGTTAGAAAGTGCCTCTTCGATGATTCCGTCCTGCTTGATCAAATTTTTTTTACCCATAGACCGATTTTCGGAGTGCAAAGATACGAAAGTTTGTGTTAATTTCCTTTCGCATATTCTAAAAACTTTATTTTACCCGACCGATGGCGCAGTATCCGGGGCCTTCAGGGGGGTGAGCTCCTGGTTGCATGCCACTGCGTTTTCGATAAAACGGTGGTCGGAAAGGATATCTGCGGCACCTTTTTTGACCGCCACCGTATGTTCGTAGTGTGCGGACACCGCCTTGTCGGAGGTGACCACCGTCCACCCATCTTTCAGGGTCCTGACCTCTTTTCTGCCCATATTCACCATTGGTTCAATGGCGATAGTGAGGCCTTCCTGGAGCTTTAGCCCCTTTCCGCGCTTGCCGTAGTTGGGTACTTCCGGTTTTTCGTGCAGGCTACGGCCAATCCCATGGCCAACGAGGTCCCGCACGACACTGAAACCACAAGTACGTTCTATATATTCCTGTATCGCACTGCCGATATCCCCTATCCTGTTTCCTGCTACGGCCTGTTCGACCCCGATTAACAATGCGTTTAAGGTTGCCTGGCACAATCTGATTTTTTCATCCGATACCGCACCGACCATAAAAGTATAGGCTGCGTCCCCGTAGAAACCATTGCGCTGCACACCACAGTCCACGGATACGATATCTCCTTCCTGGACAAAGTTTCCGGGCTTTGGTATGCCATGTACCACCTGTTCGTTTACAGAGATACAAAGGGTAGCAGGGAAACCTCTGTAGCCTTTGAAACCCGGTACGGCCCCGTGGTCGCGGATGAACGTTTCGGCCAACTGATCCAGTTCCAGGGTAGAAATCCCCGGGCGTATCCGCTCCGCCACGACGGCGAGCGTTTTACACACCAGGATACAATTTTCCCGGATCAGTTCGATTTCCTCTTCTGTCTTATAAAATACCATAATACCCTATAATCCACAATTGTGGCGGCACACACGTTTACTTAACCATTTGCACCGATCCCCTGAAACCTCCCGGAACCCGTCCGGCCTTGTAACCTGCCAGACTTCACCAAGCCCTCGTAGTGGCGCGTAAGCAACTGGCTTTCGATTTGCTGCAATGTATCCAATGCCACGCCTACCAGGATAAGCAGGCTTGTCCCGCCGAAGAAAATCGAGAAGCCCCTGTTCACGCCCACACCCGCTGCAAAAGCGGGAAGGATGGCGATCAGGCCAAGGAAAATCGAACCCGGAAGCGTTATACGCGAAGTAATAGAATCAATATACTCGGAAGTTGCCTGGCCCGGCTTTACACCAGGGATGAAAGCGTTTTGGCGTTTCAGGTGATCCGCATAATTTTGCGGGTTGACCAGGAGGGCGGTATAAACATAGGTAAACAACACCACCAGGATGAAATAGATTACATTGTAGGGCACCGAAGTGAAATCGTTCAGCGCCAGCAACACGGGGCTTGCAGAAAGATCCCCGTCACTGCTTACAAATTGAGCTACTGTAGCGGGGAGGAACATCAACGCCTGTGCGAAAATAATCGGCATCACCCCCGCTGCATTGAGCTTTAGCGGGAGGTAGTCCCTTGCGCCGGATTGGGGTACCACACCGGCTTCACGACCTACCATCCGCTTAGCAAATTGGATCGGGATACGCCGTACAGCCTGGACGATCAGGATAGTCGCCATCGTGATTACGAACAGTACTGCGAGCTCCAGGACGAACAACAGCAGGCGGTTATTGTCCAACTGCGACTGGAGTTCGAATATCAGGGAACCGGGGAGGGTAGCGATGATCCCCACCATGATCAAGAGAGAAACGCCATTGCCGATCCCTTTGTCCGTGATGCGTTCGCCGAGCCACATTGCGAATACAGTACCTGCCGAAAGGATAATGATATTGGAGAACCAGAATATCCCGGACGGTATGCTTGGATCTACTGCGCCCGCCGAAGTCAGGTAAGTCAGGTAGCCCCCGCTTTGGACCAATGTGATTGCTACCGTCAGCAGACGGGTGAGCTGATTGAGTTTCTTGCGACCGGACTCCCCCTCCTTTTGCTGAAGCCGCTGAAAGTAAGGGACGGCGAAGCCCAGGAGCTGGATAATAATCGAAGCCGTAATGTAGGGCATAATACCGAGGGCAAAGACCGAAGCATTGGTAAATGCGCCTCCCGTAAACGTATTGATCAGGCCGATCAGGTCAGTTGCCCCGGATTCGTTGGCGCGTTCCAACACTGCGGGAATGACCCCTGGAAGCACGATATAGCTGCCGAGCCGATAGACAGCGATCAGCGCGACAGAAAAGAGCAGCCTGAAGCGAAGGTCGGAGATACTCCAGATATTGCGTAGAACGGTAATTAAACTTTTCATGTTCCTGGATTAAACGAGATGAACAGTCCCACCGGCCTTTTCGATGGCTTCCCGGGCCGTGGCGGAAATTTTGTGTACGCTGACGCTCACCTTTGCGGACAATTCCCCACGCGCGAGGATTTTGACCTTATCCGTGCGGCTCAGGTAGCCTTTTTCTTTCAGGAATTCGATCGTCAGGGTATCCGCCCCAAACTTCTCGTGGATAGCCTGAATTTGCTCCAGGTTAAGGGGCACGTAATGGATTTTGTTCAGACTTTTAAACCCCACCTTTGGCAGGCGCATCTGCAGGGGCATCTGGCCACCTTCGAAGTTCCGCTTGAGCTTGTCCCCTGAACGGGATTTTGCGCCTTTGTGCCCTTTCGTAGCCGTCCCGCCATGGCCAGAACCCTGTCCGCGGGCGATGCGTTTTCTTTTCTTTGTAGCGCCTTGTGCAGGCTTAAGATTATGCAGTTCCATGATTACGCATTTTCAGAATGAAGAATCGAGGCGCTCCGGGTTTATCCCGCAACTTCCTCTACCGTTATGAGGTGCCGCACCTTATTGATCATTCCCATGATCTGGGGAGTTGCCTCCTTCACCACGCTGTGGCTGATCCGGCGCAGGCCGAGCGCTTTGATCGTATCTTTCTGGCGCTTGGGGCGATCGATGGTGCTGCGCACCTGTGTGACTTTGACCTTTGCCATGTCCGTTATTTTTTAAGTACCTTCTGATGAGCAAAATTCTTTATAATCAACCCTGGAACAATTTCTCCAGGGAGAGGTTGCGATGGCGGGCAACTTCGCCAGGATCGCGCAGCAAGGTAAGGGCATGGATGGTTGCCTTCACCACGTTGTGCGGGTTTGAGGAGCCCTGGGACTTTGCCAACACGTTATGGATGCCGGCAATTTCGAGTACTGCCCGCATCGCCCCACCCGCGATAACGCCCGTACCATCTGCCGCAGGCTTGATCAGTACACGGCCAGACTTGAACTTGGCGAGGATGGGATGCGGGATTGTCCCCTTGTACACAGGAACAGTCACCAGGTTTTTCTTTGCATCGTCCACAGCCTTGGAAATTGCTTCCGATACGTCCCGTGCCTTGCCCAGGCCATGACCTACGGTACCTTTACCGTCTCCTACAACGACGATCGCAGCGAAGCTGAACGTACGCCCCCCCTTGGTCACTTTTGCTACCCGGTTGAGCTGGACGAGCTTTTCTTTGAGCTCTGTTTCGGCCGGCTTCACCCGGTTGGAATTTCTTTTATCCATTATTTTTCCCGATTAAAGTTGAATTAAAAGTTGAGGCCGCCTTCGCGAGCGCCATCGGCGAGGGCTTTTACCCGACCGTGATAGAGATAGCCGCCCCGGTCAAAAACAATTGTGGAGACCTCTGCCTGAACAGCCCTTTCGGCGAGCATCTTGCCCACCATTCTGGCTTGCTCGGACTTGTTGATATCCTTAGGAACAGACGCTTCGCGGGAAGAAGCCGCAGCGATGGTATGCCCGGCGAGGTCATCAATAATTTGGGCCGATATATAGCGGTTGCTGCGGAAAACATTGAGTCTTGGCCGCTGACCGGTACCTTTCAGGCTTTTTTTGATGCGCAAGTGGATCTTTTTGCGCTTTTGGTCTTTAGAAAGTTTCATGTTTTTGTTCTTTTGTCTTAGTGTAGCGCCTCAGGGCAAAACCCAAGACCCGATGAATGAAACGACAAGCAGGACTATTTTTTACCTTTGCCTCCTGTTTTGCCCACCTTACGGCGGATTGACTCGTTGGACAAGCGAATACCCTTGCCTTTGTACGGCTCTGGCTTGCGGAAGCTGCGTATCTTTGCAGCGACCTGGCCCAAGAGTTGCTTATCATTACTCTTCAGGATAATCGTTGGATTGGAACCCTTTTCCGCTTTTGTTTCTACCCCGATTTCCTTCGGGAGCACGAAAATAATCGGGTGCGAGTAGCCCACACTGAGCTCCAGTACCTGGCCGACCGAAGTGACCCTGTAACCTACCCCGACAAGTTCCAACTGCTTGGTGAACCCATTATTGACCCCTTCCACCATATTATTGATCAAGGCGCGGTACAAACCATGGATCGCCCGGTGGCGCTTTTGGTCGGTTGGACGTTTGACCTCCAACAGTCCGTTTTCGATTTCGAGCGAGATATCCGGATCAACCTGCTGCTTCAGCTCACCCTTAGGCCCTTTGACCGTCACCAAATTACCCTTGCTCACGTTGATTTCTACCCCTGATGGGATTGCGATGGGTACTTTACCTACTCTTGACATGATTAACAGATTTGTAGCGGTTTAGAAATTAATACACATAGCAGAGCAGTTCGCCGCCTACATGGAGCTCACGTGCCTTTTTGTCTGTCATTACCCCTTGGGAAGTAGAGACGATTGCGATACCCAGCCCATTGATAATCCGGGGCAACTCCCCTGCCTTGGCATATTTGCGGAGGCCTGGCCTGCTGATACGGCCGAGCTCGCGGATGATCGGCTTCTTTGAAGCCAGATCGTATTTGAGCGCGATGCGGATAAGGTCCTGGCCACCTTTATAGGCTTTCTCCTCAACCTTATACTTCAGGATATACCCTTGTTCGTAGAGTATTTCAGTAATAGCCTTTTTGAGGCTGGACGCCGGGATATCCACAATTTTGTGGCCGGCGAGCTGCGCGTTTCGGATACGCGTCAAATAGTCTGCAATTGGATCTGAAACAGCCATTGTATTACATATTTCGCCGGGCGGTATTCCAGGATTGAGGGAACCTTTCCGGCTGTTAAAAAATTACCAGCTTGCTTTAGTGACACCGGGGATTTTGCCATCCAGCGCCATATCGCGGAACTTCACCCGGCAGAGCCCGAAGTAACGCATATACCCCTTTGGCCTGCCCGTTAACTGGCAACGGTTGTGCAAACGGATTGGGTTCGAGTTCCGTGGCAGCTCATCGAGCTCGTCCCAGCGGCCCTCTGCTTTTAATTGTTTGCGCAGTTCGGCATATTTGGCTACGAGGCGGACTTTTTTCCTTTCCCTTGCGATGATAGATTTCTTAGCCATGATACGTTAATTGTTTTTCTGGTTTTTGAAAGGTAACCCGAGCCCTTTCAGCAAAGCCAGGGCTTCGGCATCCGTTTTGGCTGTTGTGACGAAAGTTACGTCCAGACCTGAAATACGGCTGACCTTATCGATATCGATCTCGGGGAAGATGATATGTTCGGTCACCCCCATAGAATAATTCCCCCTGCCATCGAAGCTTTTATCGCTGATGCCGCGGAAATCTCGTACACGCGGGAGCGCGACGCTGATCAGGCGGTCGAGGAACTCGAACATGCGTTCGCTGCGCAGGGTCACGCGGGTGCCGATCGGCATACCTTCCCGGAGCTTGAAGTTTGAAATAGATTTTCTTGCCCTGGTGACGACGGCCTTCTGGCCGGAGATCAGGGAGAGTTCCTCTGCGGCGCTGTCCACCAGTTTTTTATCCTGGGTAGCGGCGCCAACGCCCTGGTTGAGGGAGATTTTTACCAATTTCGGTACTTCCATCACAGAGCTGTACTGGAACTGTTCCATCAGTGCAGGGATGACTTCCTCCTGATATTTTTTCTTTAACCTCGGTGTATAACTCATCACTTTAAGATTTCGCCGGATTTTTTGGAATAACGCACAATATTGCCATCAGCATCCGCTTTACGCCCGATACGGGTTGGCAGGCCGGTTTTGGGATCCACTACCATGACATTGGAAATATGGATGGGGGCCGGTTGCTGCTTGATCCCGCCCGGTTCGTTTTGGGTGGACTTGACGTGCTTTTTCACCATGTTCACCTGATCAACGAGCACGCGGTTTTGGTCGGGAAAAACCTCCATTACCTCGCGCACTTTTGAGGGATCGCGGTAAGCGCCGGCAATAACGACCACTTTATCCCCTTTTTTGATTTTAAGCTTGGGCGTAAAGCGCTTTGCGGTATTGTTATGAGCTTTCTTTTTCATTTTTGTTGGTTGTTTTTCGGGCAGTCAGGCTTGCCCGGCCTGTTTTTGTAGAACATGCAGTATGCTTCTGTATGCCTCAGAGTACTTCAGGGGCCAGGGAGACGATACGCATATAATCCCTTTCGCGAAGTTCCCGTGCCACCGGCCCGAAGATACGCGTACCCCTGGGCTCGTCCTGTGCATTGAGTAATACACAGGCATTATCGTCGAAGCGGATATAAGATCCGTCTTTTCTGCGGATCTCTTTTTTCGTGCGTACGATTACCGCCTTGGAGACTGCGCCCTTTTTGATCCCCCCTGGGGAGGCATCTTTTACCGAGACGACGATTTTATCGCCCACGGAGGCGTACCTGCGGTGGGAACCGCCCAGTACGCGGATACAGAGGACTTCTTTGGCGCCGCTGTTATCTGCTACTTTTAGCCTGCTTTCCTGTTGAATCATGACTATAACGGTTTATCGGGGTGTGCAGACCATTGTGGACCGGCGACCCCCTTAATCCGGGAAAATTGTTACTTTGCTCTTTCGATAATTTCCACCAGTCGCCAGCGCTTGAGTTTGCTCAGCGGCCTGGTTTCCATGATACGCACCACATCGCCGATCTGGCAGGCATTTTCTTCGTCGTGTGCCATAAACTTCTTATTTTTCTTGACGAACTTGCCATAGATTGGGTGCATGAGCTTACGCTCGACTGTTACGGAGATCGTTTTTTCCATTTTATTGCTGGATACGACACCGATTCGTGTTTTCCGAAGATTTCTTTCCATTTTCATCCAATTTGAGGGCTGCAACAAAGGTCTTTAAGCTTCTTTCCTTCTTCTCGCACGCAGACGGGACCTGCCCGCTAGCGTTTCTTCGGGGGCATCCAGCAGCTCGCGGCGGCGGATTTCCGTTAGCATCCGTGCGATATCGCGCCGGACTTCGCGAAGTCGCATTGGGTCTTCGAGGCCTTTGATTGCATGGTCGAACCTCATTTTCTGATAGCTCATCTCTGTGGTCTCCAGCTCTACCCGGAGGTCTTCAAGGCTATATTCCTGAAGTTCTTTGAATTTTTTGCTTGCCATGGCATTGAAAATTAACAATGAATGTATGAATATTCTGCTGAGGATTGGGACACCTTGGCGGGCATCTAATATCCACAACTTACGCTGAAAACATTTAGACCGCTGCTATGACATCCGGGCGCAAAACCACTTTTGTCAGCAAAGGCAGCTTTTGGGCGGCAAGTCGGAGTGCTTCGGCAGCTACATCGTGCGGCACACCGTCAATCTCGAACATAATCCGTCCGGGTTTAACGACTGCGACCCAATGGTCAACGGCACCTTTACCCTTGCCCATCCGCACTTCCTGAGGTTTTTTGGTAATCGGCTTATCCGGGAAAATGCGGATCCAAACCTGGCCTTCGCGCTTCATGTAGCGCGTCATAGCAATACGTGCGGACTCAATCTGCCGGTTGGTCAGCCGGCCGCCTGTGGTCGCTTTGAGTCCAAAGCTCCCGAAAGCCACGGTACCCCCTTTGTAGGCGATCCCTTTGATCCGTCCCTTCTGCTGTTTGCGGTATTTGGTTCTTTTAGGCTGTAACATTTTATTTTGTTTTTAGCAGCAATTCAAAAAAGCACTTTGCCGAGCCCGAAATAGCGGGCAAAGGATGCAGATTTTGGGTGCAGGGCTACCCTACCGGCGGCGGTCATTTCTTCTGCCGCCGCGATCCCCGCCCCGCTCACCACCGCGGTCGCTACCGCGCCGCTGACGACCACCGCGGTCGCCGCCACCGCTGCGTTCGCGGTCGCCGCCCGGACGTCCGCTCCCGCTGCCGCCCGTTTCGCGTTTTGGCGCTGCGAGGATTGGGGAAAGGTCGCGCTTGCCCAGGACTTCGCCCTTGCAAATCCAGACTTTGATACCAATCTTCCCATAGACGGTCTGTGCTTCTTTCAGCGAGTAATCTATATCTGCGCGGAAAGTATGCAAAGGCGTACGCCCTTCCTTATATTCCTCTGTTCGGGCCATTTCGGCACCGTTGAGACGCCCGGAAATCCTGACTTTGATTCCTTCCGAACCGGCACGCATGGTGGACTGGATAGCCATTTTAATGGCGCGGCGGTAGTTGATCCGCGCTTCGAGCTGTTTTGCCACCGATTCGGCGACGATAGCGGCATCCAGCTCCGGCTTGCGGATTTCCGCAATATTGATTTGTACTTCTTTATCCGTGAGCTTCTTGAGTTCTTCGCGGATACGGTCCACCTCCTGACCTCCCCGTCCGATAATGATCCCCGGGCGGGAAGTATTGATCGTTACCGTAACGCGGCGAAGGTTGCGCTCGATAAAGATCCTGGCAATACCCCCCTTAGCGATACGCGCGTTGAGATAATTGCGGATTTTTTCGTCCTCGACAACTTTGTGGGCATAGTCCTTGCCACCGAACCAGTTGGACTCCCAACCCCTGATGATGCCTAAGCGGTTGCCGATCGGATTTGTCTTTTGACCCATATTGAAATACTAATTAAGAATCGTTTAACTTTAGTTATTTTATACGGCGGTAGCCGCTGACTAAGCCTCTGCTTCGAGTTCATCCTCCATTGGCAGGCGGTTGGCCACTACAATCGTGACATGGTTGGAGCGCTTGCGGATGCGGTGAGCGCGGCCATGTGGGGCCGGGCGGAACCGGCGCATGATCGAGCCGCCGTCCACCATTGCGGTCTTGATATACACCTCAAAATCCTCAGCACTTTCGCCGCCCGCTTTCACCTCCCAGTTTGCGACGGCGCTGCGGACGAGTTTGCCCATCCACTCTGCCGCTTCCTTTTTTGTAAAGCGCAATATGGTAATCGCCTCCTCGACCCGCTTTCCGCGGATAATCTCTGCTACCAGGCGCATTTTACGCGCCGACATCGGCACATTCTTGAGTTTTGCTACTGCTTCCATGGATATTTTGATTTTGTTTGGTGGCGGGCGCCGCGCTAAAGCGGTTTCAGGCCTGGCCAAACGCCTCTTTCAATTATTTTTTACGGTTGCCGGAATGTCCCTTAAAGTTGCGTGTCGGAGCGAACTCACCGAGTTTGTGGCCGACCATATTCTCGGTCACGAATACCGGGATGAAGGTTTTTCCGTTATGTACGGCGATTGTTTCCCCCACCATATCCGGGATAATCATAGATGCGCGGGACCAGGTCTTAATGACCGCTTTGCGGCTGGACTCTTTGGACTTCAGCACCTTTTCCATCAACTTATGAAAGACGTAAGGCCCTTTTTTGATAGATCTTGCCATCGGAGCGTTTATTTGCGTCGCCAGGGGATAAGCCCCGGGCACCGTGAATTAATTTTTAGACGATTTCCGCTTAGAAATAATCAGCTTGGACGACCCCTTCTTCGGGTTACGGGTTTTTTGGCCTTTAGCCATGATACCCGTCCTTGAGCGGGGGTGGCCGCCTGAAGCCCTGCCTTCGCCACCGCCCATCGGGTGGTCAACCGGGTTCATCGCGACCCCGCGAACATGCGGGCGACGCCCGACCCAACGCTTGCGGCCGGCCTTTCCATATACTTCGAGGCCATGGTCCGGGTTCGACGTCGTCCCCATCGTTGCTTTACAAGTAAGCAGGACGCGGCGTAGTTCGCCGGAAGGCAACTTTACCGAGGCGTAACGGTCTTCGCGGCCCATCAGGGTCCCGTAAGTACCTGCACTGCGGGCCATCGAAGCGCCACGGCCCGGCTGCAGTTCGATCGCGTGGATAGCAGAGCCGAGCGGGATCTCTTTGAGCGGCAGCGCGTTGCCAATATTCGGCGGGGCACCTGGCCCTGACATAATTTCTGTACCGACCTTCAATTTATCCGGTGCGATGATATAGCGCTTTTCCCCGTCGGCGTATTCTACCAGCGCAATGTATGCACTGCGGTTAGGGTCGTATTCGATCGTTTTCACCGTAGCCGGAACACCGTCCTTATCGCGCTTGAAGTCAATGATACGGTAGCGGCGCTTATGGCCCCCACCGCGCTGGCGCATCGTACGACGCCCCTGGTTGTTGCGGCCACCAGACTTTTTAATCGGCGCAAGCAGGCTTTTTTCCGGCGTATCCGTTGTAAGCTCGGCGAAGCCGCTTCCCACCCTGTAACGAAGGCCCGGGGTGACCGGGCTGAATTTTTTGATTGACATTAGCGTATGGCTTTTTTTGTTCATCGCCGGAGGCTGTGCCATACTTTGCCCCGACACGAACAGTTTGACATTTAACCCGCCGGAAGCGGGAAATAATTACAACTCAGTATAGAAGTCGATCTCTTCGCCCTCTGCTACCTTTACATAGGCCTTCTTGTAAGAGGGCTTGCGGCCGCGGAGCACACCCGAACGCGTATTCCTGCTCTTTGCCTTTCCCGGTACCACCATCGTATTCACGGATTCTACCGATACATTGAACATTTCCTCTACGGCGTTTTTGATTTCGATCTTATTCGCCTTTTTATCTACCTTGAAGCAGTATGTCTTGCGCTTCGTGGACAATTTTTCCGATTTTTCCGTGATGATCGGCTTAATCAGGATATTTTTCTTTGCCATGGTAAAAAAGATTCCGGGAGCCTTTAGGCACCGTTATTCAAATGATTGTTTTATAAGCTCCACTGCACGCTCTGAAAGCACTAAGGTATTGGAATTCAGTATATTATATACATTCAAATCTTGTGCGCGCACCACTTTGGCATTGGGCAGGTTTCTGGACGAGAGGTACACCGCCTTTTCATACTCCCCGGTGACCAACACACTTTTTGCCGACCCAATATTCAGGCGATCGAGGATTTGGACGAATTGCTTTGTCCTTGGGGCATCGAAGCTGAAATCTTCGACAACCAGCAGGGCGCTGTTCCTGACCTTTGCGCTGAGGGCAGATTTACGTGCCAGAAGTTTCACCTTTTTATTCAGCTTTTGGGTATAGTCGCGTGGACGGGGGCCGAACACCCGGGCACCGCCGTAATACAGCGGGTTATTGATATCCCCTTTACGGGAGCCGCCCGTTCCTTTCTGTCGGTGTAATTTCCGGGTAGAGCCCGACATTTCCGAGCGTTCCTTTGATTTATGGGTACCCTGCCGTTGGTTTGCGAGATAAGCTTTGACGGCCAGGTAGAGCGAGTGCTCATTAGGTTCTATGCCAAAGATATCCTCGGGCAATTCGATTTCCCGTCCGGTTTTTTCCCCATTGATGTTGAATATTTCCAGTTTCATGGCTTGCAGGTTAAACGTTGCCTGGTAGCAGGCTAATGATTACTTTTTTTTCTCCAGGATCACAAATGCGCCCGTATGGCCCGGGATTGCCCCTTTGACCAGCACCAGGTTTTGATCTGCGAATACCCTCAGCACCTTCAGGTTTTTGATTTTTACGCGCTCGTTGCCTGTACGGCCGGCCATCCGCTTACCTTTGAAGACCCTTGACGGGAAGGAAGACGCGCCCATAGATCCGGGGGCGCGAAGGCGGTTGTGCTGTCCGTGCGTGGCATTCATTACCCCTCCGAAGCCATGGCGCTTAACGACGCCCTGGAAGCCTTTACCTTTCGTAGAACCGATCGCGTGAACGATATCGCCTTCTTTGAAGACCTCGTCCACATTGACCGAATCCCCAAGCGATTTGGTCACGACATTGAAGTCGCGGAACTCGACGGTGCGGCGCTTGGGTTCTGAGCCAGCCTTGCTGAAATGGCCCATCTGGGCTTTAGTGGTATTTTTTTCTTTGGCAGCGCCAAAGCCCATCTGAATCGCATTGTAGCCATCAGACGCTTCCGTTTTAACCTGCGTTACGACACAGGGACCCACTTCTATGACCGTGCACGCGACGTTTTTGCCACCCTGGTCAAAGATGCTGGTCATTCCGACTTTTTTACCGATCAATCCGTTCATCGTGGTATATTTTACAGATTCTGCGGGCAATGCGTACACTTTGAATGAGGTGCGTGGCAGCCGTTGCGCGCAGAAAACCGATGGTTTTCAATCATGGGCCTTCCGAAACCGGAATACACCCTGGAAAATACGATTAAGTCAACTTTACCTGAATATCAACCCCACTTGGCAATTCCAGCTTAGACAAAGCGTCCACTGTTTTTTGGGTGGGTGTATAAATCTCGATCAAGCGCTTGTGGGTGCGCAACTGGAACTGCTCCCTGGATTTTTTGTTGACGTGCGGCGAACGAAGCACGGTGAACACTTTTTTCTCAGTGGGCAGCGGAATCGGTCCGGTTACGACGGCGCCACTATTGCGCACAGTTTTGACAATTTTCTCCGTTGATTTATCCACGAGGTTATGGTCGTAGGAACGAAGTTTAATCCTGATCTTTTGATTCATGCCTGAAAGACAAATTTATAAGATGTCAAAAAAATTGCCACCCGGCCGTTACCGGGTGGCATTATGCTTTAGATTTAAACTTTTACTGCCCCCTTGGACTTCTCGATCACTTCTTTAGCAATTCCCGCAGGAGCCTCTGCGTAGTGGGAAAACTCCATCGTAGAGCTGGCACGCCCTGAGGTGATCGTACGCAATTGGGTGACATATCCGAACATTTCCGCCAGTGGCACTTCGGCCTGGATGGAGATTACCCCGCCGATACGTGGTTCTTGGCCTTTTGGCATACCGCGGCGGCGGTTAAGGTCACCAATGACCGCACCTACATATTCATCGGGCGTTACCACTTCTAGTTTCATGATCGGCTCGAGGATAACCGGCTTGGCCTTATGGGCTGCTGCCCTGAAACCGTCCTTGGCGCAAAGCTCAAAAGCAATCGGCTTGGAGTCAACTGCGTGCATAGAACCGTCGTACACCCGTACTTTCATACTGTCCATACCGAAGCCCGCGAGCACGCCGTTGTTCATCATCGCTTTGAAGCCATCCTGGATCGGCTTCATGTAATTTTTATCAATTGCGCCACC
Organism: Saprospiraceae bacterium; assembly: GCA_049315745.1. GTDB lineage: Bacteria > Bacteroidota > Bacteroidia > Chitinophagales > Saprospiraceae > JADJPL01. The sequence continues at coordinate 2,918 of JBMOJO010000018.1, read as the reverse complement.
CACGATACCCCAGACGAACTGAAGTTTGGTTTTGCCGTTCTTGAAGTCTTCGCTCTCGAGAAACTCCTCATCTGCCGGGCCAAGCTCAAACTCCATGTCGGCGAACATACCCGCGCCGCCGGTCTGCTTCTTCAACCGCTCGCGGTGTGACACACTTGCCGTGAGCGCTTCTTTATAGTTCACCTGTGGTGCCCCTTGGTTGCACTCTACCTTGAATTCCCGGCGAAGGCGGTCCACGATGATTTCAAGATGTAATTCCCCCATCCCGCTGATTACAGTCTGGTTCGTTTCTTCGTCGAACTTAGCGCGGAAGGTAGGATCTTCCTCGGCGAGTTTGGCCAACGACATACCCAGGCGGTCGAGGTCTTTTTGGGACTTCGGCTCTACGGCGATCGAGATTACAGGCTCCGGGAACACCATGCTTTCCAGCACGATCGGTTTGTCCAGGTCGCAAAGTGTATCCCCTGTGCGGATATCCTTGAATCCCACGGCAGCCGCGATATCGCCGGCTTCCACCCGCTCGATCGGATTCTGCTTGTTGGCGTGCATCTGATAGAGGCGGGAGATGCGTTCCTTATTTCCGGAACGCGTATTCAGTACGTATGAGCCCGCATCGAGTGCGCCGGAATATACGCGCAGGAACGCAAGGCGGCCGACGAAGGGGTCTGTGGCAATTTTGAAAGCAAGTGCTGCGAAAGGATCGGCGACTGTGGGGCGACGGACTTCCTCCGCATCTGTTTTCGGGTTAATCCCTTTGACGGCCTCGATATCGAGCGGGGAGGGCAGAAAGGCGCAAACAGCATCCAAAACAGCCTGTACCCCTTTATTTTTGAAAGCCGAACCGCACATCATCGGGACGAATTTCATATCGCAGACAGCAGCGCGGATGGCCACGCGCATCTCGTCGGGTGAGATTGAGTTGGGATCCTCGAAGAATTTTTCCATCAGCGTATCGTCGTACTCTGCTACTGCTTCGAGGAGTTTTTCGCGATATTCGTTCACTGTATCCACGAGATCGGCCGGAATGGGAATAGTCGTATAGGTCATCCCGTTATCCGTCTCGTTCCAGACAATTGCTTCGTTGGTGATGAGGTCGACCACCCCTTTGAACGATTCCTCTGCGCCGATTGGCACCTGCAAGGGGATCGCATTGGAGCCGAGCTTCGTCTTTACGTCATTGACCACATTGAAGAAGTCTGCACCCGAGCGGTCCATCTTATTGACAAAACCGATACGGGGCACCTTATAATTGTCGGCAAGGCGCCAGTTGGTCTCGGATTGCGGTTCGACGCCGCTGACGGCACAGAAGAGGAATACCAGCCCATCGAGTACCCTTAAAGAACGGTTGACTTCCACGGTGAAATCCACGTGACCGGGCGTGTCTATGATGTTCACCACATACTCCTGCTCTTTCCAGTTCCAGCGGGCCTTTGTGGCCGCCGAAGTGATGGTAATACCCCGCTCCTGCTCCTGTTCCATCCAATCCATCGTAGCGGCGCCATCGTGAACCTCGCCGATTTTATGGCTCATCCCGGTGTAGTAGAGCACGCGTTCAGTGGTGGTGGTTTTGCCTGCGTCGATGTGGGCGGCGATACCGATATTTCGCGTATATCTAAGATCTTTTGACATGATTTGGCCTGAAAGGCGTTTAAAAAGTTTTGTTGAAGGTTATCGTTCCGACTAAACCCTGAAGTGTGCAAATGCGCGGTTGGACTCTGCCATACGGTGCGTATCTTCCTTTCTTTTTACTGCAGCGCCTTCACCCTTGCTTGCTGCAATAATCTCGGCAGCCAATTTTTCTGCCATTCCCTTGCCGCTGCGCTGCCGGGAGAATTTAATCAGCCATTTCATCCCGATGGAAGTTTTGCGCTTGGCGCGAATTTCCGTAGGGATCTGGAAAGTAGCGCCCCCGATCCGCCGGCTGCGCACTTCCACCTGCGGCATGACGTTGTTCAGGGCCTTTTTCCACATTGCGTGTTCCTCCTGCTTGGTACGTTCTGCGACAATATCGAGTGCATCGTAGAAAATCGTCAGTGCCGTACTTTTTTTACCTTCCCACATCAAGTGGTTGACGAACTGGGTGACCATCGGGTCTTTGTACCTCGGGTCGGGAAGGATTACCCGCGCTTTTGGCTTTCTCTTTCTCATTTTATTGCACTTGGAAGTTTCCTTTATGAAACAAGATTATTTCTTCGGAGCCTTGGTCCCGTACCGGGAACGGCTTTTTTTGCGGTCTTTCACACCTGCGGTGTCCAATGCGCCGCGCACGATCGTATAGCGTACCCCAGGCAAATCCTTTACCCGTCCGCCACGAACCAGTACGATCGAGTGCTCCTGGAGGTTATGGCCTTCGCCCGGAATGTAGGCGATGACCTCGATTTGGTTGGTGAGGCGCACCTTGGCCACCTTCCGCAAGGCAGAGTTGGGTTTCTTGGGCGTTGTCGTATAGACCCGGGTGCATACGCCGCGGCGCTGCGGGCATGCGTCAAGGGCCCTGGACTTGCTCTTGTACTCTACTTTTTCCCTTCCCTTGCGCACCAATTGATTGATGGTTGGCATAAAATTTACCTGTTTTAACGTTACGGCTAAAGGTTCCTTTGCTTTCTTCCGAAAACCCTTTTCAAAAGCGCTTGCAAAGGTACATGTAATTACACAAAAATCCAAATCAGGCAGAAGAATTAATAACATTCTCTCCAGATCAGGATTTTCCCTTCGCTCCTCTCGTCACAGATGGGCCCATTCTACATAATTGTGAAGCGGGGCCTTGACTAAAGGCGGCGCAAAGATACGACGGGAAATCAAAAATCAAAAGGAATGATCAAAAAAAATCGTATCTATTTACCGGTAGTGTCCGCGGCTTCGCCGCGAAGGATTTTATTTGGTGTGCGTGCATTTTTACGCGCGAACGCGCGTAAAAA
>JBMOJO010000478.1:0-1745 GCA_049315745.1 Saprospiraceae bacterium | reverse complement strand
AACCCTATGGACTGGTTGCGATGAAATGCTCACAAAGAAACAGTAGCTTTTTATACCCGAAGAATTATGGCATCTGCAAGAATTAAGGCGTTTTCGCTTGGCTTGACCACTGTATTGATTGCTTTTATCGCAATTACAATGATCGGAGAGTTATTCTTTCGCGGGTACTACTGGAGCCGGGGTCGTACATTTTCGAATAAAGACCATAATATAGTTTTGACCAGAAATATTCCAGATACTTTATTAGGGTGGAAGCCCACCCCATTTTTTGAAACGACTGAAATCCGGAAAGATGCCGGTGGGAACTCGTATGAGGTACATTATACTGCCGACAAGCATGGATTCAGACAGTATGGGGATATCGGGACAAAGAAAATAAAGGTGTTGCTTATAGGCGATTCTTTCACTCAGGCGAATCATGCATCAACAGCGGAAACGTACTATACCTTATTACAGGATTCACTCAATTGGGAAATATTTACATTCGGTTGTTCAGGGTATGGTACGCTGCAAGAGTATCTCGTACTCGATTTATTTATGGATACTATCCGGCCAGACTTGGTATTATTTCAGTATTGTCATAATGACTTAATCAATAATTCTTTTCCCTTAGAACGTGCAAGCCTCTGGAACAATAATGGTACGCGTAGGCCTTATTGGTCAGAAAATGGTATTTATTACGATATACCCAAACGTTTTCATGGTTTACGAACATTTGCCAATACCCATTCCCGACTGCTTTTCTTTATATTCAATCGCATAGACAGGCTAAAAAGCCATTTTAGTACAGAATCGGTTGAAACGAAAATTGCAGAGCTAGGTAAATCGTTTCCAGATTATGCGGAATCGTTAAAAGTGACTGATGAAATTTTCCAACTAATCCGGAAAAGGACACCATCTTCGGTTCCGGTATGTATTTTTGCAGCAGATAATGCTCCTCCATTCTATTCGGATGTGAAGACAGTTGCTCAAAAAAATGGTTTTCTTTTTATTGAAGGGATTCCGGAGGCTGTAGCTCTGGCAGCCAAAGAAGGCAAAATCGTCCATTATCAGGATGGCGCACACTGGAGCCCCGAAGGACATCGTATTGTTGCAAACACTCTGATGCAGTATTTTCGTAAAAACCCCTTATTTTAATAGAGACGTTGCCTTAGCAGGATGAAAAACACCCCCTTTATCCCAAAACACCCCCTCCAAACAAGTTTTTTCAGTACACAAACAATCAAAGCAAGATCATGGAATTTCTAAAAGACCTTTGGCTCTTCATGAAGGAGCGTAAAAAATTCTGGCTGGCACCGGTCATCATCGTTTTGTTGATCTTTGGGATCCTGATCGTATTCGGGGGCAGCAGCGCGGTAGCACCATTTATTTACACCTTATTTTAGCGAGATGCAAAAGCAAGCAAGCCAACAAGAGCCCGTAAAGACCGTCTTGGTCATCGTAACCGGCTTTTTGATTGTTTATGTACTAAGCGCCTGGCGCTGGGCACTGTTTACTGCCCTGATCATCGGGATTGCCGGCCTGGCTTCCGCTTTCCTGGCGCGCTGGATTGATTATTTGTGGATGCAGCTCGCGAAGTTGCTGAGCCTGATCATACCGAATATCCTGCTTTCGGCAGTATTCTATCTCATCCTGACCCCTTTTGCGTGGCTGTCGGGGATACTGGGCGAGAAGAACCCTTTGGGCCTGAAAAATACACAAAGCAGTATGTTCAGGGATTTAGACCGGGTCTATGGAAAGGAGTC
>JBMOJO010000172.1:0-7666 GCA_049315745.1 Saprospiraceae bacterium | reverse complement strand
CCGGAGCATGCTGCATGGAGGCCGCCGCATATTGTGGCTTTTGCTACCAACCTCTCCGAAGCCGACCCTTACCACGTCTGGAAAGCTGCTGAAATACTCGAACCCTTCCACCCGCTGATGCACATCATACATATTTCCGATGGCAAAACCCCCGCAGGGCGCACGACCAGATTTGATGAAGTAGAGGCCTTTTTCAGGCATCAGACCAATGACACCCCTGCGCTTCAGTTGACTTTTCACGAACTGGAACGCGCTTCGGTTACGGAAGGCCTGGAAGAATTCTCCGATAACCACGAAGTGGACCTGCTGGTGATGTTCGCCCCACGTCATTCCTGGTCAGATCGCTTATTCAAGCCCAGTGCTACCCGGAAAATGGCGCTGGACGCCCCGCTGCCCTTACTGTTTTTAAAAAACCCGTAAGGGAGGCAGACGGGGCATTCGGCCCTGCGGCACAATGGGCTTATGGCGATGCACATACAGTGAAACGGTTACTTTTCCTGCCACGGAACCCCCTGGCAAATTTGGTTTTGAACAACCCGGAAAATAAAATTTTCAATGGAGTTAATCTACCATCCGGTTTTTTTGGAGCACGACACCGGCATGCATCCGGAGACCCATAAACGGCTGGAGCCCTTTGCCCACCTGCCTGTATCGGGGATTGTCAGCGGGGAGGAAGCGCTTCGCCTGGTGCATACTGCGGAATACATCGAAAAAGTCAAAAATGCCTGTCGGGTCGGCGCGCACCTTGACCCGGATACGGCAACCAGCCCGGGTTCCTTTGCAGCGGCCTGTTATGCAGTCGGCGCGACGTTACAGGCTGCCGGGGAGCAGGGTTTCGCCCTGGTCAGACCGCCGGGGCACCATGCTTACCCGGGCCACGCCAGTGGCTTCTGCCTGTTCAATAATGTCGCGATTGCAGCACAATATCTGGCAGAAGAAGGCAAGCGGGTATTGATCCTCGATTTCGACGGCCACCTTGGCGATGGCACCTCGGAAATATTCTACCACACCGACAAAGTGCTTTACTGGTCTTTACATCAATATCCGGCTTTCCCGGGCAAAGGATTCTCTGACGAAATCGGTTCGGGCCGCGGGGAGGGTTTTACCTTTAACGTTCCTTTGCCCCCCGGCAGCGCAGATGATATCTTTCTGGATGCCTTCGAACATTTTCTCCCCGCTGCAAAGCAGTTTTCCCCCGATGTTGTAGCGGTATCTGCAGGGTTCGACGCACATCAGCACGACCTGCTGCTCGACCTGCGTGTCGGGACCTATTCCTTTTTCCGGATCGGGCAAAGGCTCAGGGAGCATTTCCCGTATATTTTCGCGACGCTGGAAGGCGGATATAATATCCAGGAACTTTTCCACGGTGTAGAAAGCTTCAGGGCAGGGATCAATGGGCTGGAAAATCCGTATGCCCAGGAGAAAACAACTTCCGGGATGCGGGTTTGGGAGACCTACGAAATGTACTTGCACGCGGCGATTGGTAAGCTTCAAAAATACTGGACTTTTTAGCCCTCAGTATGCGCAGGCAACTCGAAAATATTTTCAATCCTAAAAGTATTGCGGTCATCGGGGCTTCTTCGCGGGAAGGCACAGCCGGCCAGGCCCTGTTCCAGAACCTGAAATCATCCGGTTTTGAAGGGCGGCTGTTTGCTGTAAACCCCCGACACGAGACGGTGCAGGGCTACCCTGCCTATCCGGGTATTGACCTTATCCCGGAAAAGGTAGATTTGGCAATCATTGTACTCCGGTGGAGCCTCGTGGCGGAAGTGGCCGAAGCTTGCGGGCTGGCCGGTGCCGGCGGCTTAATGATCGCTATGCCGGATTTTAATGGTGGGGTTACACCCTCCCCCGAAGAGAAAGCGCAAGTCCTGGAGATTTGTAAACGTTACGGCATGCGTCTGCTGGGACCCGGCACGCTGGGTTTCCTGGCCCCGCATCTCAAGCTGAATGCCAGCCTGGCTCCAGGCGGAACCCCACTGCCCGGCAACCTGGCCCTGATCTCCCAGAGCGATGCCTTAATCGCATCGGTGCTGGACTGGTCGGCGGCACAGCAGGTGGGGTTCAGCTATATTGTTTCTGTAGGAAATATCAGCGATATTGGGTTTGCCGACCTTATTGACTTCTTTGGGGCAGATGCACAGACGGCCTGTATCCTGATTTACATGGAGAGCCTTGTCCATGCCCGCAGATTCATGAGCGCCGCCCGGTCTTTTGCGCGGAACAAGCCCATCATTGTGCTCAAATCCGGCAGGAGTGAAGCGGGTGGCAAAGCGGCCCTTTCACATACCGGTTTTTTGGCCGGCAACGACGACGCCTACGATGCGGCCTTCAAAAGGGCAGGGATTATCCGCGTAGATACCGTGGCACAATTATTTAATATTGCGCATGTACTGGCGCTCCAGCCGAAGCCAAGGGGCAACCGCTTGGCCATTATCACCAACGCAGGGGGCGCAGGTATATTGGCTACGGACTACCTGGAATACCACGGGGGGCAGTTGGCGCGGTTTTCACCTACCACTACCGGGGCATTGGGGTTATTGCTGCCGGAATCCCGAAAACCTGGCAATCCGGTAGATCTACTGGGCAGTGCGGGCCCGGAACCATTCGAAAAGGCGTTAAAGGCTTGCCTGTCAGACCCCGGCGTTGACGCAGTACTCGTCATCCTCGCGCCCCAGTACACTACCGAGGCGACCGAAAGTGCAATAGCCGTGGCCAGGGCCGCAAAAGGGAGTCAAAAGCCCGTACTTGCAGCCTGGATGGGCGAGTCGTATGTATTCGACAGCCGTGAGGCCTTCGAAGCGGCCCGGATTCCTTGTTACCGTTACCCGGAAAGCGCCGTGGATGCGTTTTTGCGTATGTGGAGATATTCCAGCTCGCTAGAATTACTTTACGAAACACCGCCGGCAATCCCTAAAGATTTCTCCCCTGATTTTGAAGCAGCGGATACGGTTGTGCGCCAGGTCCTCCAATCCGGCAGGTCGCAGATGACTGCTCCCGAAGCCCGGCTACTGCTTGAAGCCTATCAGATCCCCGTTAACCCGACACGTATCGCTTATGGTCCGGGCGAGGCCATAGCGCATGCGAAAGCGATTGGTTACCCCGTGGTCATGAAAGTCGTATCGCCCGATATTGCGCACAAAACCGATGTAGGCGGGGTAATCCTCAACCTGTCTTCGGACGGGGAAGTGGAAAGGGCATTCGATACCTTACTGGAACGCGTGGCATTGCGCAGGCCCTCGGCGAAACTCATTGGCATGGCGATCGAAAAAATGGTGCGCAAGCCTTTCGAACTTTTGCTGGGTGCCAGAAAAGATCCGGTATTTGGCCCGGTCATTATTTTTGGAAGGGGCGGCGTTGGGGCCCAAGTGTATAAAGATACCCAGATGGGGCTTCCGCCGCTCAATATGGCGCTCGCCCAGCAAATTGTGGAGCATACCCAGTTTTTTCCCCTACTGCGCGGGTATCGCGGCCTGCCTGGCATCAACCTGCTCGAAATAGATTTCCTGTTGTGCAAATTCTCCTACCTCGTCATGGATTTTCCCGAAATCCGGGAGATAGATATCAACCCTTATATGGCTGACCACCTGGGCGGCCTCGTTGTGGATACGCGGATCATCCTCGACCCGGACGTCGCCCGCGTCCCACATAACCGCTATCAGCATCTGGTGATTTCACCGTACCCGGGGCGCCAATACACCAAGACCGTTCGGCTGAAAGACGGCAGCGATATGCTCCTGCGCCCTGTACGGCCGGAAGACGAACCGGCCATGGAACAAATGCTGCAAAAAGTTTCTGCCGACTCCTTATATATGCGCTTCTTTGGCCTCATCCCGAAGATGTCCCATACCTGGATGGTCCGGTTTACGCATATTGACTACGACCGCGAAATTGCCATCGTAGCAGAAACGCCTGATCAGGAGGGAAAAGGAAGGGAGCTTGCGGGCGTCGTCCGCATCATCGAGGACGCGTGGCGGGAGACGGCAGAATACGCTATCCTGATCGCAGATGCCTATCATGGCAAGGGCCTGGGCAGTATCCTCACGGACTATATCCTGGAAATTGCACGGCAGCGGAAAATCAAAAAAATTGTGGCATCCGTATTGGCAGCCAACACGCCGATGATCCGGATGTTCGAGCGTCGTGGCTTTGTTTTTGACCGCAGCGAGGTGGATATTTACGATGTGGAGCTGGATATTCAGGGGCAGCAGTAGCTGAGTAACAGCTCACGGATGCGCCGCTACCCAGCTACTGCCATCTGTAAAAATTTCCTTTTTCCAGATAGGCACGGTTTCCTTGAGGGTATCAATACAGTACTTACACGCCTGAAAAGCAGCTTCGCGATGCGGAGTGGACACGGCGATGATGACCGGGATCTCCCCGATATCCAATATTCCGACACGGTGGTGTACGACAATTGCCAGTGCCCCCCACTTTTCCATTGCGGACGCTGCAATTTTTTGCATTTCGGAGATCGCCATCGGGGCATAGGCTTCAAATTCCAGGCGGACGACTTCGCGCCCAGCGGTCTTGTTGCGAACGGTGCCTATAAACACCACACTGCCGCCCGCGGCAGGGTGGGCGATCAGGGCGGCACACTTTGCGGGGTCCAGGGCAGTTTCTGAAAGCTGAATATCCATCATAATCGTTCAATTATCTTCGCCATAACGCCAGGCAGGGTCCAGGATGCCCAGGTGGAAGATGCGGCCACCCGTTTGGTTGATTGGGTCCACGCTCTTTCCGATCATCACCCCGTCCTCGGGGGCAGTGTAAGTTTTAATCAAGTCGCCGAATATATTGCGCAATGACGCAACAGGCTCGCCGCGTTGCAGATAATCCCCAATTTCCGGCCATACAGAAAGGATCCCTCCGCTATCCGAAAAAACCCAGTATGAAGTTTTACAGACCAGCGTTTCGCACCGGGGGGCCTCCGGGGTGCCTTCCATCATTTCAAGCGCGTACAGGAGGTGATATATACCGGTGAGCGCGAATTGGACGATACTTTTTTCGAACACCTGCGGCTTGCCCAGCTCTACGGTAATTGCCTGGATACCAAGCGTATCAGCAACCCCACGAAGGGAGCCGTCGCTGGCAGGGCTATGTATGGCCACCGGGGCGTTTTGGAGAAAAGCCATTCGCCTGGTGACAGGGTCTTCCAGGTTGGCACGGACAAAAAAAGCGTTTTCGCGTCCTGACCCTGCGGTATGTAGATCAACCAGGTAATCAAAATGCCGGATGAGCCGGTCAGTGATCCGGAAAGCATAGACTTGTGCGGCGTTCCCGTCTTCGCGCCCCGGCATGATGGTATTGAGATCTGTCTCATCGAAAAAATGCCGTTGGCGCAGGAGTACGGCCGGCACGTTCACTACAGGCATACCCACCACGACCCCTGCGAGCCGATCCACCCGGACGTCCCTGAAGAAGCGTTGAATAACCGAGATGCCGTTGATTTCATTGCCGTGTATGGCGGCAGTGACGCCCAGGACGGGGCCCTGCCGTACCCCCTTTGCCACCAGCACCGGAACGTGTACCGTTTGCCCCATCCCATCAGTCGTGACTTCAAGCCATAGCCTGCTCACTGCTCCGACGGGCAGGCTGTCTATTTCCAGCGTATGGACAATCCTTTCTTTTGTGGTGCCGAAAGCTTTCCCCTCCATGTGCATCAGAGCATGATTTCCTGGAGCAGTGCGGGATCGTCATTGAGCGATTTGAACAGGCGCATCCTGAAGCGGCCCTGTTTGTTGAGAAGGTTATCGGCCATTTTGTCTATGGCTACCATTGAAAGTACCGTTTGAATATAGCCTTCGACCAAATCGTCCACACCAATCCCTAATTTATTGAAATCTTTTCTGTCCATAAGCATAAGGCGGTTTGTGTCGCTGTCCCAGGTGCCATTGGGGTTTTTGATGGACAGGTTGGTGCCGAGCATATCCCAGGAGTTGCTGCCATCCCGGATTTCGTCTTCCAGGGGTTGCCTTGCCCGCCGGGCATAGACACAGAGCGGCAGGATTCCCTGTTCCGTAGTGCTGACCATCATGCGCAGGTCGGCCACGAAAGTTTTACCTGCGGCGTTGGGTATCGTACCGACGTGGTACAGTTTACCGGAAGAAGTTGTAGAGCTCCAGTTGTAATTACCAATGAGACTCTGTACGATAAAGCGGTCATAGGCGAAATCCATTTTCATGAAAGCCTCCAGCTCTTCTTCGTGGATAATGGTGAAAACCCCTTGCCCTGCATTGCTGTACGGGATCTTGACCACGGCCTGTCCACCCATTTTTTTGACCCAAAGGGGGATTTCTTCTTTACTGACGTCCCAGATCGTCTGCGGCGTATTGATTTTTAGTCCGTATTCCTCCAATTCGGCATTAAAAATATCGTAAGCTTTAGCTGCCACCATTTTATTGCGTCCGCCTGCCAGACAGGCGAGCATTGGGTTTAAAATACGGGTTTTGGTATGGAGGGGGATACGGCTCCACGGCTTCTGGGTCACATAGCGGAATGCCGCCCGTATAGGATGCCAGGCCCCATCCTGGCCCCGCACTTCGAGGATACCGTCCGTAAACCGCATCGCAGGATTGGTTTCATCCTGAAAACAGGGGACAAAATAGACCGGTTCCCGGAAAACATCGGCGATCACCGCGGCATAGCCCGAAACCTCCATATAGTTTTTGTCATAAAGCACCGCGAGCCCGCCCTGAACGGCAAATCGCCGGCGCTGTACATAGGGCAGAAAAGTGCGTTCGACCAGCCTGCGGTAGCTCCCCTGCTCCTGGTTGTCCTCCAATAGCGGCATAGACTTTTGCCCGGAGGGGCAGGAGTTGTTCTCGATAATGACCATCTGCCGCTTGCCCCCAGCAGAGGTAACGTTCAGCAAGTCGGCACCGGCCCAGAGAAAGTGGCGGCAGTCGTACCGAAGGAGCTCCCTGAGCGCATCCGGGCGCACCTTGGGGTGCAGGTGGCAATATCTGCTGACGATGCGCTCGAGGCCAAGGTTGAAAAAGAAAGCAAGGGAAGTGTGAATGGTCGCATGCTGGGCCTTCGGATACCAATGCCGGTGCGCTTCGAACTCACCGGGCGAGACCTTTACGGCATGGGGTTGAGAGGAGATTTCCGGAACTGTCATTTCCTGTAATTGAACGTTCTGCAATAGGCCTCAGGCAAGACAAAGCTGCTTTCACCACCATCAGCAGGGGCAAAGAAAAAACTTAACGCTGATTTTTAATAGAAAAACGCGTTTACTTTATTGTTAAAGTATCCTTCCGCTTCAACAGCGGCTGCAGCATCTGAAGAAAAGGGCTTCAGGCGTAATCTTCTTCGCCCAAAAGCAGCCAGTTGCGGGGGTTTTGATATTTTTCTTTTTCCCGGGCCACTTTTTTGCGCTTGAGCTTGTCTTCGGGCAGATGCTCTTCCTCACGGATGCGCACTTTCTTTTTGACTTCTTTCTTCTTTGGCATAGTCTCCTTACTTTTTTAGCAAAAATGCAAAGCATTTTGGAATTCCGCCAAAAAAAAATGCAAGGTTTTATTCCGAATTAATATAAAAAACCAATTATAAAGGCGTATTATGGCCGATATGCCCTATAAAGGTAACTATTTAGCAGGGCGCGCGCTGGGAAATAATATTTTGGCGTGCGTTCATTTTTTACGCGCGTCCGCGCGTAAAAAAT
>JBMOJO010000171.1:0-7688 GCA_049315745.1 Saprospiraceae bacterium | reverse complement strand
GCTTCTACCAGACTGAAGTTACGGTAAGTATCCAGGACGCGGTATAAGGTGAGGGCAGGTTTGCCATTGGGCGTAACCGTCATCTTGCCCCCAATAGCGGGATGGGGGCCGATGGGCTTATCTATAATTCCTTGGGGCGGTACCGGCCTGCCATCTACCAGGGCGATGTAGTACTTATCCACTTCCCGGTTGGTGAATTGCATACTGAGGTGCCGGTGCGCCGCTTCGGTGCGCGCAAAACAAATCAGGCCGCTGGTTTCCCGGTCGAGGCGGTGGACGACCATCACCTGCCCGTACTGCTGCCTGAGCCTTCCCAGCAAATTATCTTTTTGAGGGTCGAAACGTTCGGGTATGGAGAGCATTCCAGGAGGTTTCTCCACGATCAGGAGGGCATCGTCCTCAAAAAGCATACGCACTTCGTTCTTCATGGCTGAATAAGTTCACTGAACCGCTTTTTTCCCCGGAAGTAGAAGTCCCAGGCAATACTGCCGGGATAAACGCCTGCTTTTCTCGGAAAATTGCTGATCCGGTGCCTCAGGATGAGTTTATTGTACCGCTTGCGGTTTACCAGGACCTTGCCAATACTAGGGATGAATTTGAGATGGGCTTTCATGATTGCCCCGATATGGCTAAACCTGCCCTGGGCGGCAAACAAAAAAGAGGCTGCAATATCGAGCAGGAAGCGCAGTGGCAGCAGCCAAAGCAGTTTTGTGGCCGGCTCGTTTTTCGTAATGGTAAAAAGGGTATTGCGGAAGTTAAGGTAGGTCTTGAACGGGCTGAGGTAATCAAGCGTCCCGCCGCCAACATGATAAACCACCGACCCCGGGTGTACGACCACCTTGTACCCCGCACGGCGGAACCGCCAGCACAGGTCAATTTCCTCGGCATGGGCAAAATAAGTCCCGTCGAACCCGCCCAGGTTATGAAATAAATCCCCGCGTACGATGAAGGCGGCCCCGCTGGCCCAGAAAACTTCCTGCACGCTGTTGTACTGTCCTTCGTCTTTTTCGACCTCGGAAAGGATGCGCCCACGGCAAAAGGGGTACCCCAGAAAATCCATCCAGCCCCCGGAGGCACCGGCATATTCAAAGAGCGATTTATCGCGCTGGGCGCGTATTTTGGGCTGTGCCGCAGCGATCGTTTTATCCGCCTCCATGAGTTTGATTATCGGCTCCAGCCAGCCGGTGGTTACCTCTACGTCGGAATTGAGCAGTACGAAGTAATCTGCCCGGATTTTGCGCAGCGCTTGGTTGTAGCCCTCCGCAAAACCGAAATTCCTGGGAAGCGGGATGATTTTGACCCCCGGGTGTTCATTTGCAAGCCATTCTATAGAGCCGTCTTCCGAGGCATTATCAGCTACTACGACCTCCAGTTGGGGGTAGCTGCACTTCAGCAAGGTCGGCAGGAAAGTTTGCAGGTAATTTTTTCCATTGTAATTCAGCAGGACGACCGCAACAGAAGGGCTTACGAATACAGGTTGCTTCGGGCCCAGGCGGGGCGCGTTTAACAAGAGGGTTTCCACCTCGTTCTGGTCGCGCAACAGTTGTTTGCGCAACTGTCCGAGGTGCTCGAACTTCAGGTCGCCCCGGATGAAATCAATAAATTCCACTACAATGGATTCGCCGTAAATTGCTTGGTTCCATCCAAAGATATTCACTTCTATGCTTTGCTGCCCTTTGTTTTCCAGGGTAGGGCGACTGCCGATATACAACATTCCTCCGAAATGGCCGGTTTTTAGGCGGACAAAAACGGCGTAAACCCCGTCGGGCGGCAGGAGCTTGGTTTTATCCCCGAGCGCGATATTGGCAGTGGGGAAACCCATTTGTTTACCGATCTTCTTTCCATGTACGACTTTGCCGCTGAGGGTGAAATAGTGGCCCATCAACAGGGCCGCCCGGCGTACATCCCCCGATTCCACAGCCCGGCGTATCTTGGTGGAAGATACCGCGATATCTTCCACATCGTGGCGCTCGATTTCTACTACTTCATAGCCAAAGTGCTTGCCATGCCAGCGCAGGAAATTGATATCCCCATGCCTTCCCAAACCAAAGCGGTGGTCGAAGCCGATCGCGATGATGACCGGATGAAACTTCCCGACGAGAAAGCGTTCGATATATTCGTCGGCACTGAGCTGTGAAAATTCGATGGTGAAAGGGACCACAACAAGATGGTCTATGCCAAAAGCCTCCAGCAGCTCGATTTTCTCTTCCAAGGTGTTGAGCAGCTGTACATTGCCTTCCTTGGGGTACACAATAGTACGGGGATGGGGATGGAAGGTGACCAGCACACTCTCCCCGCCAATGTTCCGGGCCAGTTGGTTTACCTGCCCGATAATCTTCTGATGCCCTTTGTGTACGCCGTCAAACGAGCCGATCGTCAGCACGGCGTTGCGGAATACAGGTAGATGTTCTATTTGCGTATGGACTTTCATGGCAGTGCAAATGTAAACTGTTTATTCTTGTTTTTTGTTTGTATTTTTACGCTTTATCCTTATACCCCGCCGGCGTAATGTTCGCCCAAACATGGACCAATACCAATATGCAAATCGAAACCGCAAAAATCGTCAAAGCATTAACCAGGGTCACGGACCCGAATACCGGGCAGGACCTCATTACCATGAATATGGTGCGCGACCTGCGTATAGAAGGGAGCAATGTGGCGTTCACGTTGGAATTGCCTACGCTGAACAATCAGTACAAGACCGATTTGAATTTTGCTTGCCAGGCGGCTATTCAGGAGCTTTACCCGGGTGCCAGCGTACACGTGCACATGGCTGCCCGCAACGCGGATGCCGTACAGCCTGACCAGCCCCTTCCCCATATCCGGAATATTATCGCAGTGGCATCGGGAAAGGGCGGTGTGGGCAAGTCCACCGTCGCTGCCAACCTCGCCCTGGGCCTGAGTATGTTGGGGGCTAAGGTCGGACTCGTAGATGCCGACCTCTACGGGCCTTCCATGCCGACGATGTTCGGCTTGCAGGGCCAGCGCCCAAAGATACAATCCATCTACAGCCAACCCAAAATGGTGCCGCTGGAATCTAACGGGATATTGCTGATTTCTATCGGTTTCATCATCGAGCCCGAGCAGGCGGTTGTGCTGCGCGGGCCCCGTCTGGCGGGTATCATCAAACAATTTTTCAACGATACGATATGGCCACCGCTGGATTATCTCATCGTTGATCTGCCTCCCGGTACCGGCGATATCCAGCTCACCCTGGTACAGACGGTTCCGGTGACGGGGGCGGTGATCGTCACTACACCACAGGAAGTGGCCGTAGTAGATGCCATAAAAGCAATGAACATGTTCCTCCTGCCCTCCGTCAACGTGCCAATTCTTGGGGTAGTGGAGAACATGGCCTGGTTTACCCCCCGGGAATTGCCCGATAACCGTTATTATATCTTCGGACAAGGGGGCGGTAAAAAACTTGCGCAGTTGAGCAACAGCATGGTCCTTGGCCAAATCCCCCTTGTACAGGGCATCCGGGAGTCGGGCGACATGGGCCTGCCGGCAGTGTTAGGCGATGGGGACGACCAGGTCAAGGAAGCTTTCATGAACGTCGCACAGAATACCCTCCGCCAAGTCGCCCTGCGCAACGAATTCATGGAGCCTACAAAAGTAATTCAAATCAAAAATTAACCTTATGCCATTGACGGATAAGCCCACCCTCTTGCAGCGGATAGACCGGGCGCTGGATGACGTCCGCCCTCATCTTGCAGTGGATGGCGGCGATGTAGAGGTCGTTGACATCACAGAGGAACGGATCGTGCAGATCAAATGGCTCGGAAACTGCCAAAATTGCAATATGTCCATTATGACGATGCGCGCCGGGATCGAGCAGGCCATCAAGATCAAGGTGCCCGAAGTAGAGGGGGTCGTTGCTATCAATGGACTGGTTTAACTGGTGATATGCTGCGGGAAGTACTCATTTCCAATATCTTCGAAAAATCTTCCTTCCTCTGCGTGGGTCTGGATACCGACCCTGTCCGACTTCCCGTTTGCCTGCAAAGCTGCGACGACCCGCTCTGGGAATTCAACCGGCGTATCATTGACGCTACACGCCCTTTTTGTGTGGCCTATAAGCCAAACCTGGCCTTTTACGAGGCGATGGGGGTCCGCGGTTGGGAGCTTTTTGAAAAAACCGTCCGCTATATCGGGGACTCCCACTTCATCATCGCAGATGCAAAACGGGGAGATATCGGCAATACCTCGGCGTATTACGCAAAAACCTTTTTTGAAACCTTTTCCTGCGATGCGGTAACGGTTGCGCCGTATATGGGCGAAGATTCTATTTCCCCTTTTCTGCAGTTTCCGGGCAAATGGGCCATCCTGCTGGCGCTGACTTCCAACGCGGGCAGTGCGGATTTTCAACTGGGCAGCCCTGGCGAAAGGCCCCTATACAAAAAAGTTATTCATAAAGCGATGCAGTGGGCAGGGCCGGAGCGCCTGATGTTCGTGATCGGGGCCACACACCCCGGCCTTATCCGGGATATCCGGGAAATGGCGCCGGATTACTTTTTCCTCGTGCCCGGGGTCGGTGCCCAGGGGGGAGAACTTCGCGCTATCGCCAAGGCAGGATTAACGAAAGATTGCGGATTACTGATCAACGCTTCGCGGAGTATCCTGTACGCCGGGGACGGACCGGATTTTGCCGGTAAAGCGGCAGCAGAGGCGGCGCGGCTTCAGGAGGAGATGAAAGCGCTGCTGTCTGGGCAGTAGGAGGCCTGCGCTGTAGTTGCCGAAAGGGCGGAGGGGAATAGTAAATGGGTTTCCCCGGCTATCGCAGGGCGCAGGCCTGCATATCGTCTCCTTAGCTGAGCCCTGTTGGATCCATACTTCCAGAGGGATCTTTTTCAAACCTTTATGATCTTCAGTCCAGGATGTTGATGCAGATAACGGTGGATGATCCGGTTGGTTTCCGGGTTGCCGGGGAATTTCTTAACGGTATCGCCCAGTACGGTCGGGTTGCCGTCGAAGTCTGTGAAATCGAGGTATCCAAAACCCTGATAAACGCCATTTTCAATAAATACGACTGCTTTTTCACCGGAATTTCGGCCCTCGTCAATGAGGTAGAAATCAAAGTCGAAGAGCGTTCCCATTTTTTCCATCGCGAGCAGGGCGCGTTCGTTATAGGTATCAGGGGGCTCGATGCCTGTACATGCCCCCAGGCACTGGTGCAGGTGAAAGAAGAAGCAGGGGCCTTTGTACCGGGCGCCTTCACATAGGCTGGCACACAGCCCGAACTGCTCCCGTATGCTTTGGATATGGCCCCTCGCATGCGCCAATTGGGCGTATTCTGCAATGAGGTTCAGCGATTTTTTTTCTTTGGACGAGACTTTGTCCATCCCGAAGCAAAGGTAGCCATCGTCGTTGGTCCAGGAATAAATCGCATAAGGATAGCTGCGGGCACGCTGCGCCTTATTGACCGGCGGGTTAAGCCGCTTGATTTCGTGTGATTCGAGCAGCAGCGCTACGAGTTCGCTGCCGGTGACTTCAAAACTTACCTCGTTGACCATGTTGCGCAATTTACCTGCTTTAGGGCTGTTATCGGCAAAGTGATCGGCAACACGCTTTCGGATATTGAGGCTTTTACCCACATAAACGACGTTTCCAAGCTGGTCGTGCAGGTAATAGACCCCACAAGCCTCCGGCAGGGCATGGATTGTTTCCAGGGAAATGCCCGGGGGCAGTTTGGATTCCCTTATGCCCATGTTGATCATCACCTGTATTTCCTCCCTGAGCTTTTGTTTTTGAAGGATCAGGTCAAAAATCTCTGCAGTTGCGCTGGCATCGCCCATCGCCCGGTGGCGGTTGTCCAGTTGTACGCCGAGGGATGCGGCCAGTTTGCCAAGGCTGTAAGAGGGCAGTCCGGGAAATGCCTGCCGGCTCATGCGCAGGGTGCACAATTGTTTTCTGGTGTAGGTATAGCCAAGGCGCTTGAATTCTTCACAGAGGAATCCGTAGTCGAAACGCACATTGTGGGCCACAAAAATGGCGTCTTTGGTAAGTTCGACGATCTCCTTTGCGGTTTCGTAAAATTTAGGCGCGTCCCGCACCATTTCGTGGGTGATGCCGGTCAGCTCGGTAATCCCGTGGGGGATATAACACTCCGGGTTAATCAGCGATTCCCATTTTCGGATGATGCGCTCCCCGTCGTGCAACACAATCGCAATTTCCGTAATGCGGTCGCGTTGCGCACGTCCTCCGGTGGTTTCTATATCAATTATGGCGTAATGCTTCTGCATTTGGCATTAAATTTCCGGGAGTAACGACAACGCTTTAAGTTTCTGTTCCCGACTTTCGGTTTTTATTTATTTTTGTAAAGATAGTAATAAAACAAAAAAAACAAAACAGCTACAATGGCAAAAGGTATTGTTGGATTATTTGTGTTGATCGGCTTCGCCGCATTGGCCGTGAAACAACCGGCCCGGCAGGATGTTACGCCTCCCCGGCCCGAAAAATTACAGACTGGGGCAGAGCGCCTCGACGCATATCTCCCCCAATTGAAGGGCAAAAAAGTAGGGTTGACCATTAACCATACCGCAATTGTTGGGGAGACCCATCTGCTGGATACCCTGCTACGCCTGGGCGTAGATGTGCGCCGGGTTTTTGTGCCCGAGCACGGCTTGCGCGGTACCGCTGATGCGGGGGAGAAAATCCAGGATGGCAAAGATCCGCAAACCGGGGTCGCTATGGCATCGCTGTACGGAAGCCGCCGCAAACCCGCACCTGAGGACCTGAAAGACCTCGATCTCATGATTTTCGATATTCAGGACGTGGGCGTGCGTTTCTACACCTATATCTCTACCTTGCACTACGTCATGGAAGCCTGTGCCGAGCAGGGGCTGCCCCTGATGGTGCTGGACCGGCCAAACCCGAACGGGCATTTTGTGGACGGCCCGATCCTCGATACGGCTTACCGCTCTTTCGTGGGTATGCACCCCATACCGGTCGTTCATGGTATGACGGTCGGTGAATATGCACAAATGGTCAATGGAGAAGGCTGGCTGAAAGGTGGGGCTACCTGTAAGCTACAGGTCGTCAAATGCGAGGGCTATACCCATGATACACCTTATTCCCTTCCCCGAAAGCCATCCCCCAACCTGCCAAATATGCGCGCTATTTACCTGTATCCTTCTATCTGCTATTTCGAAGGTACCCAGGTGAGCGTAGGTAGGGGAACGGACAAGCAATTCCAGGTGCTGGGCACGCCAGACTTTCCGCTGGGCGATTATACCTTTACGCCAGAACCTAAAGAAGGGGCGATGCAGCCCTTCCTCCAGGGCAAACTTTGTCGTGGCTATGACCTCACCTCCATGGATCCGGATGAGATCAGGAACTGGCGCAAGATCCATCTCGAATACCTCATAAACTTTTACAAGAACTATCCCGACAAGGAAAATTTCTTTCTGAAAGGCCTGTTTATTGATAAGCTGGCCGGCGGCAAATCCCTGCGTACCCAGATCATCGAGGGTTGGGACGAGGATAAAATCCGGGCTTCCTGGGAACCCGGATTATCCCAATATAAAGTGATGCGAAAGCAGTATCTGCTGTATAAAGATTAAGCTTTTTTGCCGCAAACCGATTCTTTTGGCATTGTGCCAAAAGTCTTTGGGGTTGTGTAAAAAGGTTTTTTACGGCGCTTCGCGCCAAATTATGTTTTGAGAGACGCGTCATTTTCACGATTTCGC
>JBMOJO010000017.1:0-31109 GCA_049315745.1 Saprospiraceae bacterium | reverse complement strand
ACGTCGGTTTCAAAAGAATATTCTGCCGCCGAAGGCGGCAAAAACCTTTTTGCACGACCCCTCCCAAAATATTATTTGGCGCGAAGCGCCCGGATAACGATTTATGCGACAGCGTATTTAGAAAAGGCGACGAGAAAGCCCCGGGCATCATGGGGCTTTCTCGTCAGATATTCGTCTTAGAAGGCATAGGCATTTGCGGCGATTAAAGCATCGGCGACTTTTCTGCGCAGTTGGACGGTGTTGCGGGCGGGGTACTTGGAAAAGCGTTTGACGCCCATGAGGAACGTGCGGAGCAGGTCCCCTTCTGCGAGCGCTGCGAGTGCGTTTGAAGCGGTGTGCTGGATGCGGAAAGCGGCATCGTGGAAATAAGTTTGGAGGATCGCGTCGTAGGTATCTACTGGGAGTGCTGCCGTACCTTTTTGCCGGAGTTTTTCTACGCGGAGGAGCAGCGATTCGGCCATAAAAACCTCGATCAGCATATCTGCGATACTCATGAGGATTTCCTGGGATTCTTTGAGGTCAATTTTGCCGTCCATCTGCATTTTTGCGGCGGCTCCTGTACAAATCAGGGTGATTTTCTTGAAGTTTTCCAGGGCCATCCTTTCTTCTCCAAATGGGCCTTCGGGCATTTCGACAGAAGGCATGGATGCGAGTTCTTTTTGAACTGCCCAAGCTGGCCCTGCCAAATCAATCGCGCCTTTCATGGCACGTTTATAAAGCATATCCACGGCCAGCATCCGGTTGATTTCATTGGTGCCCTCGAAGATCCGGTTGATACGGGCATCGCGATACGCGCGGGCAGCGGGTGCTTCTTCTGAAAAGCCCATACCGCCATAGATTTGCACCATTTCGTCCACAACATAGTCTAGGACTTCAGAGCCGGCTACCTTGATGATGGCACACTCGATCGCATATTCTTCTGCGGCGATTTGCTTCGCGGCGACATAACCTGCGCCCCCGGCCACTGCTTCCTGGTTTTTGAGTTCGATCATATTAGAAACCCGGTAAACGGCACTTTCAAGTGCGAAGATGCGGATGGCCTGCTCGGCGAGTTTATGCTGGATCGCTCCGAAGCTGGATATTGGGCGCTGAAACTGGACGCGCTCGTTGGCATACTGGACGGAGAAGGAGGAGATTTTTTTGCATCCCCCCATGACCCCTGCACCGAGTTTGAACCTGCCGATATTAAGGACATTGAAAGCGATGAGGTGGCCTTTGCCAATTTCGCCGAGCAGGTTTTCTGTGGGGACTTTGACATTTTCAAAGAACATTTGACGGGTAGAAGAGCCCTTTATGCCGAGTTTATTTTCTTCTGCCCCGAAGCTGAGGCCCTCGCTGTTTCGTTCGACGATGAAGCCCGTAAATTTTTCGCCACCGATTTTAGCAAATACGATAAAGATATCGGCGAAACCCGAGTTGGTGATCCACATTTTCTGGCCATTGAGGATATAATGACGGCCATCTTCGCTGAGGTCTGCACGGGTTTTTGCCGCAAGGGCATCGGAGCCTGAGCCAGGTTCGGTGAGGCAGTAAGAGGCTTTCAGATCACCGGAAATCAACCTGGGGAGGAATTTTTGCTTTTGTTCTTCGGTACCATAATAGAGGATGGGCAACATCCCGATGCCGGTGTGTGCAGAAAAGGTTACTGAGAAGGAACCCGAATTGCCCATTTCCTCGGTGATGAAGGTATTGGAATTATTGTCCAGTTCCATACCGCCGTACGTCTCCGGCATGTGTGCGCCAAGGAGGCCGAGCTCTGCAACTTTTTTGAGTAAGGCGGCACTTAGGCCGGGTTCTTGTTTTTCTATGCGCTCATAAACCGGGAAGATGTCATTTTCGACAAAGCCCCTGACGGTTTCCCGGATCATGACCTGTTCCTCGTTGATATCTTCCGGAATATAAATATCCTCGGGGTTGGATGCTTTCAGGAGGAACTGGCCTCCGGCGAGCGCCTGTTGCGTGAGCGTGGAATCTGTCATGGTGATTATGTTTGATTTTCTAAATAGCGAATTTTCGCTGTAAAAATACAGCAATTCGCGCTTTTTGTAAATAATAGGGCGTTTTTTTTTGCGAAAATTCGCTAAAATAAACCTGTCGCCGTGGGTCAGCGATGGATAAGGTGCCGTTATAGCCGGAAGGATGTACCACCCGCCTGGGGTGGTGTAAAAAGTCTTTTCATGGCGCTTTGCGCCAAATGATATTTTAGAGGTTGTGTAAAAAGGTTTTTTACGGCGCTTCGCGCCGAATGATGTTTTGAGCGACACGTCATTTTCACGATTTCGCGAAGCGAAATCGTGAAAATGACGTGTCGCTCAGAAGAATATTCTGCCGCCGAAGGCGGCAAAATACTTTTTACACAACCCCAAACTATGATTTAATGGGGAGTGCCGAATAATGACTTGCGCGGCAGGGTCCGGCAGGGTTAAGCCGGGGTGTTGTTATTCCTTTACAGTTTCGACTTTATACACGAGGTATTCGGTTTTGCCTTGCCAGGGCATGACCTTCAATTTTTGCTTGTAGTACAGTTTTACCCTGCTGCCTTCGCTGTTGCCCAAGGCTTCATACGTTTTTCTGGAGTTGGCGGAAAAATCCCAGGTTTTGACAGCGAGGTCGTTGCGCGTGGCCAGGTTGAGGGTGCCTTCGTAGGTTTTAAAGAGCAGTCCTTTATAGCTGATTTTCATGACATACCCGATGCGGGTACCTTCGCTGTAGGTGAAATTACACACCAGGAAATAGCCGGCCAATGCGGCACTGGCGAGCAGGAGCATATAAAGGAGTACCTTTCGTGCCCGCTTTTTGATGTTCTGCCTGCCTTCTTCGACGACTTGTTGGAATTCGCTCATAATGGACAAAATTTTTGAAGGATGATAGAAGGTTGTCAGGACGATTGCGAAGGATTGCAAAGCAAATGATTAACCTGCATAGAATCCGTCGGAACAAGTCCGTTATTTTCACGGCGTAGGTGAAAAGATTACTGAATGCCCGAACGTCTTTTCTCCCATTCCCAGGCGGTGTACATGATCCCGGCGATATCCCTTTGGGGCGTCCAGCCCAGGGTGCGTGCTGCTTTACCGGGGTCAGCATAAATTGCAACCACATCGCCTGGCCGTCGGGGCCCGATGGTGTAGTTGAGCGGGATTTTGGCGACGGTTTCGAAGGCCTGGATTGCTTCCAGTACGGTAACGCCCTCTCCGATACCAAGGTTGAACACCTCGCACTGTTCGGGGTTGCGCTGGGCAAGGAGGTACTGCATCGCTTTGGTATGGGCATTCGCCAGATCCATGACGTGGATATAGTCGCGGATACAGCTACCATCGCGGGTAGGATAATCGTTGCCGAACACGGTCATCTGAGCCCTTTTGCCTGCTGCGGTCTCGGTGATGACCGGCACGAGGTTACTGGCCGGGTTGCTGGGGTCTTCTCCGATTATAGCGCTTTCGTGTGCTCCGGCGGGATTGAAGTAGCGCAAAAGGACGACATTGAGGTTGGCGTTGGCGCGGGTGCAGTCGATTAGGATATCTTCGCCCATTTGTTTGGTACGCGCATAAGGCGATTCTGCTTCCTGGCGGGGCGTGGTTTCTGTTACGGGGAGTGCCCGGGCGTTACCATATACCGAGCATGAAGAAGAGAAGATTAAATGGTGTATCTTGGCTTCGGCCATACAGTCCAGAAGGTTGAGGAGGCCGAGCAGGTTATTGCGGTAGTAGTGTAGGGGTTTTTCGACGGATTCCCCGACTGCTTTGAGGGCTGCGAAGTGGATGATGGCCTGGATATCGGGGTTTTCGAGAAATACCCGGCGCAGCGCCTCCATATCGCAGAGGTCGGTAGGATAGTTTTGGACCGTTTTTCCGGTAATTTGCCCGATCCCGTCGAGTACAGTTGCCCTGGAGTTAGAAAGATTATCTATGGAAACGGCAGCATAGCCATGGTCCAGCAAATCCACGATAGTATGGCTTCCGATATAGCCGCAGCCACCTGTTACGAGAATTTTAGGCATAAATATCTATTTTTACGCCTGTAAAATTGCAAAAAAGAATGGATAAAAGCGATTTGTTGGAGCAGGTTAAATCCATTGCACGGGCAGCGGGGGAAGTCATTATGACCTTCTACCAGCGGTCAGACCTGGGGACAACATACAAATCGGACGACTCCCCGCTCACGCTGGCCGACCAGGCTTCCAACCGCGTCATCTGTGAATCGCTGAAGGGGTTATCACCGGTATTTCCGGTCATTTCTGAAGAGAGCCAGACGGCGGCGTATGCTGAAAGGCAGGGATTTGAATATGCCTGGCTGGTTGATCCGCTTGACGGCACGCGGGAATTTATTGCGGGGAACGGGGATTTTACGGTCAATATTGCTTTACTGAAAGGGCATCGGCCTGTACTTGGGGTCGTATATGCCCCTGCGCTCGGCGAAATCTATTGGGCGGCACAGGATATGGGTGCTTTTGGGGAGTATGCAGGCAGGCGACGTACCCTTCGGGCAGCAGGTTTTGATTTTTCCGCGCCCGGCTTAAGGGTGCTTTGTTCCCGGTCTCACCTCGACCTGCATACGCTTGCTTTTATCGAGCGCTTGGACGCCCCGGAGCGGATTTCGCGGGGCAGCGCTATAAAGTTCATGCTGTTGGCGCGCGGAGATGCAGACCTTTACCCACGCATGGGGCCGACGATGGAATGGGATACGGCAGCTGCGCAGATTATTTTGGAAGAAGCCGGTGGCTGGATCGTGGATGCCGGGACAAAATTGCCTTTGACCTATAACAAGGAAGCCTTGAAAAACCCGACCTTTATCGCTGCGGGCGCGTCCGCTACAAACCCGCGGGTATGGTAAAAATTTCCCTGGTTGTGATTACCTATAATGAAGCGCACAATATCCGTCGCTGCCTGGAAAGCGCGGCGGATATTGTAGATGAAATTTTAGTAGTGGACTCTGCTTCGACTGATGCGACGGTTGCGATTGCAGAATCATTTGGGTCGCGCGTTATTATACAGCCATTTCTGGGTTATGTTGCACAGAAGCGGTTTGCGATTTCCCAGGCGCGCTATCCGGTAGTGTTATCGTTGGATGCAGACGAGGCATTGTCGGAGGCTTTGCGGCAGTCCATTGCGGGGGTAAGGGCCAAATGGAGCCATGATTGTTATTTCATGAACCGGTTGAGTAGTATCGGCGGGAGCTGGATTCGGCACGGTGGTTGGTATCCTGACCGCAAGATGCGGCTTTTTGACCGAGGGAAGTATGCAGTGGAGGGGATTGATCCGCACGACAAGTTTGTTCCGGTACCCGGCGCTTCGAGCGCCCGTCTGATAGGGGATATTCTGCATTATACCAATGGGGATATTGCGGGCAGGGCTGCCACGGTCAATCAGTTCAGCACATTGGCGGCCAGGGCATTCAATGAACGCGGGAAGCGGGGGTCCTTGGGGCGTTTGCTCTTCAAACCCTTCTTTCGTTTTGTTGTGGAATATTTTTTTCGGCGTGGCTTCCTCGACGGTTTTTATGGGTTTGTCGTCGCGATGACCTCTGCTCAGTACGTATTTTTGCGCGAGGCAAAACTTATTGAATTGCAGCGCGAAAGGAAATCAACTGTTGATTGAGCATGACGGAGGGAAAAAAAATATATTTTGCCTCGGATTTTCATCTTGGCATGGACGGTCGCCTGAGCAGCAGGGAACGCGAGTTACAGTTGCTGCGCTGGTTGGATGAGATTTCGGCGGATGCAGAAGAACTCTTCCTCGTTGGGGATTTGTTTGATTTTTGGTTTGAATACCGCAGCGTCGTCCCCCGTGGGTTTGTACGTTTTTTGGGTAAATTGGCGGCGATGCGGGATAGTGGGCTTCCTGTTCATGTGTTTATTGGCAACCACGATATGTGGATGTTCGATTATTTTGAACGGGAACTGGGTATCCCGGTACACCGTGGGCCTGTTGTTCGCGAGTTTGCTGGAAAAACGTTTTTTATAGGGCATGGAGATGGCTTAGGACCGGCTGATTACGGATATAAGTGCATCAAAAAAGTGTTCAGGAGCCCGTTTTGTCAGTGGTTATTTGGGATATTACATCCGGACGTAGGGGTTGGGTTGGCAAATTACCTTTCCGGCAGGAGCAGGGCGTCGAACCCGCCTGCCCCGAAGTTTCTCGGCGAGGGGCAGGAGTGGCTTATTGCGTATTGCCACCGAAAGCTGGAAACGGTAGCAGCCGACTATTTTGTTTTTGGGCACCGGCACTTGCCTATAGACTTTACCTTGAAGAACGGTACGAGCCGATATATTAACCTTGGGGATTGGTTATATTATAATACGTATGCAGTATTTGACGGCACCGATTTACAGCTTGTTTTCTTTGATCGCCCGGAAGGAGAAATTTTTGGACGTGCGCCGTTGGGGTAGCGGGGCAATTGTACTAATCGTTTTCGTCCCCTGCCTGCTGTATGCTCAGACAAACTGGGAGGGTGCGGTGCTGGAATGGGAGACGACCATAAGTGCAAAGGGTTTATCTGTGGACAAACTCGGTCAGGTTTATGTAATTACCCCCGACGAGCAGTTGGTGCGGTTTGCTGCGGACGGTACGGCTAAAGGGGTATTTGCGCAACCGACGCTGGGCCGCCTTGGCGGGACGGACATCAGCGATCCGCTATCTCCGTTATTGTGGTATCCCGATTTTCAGGCGATTGTACTGCTTGACCGGACGATGGGCTTATTGGCGACCCTTTACCTACCTGCAGAAATATTTGCATATCCAACACTCGTGGCCAGGGGAAGGGATAACCATATCTGGGTATTTGACAAATTCCATAACCGCTTGATGTCTGTTGATGCCCAGGGTCGTTTGCTGGGCCAGAGCCAGGAGCTGAGCCTGGGGGCGCAGGCACCTAAAGACCCTCAGTTGCTGGTAGCGGACGAGGAGGGATTTTATCTGTGCGACAGCCTTCAGGGCGTGTGGCGTTTTGACCGGCTGGGGCAGTTTCAGGGATTTATTCCGGAAAAGAATATACAGGCCATTTTTCCTTTATCTGGTTATCGGGCCATTCTCCGCACCAAGGAGGGTTATTTGCTTCTCGAGAATGGCCGTCTGCCGGGCCCTGTCGATTTTCCTTTTGCCGGGGCATTCCTTTTCCTCCGGGCGAATGTAGTAGCCACCTGGGCCGGCGGGGTATTGCGATACTACCGGAAATAAAAAATCCCCTTCTTTGCAGAAGAGGATCAAAATGGCATTGTGGAGTTAACAGAGTTAATGTACCGGCAGATGCGGTAGTGTATCTTTTGGAAGTACAGGGCTATTTGAGCATTAAATGCGCTTGGGGGTGTTTTGCTTATTCTTCGTCTCTGTTAGGCCGGCCTTTATAGAGTTGGTCCTGATAATCGCGCAGAACTTCCCATTCCCCGTTCATTGCCAGCCGGGCTTGTGCGGGCCAGGTATCTGCGCGCACAAAGTGAAGTTGTGGCGCAGTTATTTGGATAATCGTTTCCAACTCGAGCGGGTCGCTTTTTGCGAGGTTCTCAAACGTACGGATGCCTGCCCTATGCAGGATTTCTTCGATGGCCGGCCCTATGCCTTCGATGAGTTTCAGGTCGTCGGTGCTATGTTGCGTTGCGTCGGCTACTTGACTTTGTTCAGGTTGGAGCTGCATAAGGTGATTCGCCTGGCCAACCCAGTCGTCTTTTAAGATACGGCCATCAAAAAATTCGATTTGCCGGGTAACCGTTTCGATCCTTTCCGCATCCCAGTCGGCGATTTCTTGGAAGGTAAAGATCCCAATATCGTTAAGTTTCTTCTGGAGGAAAGGGCCGATGCCGTTTATGCGGGTCAGATCGTCTGCAATGAGTGCCGAGCGTGAACTGCTGCCGGGCATGGGGTCAACGACGAAGCGTACGGGTTCGAAGAGGATTTCTGCTGCCTCTTGTTCTTCGCCATCGTACAACGGGGGCAGGGGGAGAGGATCTAACGACCTTGGGGCGGCAGGCGCTTCTGTTTTGGGAAAGCGGTGTTGATCCCGGGACAGCTCGAGTTGGCGCAGGCGCTGTTCGATTTCTGAGAGTCGGGATTCTGTGAAAGTGCCGATGAGGGTCTGGGATACGGCTGTTGTTTTCTCACTCCCGGAAAACGAGGTATCCTGGGCACCTTGTGGTGCGGTCAACTGCGCGTTACGGGTCTTCAGGCCGATAATCTGGTCGTTGAGGTCTTCTATGGTAGCCAGGTATTGGGTGACTGCTGTATGTGCCTTATCCAGTTGATGTTGGGCATAAGCCAGGTTATTTTCCAACTGCTGTCTTTCCGATTCCAACTGCCGGTGCCCGGCATTTGTGGCGTCGAGTTCGAATTGGAGTCGGTTTAAGTCTGCTTTGAGAAGGTCGAGTGCCTCATTGAGTTTTTGGCGCTCTGTGCCGGCTGCTTCCAGCATGGCTGATTTTTGTGCCAGTGCGAGGTCGGATGCCTTCATTTTGGACATATTGACCCACCAGGCACCGAGAAATCCGATCATAAAGGCTATGATCATCATTGACAGCATGAGTATAGTCTCCTGGGCAGTCCATTCGCTGAATAACTGAGTTCGGTCCATTGCCTGAAAATTTATAATGGCCAATTACACAAAGGTAGGTTTAAGTAAGAACATACGTTTATTTTTGTAGGATTTATTTGAACGGGAGTAAATATTTTGTGCACAGAAGGGTAACAGGAGGCAAGAGAAGATAACCAAAAATATATTGCGTATGAAATTTCGGTGTACCGCGAACAGCATCCGTTTCAGGGTGCGTAAGTCTGATCTCGAAGTGCTGGAGGATCGGGGGGAAATCCGGGAACGGATAACTTTTAGTCCGGTGGCGGTCCTTTCGTTTGTATTGAAGCTAAGTGAAGGGGGATTAATCCATGCGGGCTTTACTGGGGGTGCGGTGGTCGTCGAGGTGCCCCGAAAAGTAGTTGGGGCGTGGATAGGCTCTTCGGAAGTAGGTCTGGAGGTTTCACAGGGCACGGGGGTAGAAGGGGAGGTTTTGCATATATTGATAGAAAAGGATTTTCCTTGTCGCCATACTACGGAATCGAACCGCGAGGACACATTCTATGAGCTTGCCCCGGATGACCCCTCTGTGTGCTGAAGTTATCGTGCATATAGCTCCCGGGCGGTGGAATCTACGGGGCGATCAGATTAATTGTCCGGATGCCCAGGCGAGCGCCAGGAGGTTTTTGCGAAGCATTGCCTGGAGCTTGATGAGTTTTAGCCTTGCTTCCAGTAATTTTTGCTCGCGGGTGTTGAGGAGGAAGACCGAGCTTTCCCCGAGGTCGAACTTGATTTGTTCTGCTTCGAAAAGTTGGCCGTAGTTGCGGGTAACTTCCGAGTAGAGGGCAATTTGCTGCCGGGTAGTTTCTAATTCATTGAAGTAGTTTCTAATTTTTGCTTCTTGCTCGGCAAATTTCCGGTCAAATTTATTGTTGGTCATGACTTGTTTCAGGCGGACATTTTCCATTTTGCCTTGTTCTTTGCGCAGGAAGAGCGGGAAAGAGAAATTCAGGCCCCATTTGTAATTTCCGGTGAGAACGGGGAGGAAATCCGTGCCTGCGGAGAGGATATTGTAAGAAAAGTCAAGACGGGGCTTGAACTGTTCGGCGGCGAACCGTCGGTTTACATCGAGAATTTGCAGTTCTACGCCCAGATCCTGCAGATCGGGGTGGCGTTCGGCGAGATTGAGGAGATATTCTTCGATTACCGGGCTTTGGCTATTAGGGGGCAGTGGCAGTTGTTCCGGCATCAGCGTATTGAGTGCAGTTGCCCAGACGGGCCTGCCTTGTTCCCAGAAAAAAGTTTCGAGGGTTTGGCGTGCGTTTGCGCGTTCCAGGAGGGCTTCGTTGAGGTCGAAGCGGCGGTTTTGGAGCTGAATGTACGTTTCGAGGGTATCAACAGCTGGTTTGTCGCCCTGTATGAAGCTTTCGACAACGATTTTCAGGCGCTGTTCAGCTACTTCCGTTGCTTGTTGAAAGATTTGTACCTGGAAATGGGCAAGCGCCCAATCGAGGTACGCGAGGCCGGCACCGAACAGGAGGTCGTTGAGTTGGGACCTGCGCTGTGCGGCGCCCCCCTGCAGGCCTAATCTGGCTTGCTGCAATTCGGCGCGAAAGGGATCGAAGAAGAGGCCGTTGAGTAAGGGGACGTTGATCCCCAAGACGGCCTGTCCTTCGGTGGGGAGACTATTTTCCGGGTTTAGGAATTGGCCCCGTGCCAGGTTGAACTCTGATTTCAGCGATATGCCGAATGCGGACTGGACTTTGACCCCGGCAGATCCCACGGAGAAATAGTTTTTGCCGTCGAAAGATTTTTGGTCCCAGATAGCGTATGCTTTGGGATCGAAAGCGCCCCGGGCCATGCGCAGGTTAGCTTCTGCCTGCTGGACTGCCAGGTCGGCATTACGTGCAGCCGGATGGTAAGCGGCGACGCTCCGGAGGAATTCCTCGAGGGATAAGGGAGTGGGGTCTTCGCCCGTTTCCTGGGCAATCAGTGGCCCGATGACAAAAAGGCCGATCAGGAGAAACAAGAAGAATTTGTACATACTTGTGAAACTTTCCTGGCCTGATGAACTATTTAATTGATTTGATGGGCGCCTCCCATTTGAACCTTTTGCTGCCTTCGGCTTTCGGGTCGTAATATTCCGGAGGGAACCCGTTCAGCTGCCGCCAGAGCTCGTACCATAGGGGGACGTTACTGAGCATAATAATTCCGTTTGCGCCGGAGCCGGGACGCAGGGCTTTTGGCCAGGTTTTATTTTTATTGCCGGGGGCAACCAGCAGCCGATACCGGCCATTTTCGCTGATAATATTATCAATGGCCACGATTTCGCCTTGAAACGTACCGAAAGACGCGCCAGGCCAGCCAGAAAAGATGAATGCAGGCCAGCCATCGAAAATAAAGCGCACTTC
Source organism: Saprospiraceae bacterium (assembly GCA_049315745.1). Taxonomy (GTDB): domain Bacteria; phylum Bacteroidota; class Bacteroidia; order Chitinophagales; family Saprospiraceae; genus JADJPL01. The sequence continues at coordinate 20,205 of JBMOJO010000017.1, read as the reverse complement.
CTTGCCGGGCTTGACGAGGGGGAAGTCCATCGGGCGGATATAAATCTCTACGGCCAGCTCGTAATCTGCGGGGAGGATACTGACAATGGCCGCTCCTTCCTTAATCGTTTCCCCGATACCTACCTGAAGGGCTTTAGCAATTATGCCGTCTTGCGGGGCGGTAATAAAGCGCAGGCCCGTGCGGCGCAAATAGTTGGAAGCCTGTATAGAAAGCTTGCTGACGGTCGCCTGGGCATCGAGTTGGTCGGATAATGTGCCGAACTGGTCTGATTCGGCTTTGGCAATCTTTTGTTTGTATTCATAAAGTACGGTATTAAGCTCCAGTCGGGCGTTGACCAGTTCGTTGCGGCTCAAGAGGAGCTTGTTGTCGGAAGCGATAAGTTTGGCCGTGGTTTCCTGCAACTTTACGCGTTTATCTTCCACGTCTTTTAGCGAAACGATGCCTTGCCCATAGAGGGTATCGGCGCGTTTCCACTGCCGCTCTGCGATGATATTTTCCAGTTGGGCACGCACCAGCTCAATACTGTCTGAAGCCACTTTAAAGAGCGATTGCTGGACTTTATTTCTAAGTTGTTGTTCTTTGAAATCCAGCTCCAGCCGCATAGCGCCGATTTGGTCGCCTAGGGCGGTGACTTTATTGGCGTAAGCGCCGATTGCCGCGCTTTTGGCTTGAACCTGCTGTTCGGTGCGCTCCACGAGCAAAGGGTCGAAATAGTCATCTTTGATTTCAGAGAGGAAAACGATGGTATCTCCGGCTTTGACCGCTTGGCCTTCCTGTACGAACCACTTTTCAATTCTGCCGGGCAGGGCGCTATGTATTGTTTGAGGGCGGTGCTCCGGTCGGAGCACGGTCACTTTTCCTTTAGATTGGATATTTTGTGTCCAAGGCAGAAAGAGAAATATGAGAAAAGCCACGAAAAAAGAGAGTAACCAACGGATGAACAGCCGGTTGCTGTTGGAAATTTTGACGCTTTGGTAGCTTTTGAACGAATCTATTTTGACCCGTTCGTTGATCGAGTTATTACTTATGTTGAGCATGGATATAAGGCATATTAATGATCAGATTTTGGCTGTTGCAGCCAGTTGTTTTTGTCTGGATCAAAAATGTTATTAAAATGCCCGCTGGATTTTGCCAGTTCGGCAAATGTGCCCGATTCCACGATCTTCCCTTCTTTGAGGATAATCACCCGTTGGCAGTGTGAGGCCATGATGGGGTCGTTGGAAACGAGGATAAGCGTCCAGGGGCGGTCGGGCCGTGTAAGCGCCTGGATAATCGTATGTCTGTCCTGCGGCTCGAGGACGGAGAACGAATCTTCTACTACTACGAGTTTTGATTCACGGACAATAGCCCTGGCGATCAGGATTTTGATGCGCATATTGCGCGAGATATTGCGGCCTTCCGGGGAAAGCAGCGCATTGAATCCATCGGGCAATTTCCTTATAGCTTTTGCAAGGCCGAGGTTTTCAGAAGTTTGGATAACTTTTTCGAGCGGAAGGTCTGGGTCTCCCAGGGTGATATTTTCCAGTATTGTGCCGCTGAAGATATGGTCTTCGGCAAAAAATTCCCCGATGTGGTGCCGGAAGCTGTCGAGTTGGAGGCTGCGCAAGGGGAAACCATTATAAGCAATGCTTCCTTTGAAATTTGGGAATAATCCCGCGAGCAATTCGAGCAGGGTCGTTTTTCCGGACCCGTTGTACCCGGATATACATAATGTTTCGCCTGGCTGGACTTCGAGCGAGATATCATCGAGGACTTTGCGCTCCGAATCGGGAAAAGAGAAAGATACCGCTTCCAGTTGGACGTGGATGCCATAGCCCTTATCGCAGCGTTCGAAGGAAAGCCCACTGTTGTCTTCGAGGGGCAGATCGGTTACATAGCCCAGCTTATCTAGTGCGGTCAGTACATCGTAAATCGTTTCCATGGTGACGATCATTTTTTCCACGGAGCTGATGACGAGGATGACTACAATATCGGCGGCCACAAATTGGCCGATATTGATTTCATTTTGTAAAACCAGGTAGCTGCCCAGTGCCAACAGGGAAGCAATTACGATGACCTCGAAAATGATGATACTGGCGTACTGTCCCCGTAGGATTTTGAAATGTGCCATTCTGCTTTTGAGATATTCACCCGTGAGTGCATCGGTACGGCGAAGTGCATAGGGGGTGTCGCCTGCCAGCTTGAACGTCGTGAGCGACCTGCTTTGTTCTTCGAGCCAGTGGGCAACTTCATACTTGTAGCTGGACTCTTTGAGGCTGGTGGCGAGTGCACGCGCACCGGTGAGCCGCAGGATCAAAAATATGAAGGCCATCAGTACAATACTGAAGAACACGTACAGCGGGTGATAAAACGAAATGAGCATCAGGCCAAAGAAAATCTGGAGGACGGCGGTGGAGAAGTCCATCAGTATTTTCGGCAAGCCTTTTTGTAAGGTAATGGTATCGAAGAAACGGTTGATCAGTTCCGGCGGATAATAATTTTTGAGGGTGTCGAGGCGGAACCTCGGGATGCGGTAAGAAAAGTCGAACGCCGAACGGGCAAAAATACGCTGCTGGATGATTTCGATCACCGACATCTGCATGATCTTCAAAACGCCGGAGAAAGCGATTGCCGATGTGACCAGGGCAATCAGCAACACCAGGGATGCCGACTGCGTGCCGCCTGCTACCAGGCCCAGTATGGCCTGGACGCCCAGTGGGAGGGTAAGTGTAATCAGGCCTGCAAAAATGGCATAAATATATACGTAAACAATATCTTTACCGTCCATTGCAAGCATACGAAAGAAGCGTTGGAACGGCGTCAAGCCCTCAACGGAATGGTTTTTGCCCATTGTCAGGTTAAAATTTGCTGGATGGGGAATACATTTGGCTCAAAAATATACTTTGTTCCCCGCTTTTAATAAAGTTTTTCCGTCTGTCGGCTCAGAAGCTATACGCAGGGGTATAGCGCAGCAGCAGAAAAAGGTGCTGGATGGAAGCCTAGTTCAGTATGTCGGCCACTTGTGGGGCGTTGTACAGCGACTTCAATTCCCCCTGTAGCTTTTGCCGGGCGAAGAAGATACGGCTCTTCACGGTACCGAGGGGCACGCCGAGGTTAAGGGCGATCTCTTCGTACTTATAGCCCTCGAAATGCATGAGGAATGGGATACGCGCCCATTCTTCGAGGTTGGCTATCGCCCGTTGTATTTCTTCCTGCATGACGGTGGATTCCCCCCCGTTTCCAGCGACGGCGTTGCCCGAGTCGAGCAGAAAGTCGTTGGAGGTGCTGTCATTCATCACCTGACGGCGGCGGCGCTTGCGATAGTCATTGATGAACGAATTGCGCAGAATCGTCATCAGCCAGGCCCGGAGATTGGTTTGGGGCTGGTAGCGGTCGCGATATTTGAATGCCTTGTAAGCGGTTTCCTGTACCAAATCCCTTGCAGAATCCTCGTCTCTGGTGAGGTTGAGCGCAAAATTGAAGAGTACTTTTTCTTCCCTTGAAAATTGAGCAGTGAATTCAACGGTGGACATGGTGTATGATTTTTTTGGTTACTGACAAAAATAATAGTATTACTTTCAAATACAAATGTAACACTTTCTATGTCGAAGGGTTTATTTTTTTGAAGCTTTTTTTAACAGCCTTGTCGCAATGTGGCAGCATACTAAAAAAAATACGGTATTTTTAGCCCTCGTGAAGCTTTATTGAGTGGACACTGCTCCGATAAACGAGCGGAAAATTGCCGGGGCGCCGCAGTGCGCCCAATCTTTTATTGCAATTCATTAGACTTGTTGCGATGGGATCCTCATGGGATAAAATGGCTCTTTTTTGCCCACACTGCGTCTTTTTTCGGGCACTTAGCTGGGCTATTCTCCCTCAAAAGCCTTCGCGTGGACAAAAAATAGCTCATTTTTACCACAACGGCTACCTATCGCAGCAAGTCTATTAAACGGTGCCCTACATTATGGCCAATAAGTACTGGCAGCCCTATATCAATGGCTTTCGCGCCCATTTACTGCTCGAACGGGGGCTTTCGCCGCATACAGTTGCCGCTTACCTGGGCGATATTGAAAAGCTCGCAGGGTTTTGCAGCCAATCCGGCCGATCAAAGGCGCCATCGGAGATAGATATGCCTGACCTTCTGCACTTCCTGCAAGCGCTGAACGAGTTGGGGTTTGGCAGGCGTTCGCAGGCGAGGCTACTATCCGCACTAAAGACTTTTTTCAAGTACCTCTTTGTCGAGAACGTTATCGCCGAGGACCCCACTGCACAGTTAGAGGCCCCCAAACTCCTTCGCGATATCCCTTCGGTATTGACAGTGGCCGAAGTACAACGGATGCTCCGCGCCATAGATGTGAGTACCCCACATGGCCTTCGCAACCGTGCTATGCTCGAGACCCTGTACGCCTGCGGGATTAGGGTGAGTGAGCTCTGTGCCTTGCGCACCCGGCATATCTATCCCGACCCTGGGTTTATTAAAGTTCTCGGAAAGGGGAACAAAGAGCGGCTCGTGCCGATCGGCGAGGATGCGCTCAGGCAAATTGCCCTTTACAGGACACATGTACGGGATAAATTACCTTTGATACCTCAGGCGGACGAACCTTTTCTATTCCTGAACAAGCGGGGCAGAAAACTTAGCCGCGTTATGGTGTTCAATATTGTAGTGGAAACGACCCGGGCGGCAGGGATAAAAAAACAGGTGAGCCCCCACACCTTTCGCCATTCTTTTGCTACTCACCTGATCGAAGGAGGGGCAGATTTGAGGGCGGTCCAGGAGATGCTCGGGCACGAATCTATCCTGACCACAGAAATCTATACCCATCTGGACAACGCATACCTGCGGGAAACCTTGCTTCGGTTCCACCCGTCGAACCGTCGGCCTCATAGACAGGAGGAAGAGTGAGCAGCCATTTCAGGTGTTGGGCAGTAAAATCCGGGCAATTGGGAAAATCTTGTGAATGCTGTCGTCCTTTGTCTATTTTTACGGCGCAATCCTGCAAAATCCTGTATATGCGCAACGCGACACTTCTTTCTGGTCTGCTTTACCTGCTTGCTTGTGCCTGTGCGACGCCCACCCCACCACAGGGAGGGCCCAGAGATACCGAAGCGCCAAAGCTGGTTCTGCAGCAAAGTACGCCGAACGGGCAGGTCAACTTTATCGCGCAGCCTATCGAAATTGCTTTTGACGAGTGGATTCAGTTGGAGGAGGTCTCAACCCAGGTATTGGTATCGCCTCCGCTTGAGTTCAGGCCACAGCTTCGCATCAGGAAGCGTTCGGTGATTTTTGAATTTGATACGCGGGAAAAGTTGCGCCCGAACGTTACGTATGCCATCAATTTTGGGACGGCGGTAAAAGACCTGACCGAGAAAAATGTTGTGGAAAACCTTCGTTTTGTATTTTCCACAGGCCCGAACCTCGACTCATTATCGCTTAAAGGCAATATCCGCGATGCAGTGACCGGCGAGCCGGTTGAGAAGGCCTTGTTTATGCTGTACGACAACCCTGCCGATAGTGTGGTGCGCAAGGAGCGGCCTTTATATTTTGCGAAGACGGATAAGGAAGGCCGTTTCCAGATCAATAATATCCGGGCGGGTACTTTCAAGGCATTTGCCTTGTTAGAGGTAAATGGAAACTATCGGTTTGATCTGCCCAATGAAAAAATTGGTTTTCCGGATACGCCTATTGTGATAGGGGCCGCTGCCGGGACGGGGCTCGTAGTGGATATTTTTGAGGAATCCCCCACATTTCGCCGGATAGGGGTAGATACCAGTTATGCGGGTTTTGTGAAAATCTCTTTTAATCTACCCCCTTTGCGTATCCAAGCAGCGCATGAGACCGGCAAGGCTATTTGGCAAGCTATCGAGAAGGACACACTTTTTGTGTGGACGGCACCGGAAGATACGGGTAAATTGGTGTTTGAGCGGGATAATGCGTTCCGGGACACTTTAGTCTTGCCGCCCTACAGTGCGGCCAAGCCTCTGCCACCTTTGTTGGTAGCTCCCCGGCCGAACGAGCGGGGGGTCAGGCAGCACCCTTTCGAGGATTTTACCCTGCAGGTTTCAGCGCCTTTAAAGAATTTCGATACGGCTGCGATTGTCCTGCAGGCCGATACTTCACTGGAGCGGGTCGTCCCTTCGGTATTTATTGACGAGGGAGATGCCCGTATTTTACATATCCGGACGGCTTGGCGGGAAAACCTGACGTACCGGTTGGAAATCAGACCGGGCGCATTTTTCGATATTTTTGGCCGCAGTACGGATACTTCGATCGTGTATGCGATTACGCCGATCCCTGCAAAAAGTTACGGAAATATTTTACTGAAAATTTCGGGCCTGGACAGTACCTATGCGCATATACTGGAACTTGTAGCAAACGGGGGCAGTGTAGTTTCAAAACTGCTGCCTGCCGGTGTTACGGCGAGGGAGGTTACCTTCAGGGGAATTTTTCCCCAGGCGTATTCCCTGCGTCTTGTAGAGGACCGCAACGGCAATGGACAGTGGGACAGCGGCAGCTATGCAGCGAAATCACAGCCCGAGCCCATATTTTTGTTCGAGCTCGAACCGATGCGTGCGAATTGGGATTTAGAGGCGGAGGTAACGGTGAAGCGGTAAGGTACTTTACCGGTCTTTTCAGACTTTTGGATGCTGGATTTTATTGAGTACGAGCTGGGCTTTAATGAGGAAATCCGCGTTGTAGAATTTATACTCATTGTGCACCATGAGCAACCTGGCGGCATCGTATGCAGCCGATTTGGGTACAATCTGGCGGGCTGCGATGGGGTGGAGCCAGTATTCCTGATTATTGGACCGCAGGTAAGACTGATCGAGCTCAAAATTAATGACGACGGAGAGTTTATTGAGGGAGAAGAGGTACTCGGTTTCGCGGTTGAGTTCCTTCTGCAGGTCAATAACATTATGGCGGGAGAAGTTGGCACCGGATCGTTCGCACAAGAAGATATCCCTTCTTCCATCGAAGACTACGATATCGCGGAAGCGATACTTTTTGAAATTTTTGGTAAGGAAGTTGCGGATAGGACCTTTTGAGGGCCTTAATTTGGCAAATTCCTGTGCGAGTGCCGCGTCGTCCAGCTTGAAATCCTCTTCGAAAGGGCGTTTGCGGCGTGTTTTCATGTTGACCACTTCCTTTACCCTGCCGAGCGTATGGCCCAGCTCATTGGTTTTGGAGGTAACGGTAACAATATCCACGGCAGCATTGTTGACCCAGCTTTCCAGGAAGATTTTTTTGGTATCTGTTTCAAAAACCAGCAATGCTATCTCGCTGATCGCGTAGAAATTTGGGTAACCACCATAGATGTTGCCGTACTTCAGCTCTAAGAATGCTATACTCTTGTTCACGGTTGTGTGTAGTTATTGGGTCAAAAAAAGTTCATTGTGCCCGCCCTATAGGCTATTTTGTTCTTATACTTATTTAGTGGTCTTAACAAGCGGGGCGCCCGGTGGGATTTGCCCCGTAATCATAAGGCTCGCAATTTAACAAGAAAAATTCACTATTGCTTTCAAAAAGCGGCGTAAATATACAATTTAGCGACTAAAGGGCTAAAAAAAAGCCATTTTCGTAAATTTTTTCTTCATCCGCCCAGATTTCTCCTCCCTGGCGCATATCTGCAATCATGTCGAGGTGGATAGGGGAATGGTTTTTGCCTCCGGTTTGTAGGTAAGACTGTCCGATTGCCAGATGTACCGTCCCTCCGATTTTTTCGTCGAAGAGGATATTTTTGGTAGGCTGTGTGATGCGGTAGTTGGTGCCGATAGCGGCTTCGCCGAAGTACCGGCTACCGGGAATGGTATGGAAAATATTATCGAGGGTTTCACGGCCTTTTTCGGCATCCCAGCTTTCTATGAACCCATTTTCGACCCTTAGGGTAACGCCTTCGATTGTTTTGCCCATAAAGGTGATGGGTAAGGTGAAATGGACGACGCCATTGACGGAGTCTTCGACCGGGGAGGTATAGACTTCACCAGAGGGCATATTGGTTTGGCCATCGGAGTTGATCCACGTCCTGTCTTTTGTGACGAAGTGGAGGTCTGTGCCGGGAGCGACAAAGCGTATTTGCCGGCAATTATTGAGGTGGCTGACGATTGCCTGTTGTTTTTGGCGTACCTGGAGCCAGGATTCGACGGGGTCGGGGTCATAGAGGCAGCAGGCGGTATAGACGAATGTTTCATAAGATTCAAGCGACATACCTGCTTCCTGTGCGGAAGCCTGCGTGGGGAAGAGGCAGAGGTTGCGTTTGAGCGCCCGTGAGGCGGTGCGCAGGGAGTAGGCTTCATGGATCGGCTGCATGGCTGCCTGTCGGATGGCGGACTTATCGGCGCTGATGGCATTGTGATCCTCGTGCAGGTTAAAGGGTGCCATGATATAGAGATAGGCTTCATATTCCTCCATGGCGATTTTCTGGAGGGTGGGCGGCCGTTGTAGTTGGATATCGCCGGCTTCCATAGAAAATATGCGTTGCATTTCGCGGAACTCCAGTTCGGCATCTACAGATGCCCCTGCCCGGAGCGCATAGCGGTAAACTTCTCGGACGAGGGGTTCGGCGAGGATAGTGGTTTTGACGTAGAGGCGGTCGCCGGGTTGTAAGTTGAGGCAGTAATGTACCAGCAATTGTGCATATCGTGCGAGGAGATGATCGGCCATGATTCAGAGGTATTAGAGCTGTTACCAGGTTTGCGGATGATAGGGGTAACGGGTTTTGTAGGCATCTTTGACCATCACGAGGAGTTTTTCGCGCAGTTCGGGGATTCCTTCTCGGGTAATGGCAGAGATCATGACGTTATCGTGGTCAAAGAGGTGTTTGAGGTTGCCTTTAAGCCCTTCTTCGATTTCTTCGCGGGCTTCGCGGTCAATAAAGGGATCATAGTTATTTTCGCGGAAGAGGTCAATTTTGTTGAATACGAACAAGGTCGGCTTGTCGAGTGCGCCAAGTTCTTTGAGGGTATTGTTGACGGTGCGGATATGTTCCTCGTGTTTAGGGTGGGCGATATCCACGACGTGGACGAGCAGGTCGCTTTCGCACACCTCGTCGAGGGTGGACTTGAAGCTTTCGATGAGGTGATGGGGCAATTTGCGGATGAAGCCGACGGTATCGGAGAGGAGGAAGGGGACATTTTCGACAACGACTTTCCGCACAGTAGTATCGAGGGTTGCGAACAGTTTATTTTCTGCGAAGACCTCGGATTTACTGATGAGGTTCATGAGGGTGGATTTGCCGACGTTTGTATATCCGACGAGCGATACGCGGATATACTCGCCCCGGTTTTTGCGCTGGGTGGCATTTTGGCGGTCTATCGTCTCCAGTTTCTTTTTGAGGAGGGCGATTTTATCGCGGACGATACGGCGGTCGGTTTCGATTTCCATTTCACCGGGCCCACGCATGCCGATGCCGCCGCGTTGGCGTTCGAGGTGGGTCCAGAGGCCTCTCAGTCTTGGGAGCAGGTACTGGAGCTGGGCCAGTTCGACCTGGGTTTTAGCCTGGGCTGTTTGGGCGCGGCGGGCGAAGATATCCAGGATGAGGGTACTGCGGTCAATAATCTTGACTTTGAGGCCTTCTTCGAGGATATTCAGTTGTTTGGGGCTAAGGTCATCATCGAAGATAGCCATTGTAATCGCTTCATGTTTTTCGATATACGCCCGGATTTCTTCCAGTTTCCCTTTTCCGATAAAAGTACTGGAGATCGGGTGGGGGAGTTTCTGTATAAACCGGCGTTTTGTGGCTGCGCCGGCAGTAAGGGCGAGGAATTCGAGCTCGTCGAGTTGTTCCTGGACGAGGGTTTCCGTCTGGTCTTTGAGGACCAGTCCTACCAGCACTGCGTTTTCCTGTTGAAGCGGGTTATTGGGAAAATTTTTTTCCCCGACATTCCAACCTTTTGCCATACGATTCGGGCTATTTTTTGATCCATGGTTCCGGATTGAGGCGGGATTTTTCGCGCCACAATTCGAAGTGTAATTCCATAACAGTATTGTCGAGCTTGCCGATTTCCTGCCCTTCCAGGACTTGGTCTTTGCGGGCGACCATGACCTCTGCGAGGTTGGAATAGACGGAGTAGTATTCCCCGTGCTGGATGATCAGGGTATTTTGATACCCGGGGACAACCTGTATGCTGGAGACGCGACCGTCGGCAACGGCGCGCACGACGTTCGATCCTTCGGCGCGGATATCAATACCATTATTTTGGGTTTTGACATCTTTAAAACGCGGATGCTGCTGGGTGCCGAAAGCACGGACAATCCTTCCTCCGCTGACGGGCCAGGGCAGTTGGCCTTTATTGAAGCCAAAGGCTGCGGTGGCGGGCACCGTTTCGGGTCCGGCGACGGGGAGGGGGTCGTCGGGGCGCGCTCTTGTTTTTGGCACTGCCAGCTCCCTGCGGATGACCGATTCGATTGCCTGGTCCAGTTGGCGGCGTTCTTCCTCCTGGCGAATGAGCTCGGCTAACAGTTTTTGTTCATTGGTTTTAAGCGACTTGAGAAGGGCGTCTTTTTTGCGGAGTTCGCTATCGAGTTGTTTTTGTTGCTGGGACAGGGAGCTTTGCATTTCCTGTTTTTGCAGGCGGTTTTGGCGGAGGGACACCATTTTATTTTGCAGGTTGTTTTCCGTTTCCATGATCAGCCTTGCATAGCGGGTACGGTGGCGGTCATATTGGCGCAGGTACTGCCATCGACTGAAGGCGTCGTTAATATTATCGGCAGACAGGAGGAAGACCAGCGGGCTGTTCGTGAGTTTATAGCGAAAGGCCAAGCGGAGCATTCTGGCATATTCGTTCCTGAGTTCCCGGGTTTTATCTTCAAGGGCTTTCAGGGTATTTTGGTTGGATCGGATCGCGTTATCGAGCTGCACGATTTCAGCCTCGGTATTGCGCACCAATTGTTGCCGGGATTGGATTTGCTGCTGCATCGTAACGATGACCTGGAGCGTTGCTTTTTTATTTTTTTGTGCCGAAATCAGTTCTTCTCCGGTACGGTTGATTTCCCGCAACAAGGACTTGCGTTTTTCTTCCAGGTCTCTGCGCGACTGCCCTGTGGCAGGTATGATGGCGAGCAAGGCCAGGGCAAAGATGACTACTGCATATTTATTGTACACGCAGGTAGCGTACGGGAATTTCAAAAGGCAGGCTTTTTGGAACATTGAGTTCGACTTCGCTAAACTTTAACTCCACATTAATTTTTCCTGTTTCTTCACCATTCAAGGTCAGAAGACGAAGGTACGAAAACTTTTGTTTATCGGGGGTATCGTCATAACCACCCAGGGACATAGTCATTTCCTGGCTGCCCTGCTTATTTTTGAATGCGATTTGCCTGGGGCGGTAATCGGTTGTGGGGATATTATAATGGAGGGTGCCGTATGTGTTGTTTTCCTGAATCGTCAAGGTATCGTTGGTATTTTTGAGGTATTCGGGGCGTTGAGATAAGAAGACAGCGTTTCCCAGGAGGAATTGCTGGATCATCCGGAGGTTAGCGGGGAGGTGGTACTGACTGGATATATCGGCGAGGGCATAAGTGCGGTATTCGTTATTGAGCCGGTCAATCAGGAAGGCGGAATCTGTGGTCAGTAGTGCACGGGCAACTTCGAAGCCGAGTTTTCTGATGGCGATCCATACGACGCTGTCCTGTTGCATCCGCAGTGTTGCGCTGGCTTTTACCGCTTGGCTGCCGTCATCATAGCTGATTTTGGCGGTCCCTTCGAACCAGTTTGCGCGAAAATGATGGGTATCTATTTTGCGCCAGACAAACTCGGCGCTGTCCTTGCGTGGGTCGCTGCCAATATTTTTAGTCCCTGAGCAGGAAGCCAGGGCGATAATTGCCGTCAGGGCGATGGCCAGGCCGGCGGGATAGCGGAACCGTGGGTTATTCATAGAGTTTTTTATCAGAAATTTTTTTCATCAGTCGGGGGGATTTATTGCCGCTGGCCTTTGACTGTTCCCAGTGAGACAAGGCTTCCGAACTTGCCCCTTGTTTGAAGAGCAGATCGCCCCACAGCTCGAGGACTTGGGGATTTTCGGAGGCGGGCAGAACGGGTTCGAGGGTTTGTTGGGCCGCTTTGAATTGCCCGCTGGCATATAGGGCACGGGCGAGGGCAAATACCGCTTCGCGGTTATTTGGGTCCAGTGCCAAGGCCCGTCTGGCGGTTTGCAGGGCGGTTTCGGTCTGTGCGGTGTGTGTGAGGTGTAGCGCTAACCTGGCCTGCAGGACAGCCGTTTCGCGGAAGACCGATTTTGCTTCCGCGAAAGCCTGGTCTGCCAGGTCGTCATTTTGCATTGCAGAGAGGACAAGGCCCTGGAGGGACAGGGCTTCCTGGCGGGCTGCGGGGTCTTGTATGCCGATTAAGCGGGCTTGCTGAAGGCTGTTTTTTGCGTCAGAGAGGTTTTCCTGCCAGTACAATGCCAGGGCTTCGCAATAGTAGAGAAAGGGTTTGTTGGGGAAGAGCTCGAGGGCATTGGCGGCTTCGCGGAGCAGTGCGGGGGCATTGCCCAGGCTGCGATAGATATTGAGGAGGTATTCCCAGTTGGTAAATTGGTTTTCTTCCAGGTCGAGTGCGCGCCTGAATTTGGTTGCCGCTTCGCCGGCTTTTTCATCGGCCAGGAGGATCTGGCCGTTGAATGCGAGGGCGCGGTAGTCGCCGGGGTGTAATGCTTCGATTTGTGCGGCGATCGAGAGGAGCTCTGTGCCGAGTGCGGTTTCTTTTTCCTTTTCGAATCGTTCGAGGAAAGGTTTGAGTTTGTTGATTTTGGTTCCTGCATCGAGGTCGCGGTTGCCGGCGAGGGCTTTAACATCTGGCGGGATCGCGGCTGAAGAAACGCTTTCGGAACCTGCCAGCGCGCTGATGGCGGTGGGTTCCCTGGGATCTAGGGCAAGGATTTTCCGATATGCGGCATTAGCCTTTTCTTTTTCGCCATTTTTTGCGTAGAAATCGGCCAGGCGCAGGAGGAATGGGGTATTTTGGGGGTATGCGGTGCAGAGTTTTTCCCATTCACGGGCAGCTTTTTTTATATCGCCGATGGCCACATAGAGGTCGGCTTTCTTACTTGTGGAGGCTACCTGCAAGCCAAAGAGGATTTCCATTTCGTCGTAGGTTTTTATGGCTGCGGGTATTTGGCCCGCGCGTTCCTGATAGCCCGCGCAGTCGAGGTAGAGGTTTTTTTCACGGGGAAATATCTTGAGCGATTGGGCGATTATATTGGCAGCTTCCTGGGGACGGCCCATTTCTGAGAGGATGCGGGCCAGGAGGGATTGGTACCAAATATTGTTCACATCGCCTTTAGCAGCTTGGCCGGCGTATTTGAGCGCTTCTGTCAGGTCCCCCTTTTCGAGGAGAATGCGCGACAGTTCATAAGCTGCAAGGGTATTGCCTGGTTGTTTGTCCAGGATCTGGAGATAGATGGTACCGGCCTTGTCCGCATTGCCGAGCATTTTTTGCTTGCCGGCTTCGATAACTTTAGCTTCCAGCCCGAGGCGTTCATCTGCAGTTTGTGCAGACAAAGCATGGACACAGAGCATACAGGCTACAATGAGGCCGAGAGATTTCATCATGGGCATGGTCGTGAATTGGTAATCTTCGAAACCAGGAATATATGTTTTGAAACGCGCAACAGTCGGGTTGAGTTGTGCCGTGGGGAAAAAACGCTCGCCGGGCCTGTTGGGACGGGACCGGTGCAGGTCAAAAATGGCATTTCGGGGTGGGTTAACCTGACAGTGCCCCCTCGAAGCGTATTTGAGCGGATGAAAATATCCTTTTCCCCACCTCGCCGGTCCGTTGTAACGAACCTGCTTATTCGATCGTAGTAACTTTGAGCATATTGGTACGGTACCTTTTGTGCAGGGGCATAGACGCAGTATTGATGACTACGTCCCCAGGCTCCAGGAATCCCGAATTTTTTAGGATTTCGGTGACGTCAATGATCGTTTCGTCCGTACTGGTGAACCGGTCGTAGTAGAAGCAGCGAACCCCCCATACGAGGTTAAGTGTCGCGAGCATGTGCATCCTGTCGGAAAAGATATAGATATGGATATTGTTCTGCGGGCGGTAGCTGGAGACTTTGAAAGCGGTATAGCCCGAGCTGGTCATGCCGACGATTGCCTTGGCACGGATTTCTTCGGCGGTTTTAGCCGCGCTGAAGCAGATTGCATCGGAGAGAAAAGTGCGGGAATTCGGTGAGGCGACGGGGCGCTGGAAGGTGTTCATGGCGCATCCTTCGGCTTCGAGGATGATATTGGTCATTGCCTCTACGACCCGGACGGGGAATTTTCCGGAGGCTGTTTCGGCGCTGAGCATAACGGCATCGGCGCCGTCGAGTACTGCGTTGGCGACGTCGGTGACTTCTGCACGGGTCGGGGTAGGGCTTTGGATCATGCTTTCCATCATCTGGGTGGCGACGATTACCGGGCGGGCACGTTGGATGCATTTTTGCACGATCTGTTTTTGTACAACCGGTATGCGTTCGATAGGCACCTCTATACCTAGGTCACCCCTGGCCACCATAATGCCATTGGAAGCTTTGATAATCTTATCAATTTTTTGGAGCGCCTCGGGTTTTTCGATTTTTGCGATAATCTTGGCGGGGTGCTGGCGCTCGTCGAGGATTTCGCGGAGCATTTTTACGTCTTTTGCCGAGCGCACAAACGAAAGCGCGATCCAGTTGACCGGTTGGGTGAGGATAAAATCCAGGTCTTTCAGGTCTTTCTCGGTCAGGCAGGGGAGGCTGGTCTTGGTGTTGGGCAGGTTTACCCCTTTTCGCGACGACAGAACCCCGCCGTGGACTACCTCCAGGCGGACGGTATCTTTATTGTTAGTCTCAAGTACTTTAAGGACCAGCTTGCCGTCGTCGAGCAGCACATTTTCGCCAGGGCGTACGTCCCGTGCGAATTCGGCATAGCTCATATAGATGCGTTCCATTGTCCCGACGCACTTCTCATTGACAAAGGTGACGATATCCCCTGTGTTTAGCTCGAGGGCGTTGTTTTCGATTTCGCCTACCCTCAGCTTTGGCCCCTGGAGATCGGCAAGGATACCGATATGGAAGCCGAATTCTTCATTGATCCGTATAATATGGTTGATGACCTCCTGGTGGTCTTCGTGGGTGCCGTGGGAGAAATTCAGGCGAAAAACGTTGGCACCGGCCTGGACGAGATGCAGCAGGGTCTCATAGTTGCGCGAAGCAGGTCCTACCGTAGCCACAATTTTGGTTTTTTTGATCTGATTTTGCATGGTTTACCAATAATTCACAGGGTGTTTGGGAAAAAGAAACAGCGATATACGACTGGTTGCGATAGGGCAGCATGGTACATAGACTTTCCGCTCATACAAAGGCTTTTGAGGTATCCGCTCCGGCATAGGTGATCGAAAAGGGCCACCGTAAGGCTGTAAAAGCGATCCTTATTGCACCGTGATATGCTTATCGCAATCCGGACAGTTAAAATAAGGGCGAAAAATTAAGGCGAAAAAGGAAGTAAGTGTAACTTTTACAATAATTTAATTTAAAAAGGTTTTTTTACCCCTTGTCTGCAGTGGCCCGGGATTATTTCCGGGGCGGTCTCACAAGCCTTGCTCAGGTACTGCAGGCAAACAGTAATTTGAGCCTGTCCCGTAAGTTTTACACCACCTTCGGCGGCGAAATTTTATAGGATTATTTGGTGCGAAGCGTCGGAAAAAGACTTTTACACCACCCCGAAAGGGCATATTCTGCCGCTTAAGTTGGCACGGGGCTTATACACCAGCCACTTTTTCTATGAGGTATTTATTAGACTTGTTGCGATGGGATTCTCATTGGGTAAAAATGGCTCTTTTTCGCCCACACTGCACCTTTTTTCGGTCACGTAGCTGGGCTAAGCTCCCTCAAAAAGGCTTCGTTTGGTCAAAAAATAGCTCATTTTTCCCACAATAATTACCCATCGCAACAAGTCTATTGATCAGATGGGGTGAAAGTATGTTTTTATGCTTAAACGGAATATGTATGAACTTTATGAGTGGCGTACAGGATGCTTTCCCGGTAACCTCACAGCAGCCTAAATAGTTGCGAAAAAAAGAATAAAAACTTTGTATATCAAGGCAGTTCTGTTTTACTTTGCAGTTGCATTTTTAACCTATAAAGCACGTTTTTTATGTCAAGCATTGCAGAAAGAGTGAGTAAAATCATTGTAGAAAAACTTGGTGTAGAAGAAGCCGAAGTAACGCCCGAAGCCAGCTTCACCGGGGATCTCGGCGCGGATTCCCTCGATACTGTAGAATTGATCATGGAGTTCGAAAGGGAATTCAACGTCTCTATTCCCGATGATCAGGCTGAGACGATCCAAACGGTAGGACAGGCGATTGCCTACCTGGAGGCCCAACTGGGGAATTAATCATAGGATAAAAGACCACGGGCTTTCATCTGGGCCGTGGTCTTTTATCGTGTATAAAGGTGGATCCCATTAATCCCTCCCCCTTTCACGCCCATAGCAAAGACAGTGCGACGAAGTGTTTTTCCGAGCCAGTGTACTTCAGTGGGCGCTGTACCGATAAAGCGGAGAATACCAATTTATGAAAAGAGCAGTCATCACCGGTATCGGGGCAATAACGCCCATCGGCAATAATGTCCCGGCATATCTGGAGGGCCTTCAGCAGGGTAAAAGTGGTGCGGGCCCCATTACCCTGTTCGATGCCACAAATTTCAAAACCCAGTTCGCCTGCGAAGTAAAGGGGTTCAACCCTGAGGCGCATATCGAAAAGCGCGAGGCAAGGCGAATAGACCGTTTTGCCCAGCTGGCGGTCGTCAGCGCAGATGAAGCCATTCATGATGCCGGCCTGCACGGTATCATAGAACAGCTCGACCTCGACCGTGTGGGGGTAATCTGGGGTTCGGGCGTAGGTGGCCTCCAATCACTTGAAGAAGAGATCACCGCACATGCCTTGGGCAACGGCCAGCCTCGGTATAACCCGTTCATGATCCCTAAAATGATCGTGGATATCGCAGCAGGCTATATTTCTATAAAGTATGGGTTCCGTGGGGTCAACTACGCGACCGTCTCAGCGTGTGCCTCTTCCTCTCACGCATTGGTCAATGCACTGGATTATATCCGTTTGGGGCGAAATGATATTGTCATCTCCGGGGGGTCAGAGGCGGTAATCCTGCAAACTGCAATCGGCGGCTTCAATGCGATGAAGGCGCTTTCTACTCGAAACGATGACCCTGCAACGGCTTCCCGCCCTTTCGACAAAGACCGCGACGGGTTTGTACTGGGCGAAGGTGCAGGTGCACTGGTGATCGAAGAGCTGGAGCATGCGAAAAAACGGGGCGCAAGGATCTACGCAGAAATCATAGGCGGGGGCGCTACGGCAGATGCTTACCACATCACCGCGCCGCACCCGGAGGGCCTCGGGGCAAGAAATGTGATGAAGCTTGCCATGAAAGACGCCGGCCTGGCACCGGAAGCAATTGATTATATCAACGTACATGGTACCTCCACTCCCCTCGGGGATATTGCCGAGACAAAAGCAATCCTGCAAGTTTTTGGCGAACATGCCTATAAGCTTAATATCAGCTCTACCAAGTCTATGACGGGCCATTTGCTGGGCGCCGCAGGTGCAATCGAAGCGATCGCAGGCGTACTGGCGATTACCCACCAATTTGTGCCCCCTACGATCAACCACTTTACCGATGATCCCGAGATAGATGCCCGGCTCAACTTAACTTTCAATGAGGCACAATCGCGGAAGGTAGATGCAGTATTGAGCAATACTTTCGGCTTCGGTGGGCATAATTCTTCGATCGTAATGAAAAAATTTGTGGATTAAGCCAGCGTGTGCATTCAATCATTGCCTATTTAATCGTGTAAACCTTGCGGCCACTGCTCCGTCTCTATAACAGGTTCTTGTCTCCAGACAAGGCGTTCACTGCTAAACTCCGCAACCTGCTGGGTTTTACCCCCGCCAATCTGGGTATTTTTAAATTGGCATTCTCCCACCGTTCTACGCCGCTGGAAAATATCAACAAAAATTACGCGATCCAGAATAACGAACGGCTCGAATATCTGGGCGACGCCGTACTGGGCACAATCGTCGCAGAATATCTGTTCAAAAAGTATCCCGACAGCGACGAAGGTTTCCTGACGAAAATGCGCTCCAAAATCGTGAAGCGCAATGCACTCAACCGACTGGGGGATAAAATGGGCCTGGATGTCTTCCTGAGCCAGCAAAATAATCTGCGCCTGAGCAAGTCTATGCTGGGCAATGCCGTGGAAGCACTCATCGGGGCAGTCTATCTGGAACAAGGCTATGACAACACGCGGCAGTACGTTGTTCAGGAAGTCCTGCGCAAATATGTGAATATACATGAGCTGGAACGCCTGGACGACAACTACAAAAGCCAGCTCCTCGAATGGTGCCAGAAAAACGGTATGGTGGTTTCTTACAAACTTGTGGCCAGGTACAAGTTTGAAAAACGCGACCGCTTTAAGGTGGCCGTGATGGTTGACGGCAAACGCATGGGTATCGCTGATGATTTCAACAAAAAGAGCGCCGAGCAAATGGCTTCCGAAAGAGCAATGTTGGAGCTGGGCATCCTTAGCGAGGAGGAAGAAGACGAAGATTGATCCATGATACCCCGCCCGGACTTTCGCTCGAGGAAATCCTTGTCCTCGCGCCCGGCCCCTTGACTTTCGAACGGGCACGTCTCTTGCTTTCCAAAAATAAATGGCCATCTCTTGGATGGAACGGCCAGGTGATCTGGGGCGAATGCCGGAGCAGTGGTAGCCTGCGGTATAAAGTTGCCGCAGACTTGTCCACAAGGCACTTTTTCAGCAATAGTCCTGCTACTGCCAAACCTGATAAGTACATCGTCGCCCTGTTGCTGAAATGGTACGAAGGGCCCGAAGGGTTCGGAAAATCTGGGCCTGCCCCTGACTGGGTCGTTGCAGCCCTGGAGCATACAGGCGGTGCGTTGCCCAAGGTGCCTAAAAGCGGTGCAGATACAAATACGGCCACCCGCGAGAAGCGTGTCGCAGCAATGATGGAAGGGGCAGAAGGCCTCCGCCACTGGCTGCTGGATGTCGCCCGCAATGGGCTGGCAACACTACAAATGCAGGATGCCCAGGCCTGGGAAGCAATAGCGGCCAGGTTGACCGACTACAAGCTTGCCGGTTTGGCGCGCAGGATCAGGGCTATGCAGCGTGCTGCAACATATTCTCAGTGGCCAGAAATTTTTGCAGAACATATCGCTGCCCTGACCCTTTGGGCAGCAGCTTTTGGCCGGTTTGAAGAACTTCCGTCAGCACTACAAGAAGAACTCCTGATCCAGGGGGGGCAAAATGCCCGGAAGGAGGAGGCGCTCCAAAGCCCTCCGCTCGAAGACGAGTGGTTCGTTTTTCATTCTGCCCATCAAGAGGAAGGCCAGTTGAATATACGCAGGACGTGGCTTTGGGGGCAATCGCACGGCATTCCTGCCTTATTGCTGGAATATACATGGGGCAGCGAGAACTTTGTGCAGGAATGGAAGGCCGGAGAGGTGTTTAGCGGAAAAATCTACTACTATCCAGGAGCAACCCGCTTGCGTGCATTGGCTGGCGAGGGCAGCTCAGCAAAAGGGCAGGGTTTTCCTCAGCAGGGGCAATGTGCTTCTGCAACGGCAATGGTACGGCAATTTGCACATATTGTAGCCGATAACCCCTGGATACCTGTTTTCCCTTTCCTGCTCAGCCCGGTAACCTGCGTGGTGTATGCGGGAACGCCTTGCCTCCTCGATCGGGAAAATAGGGTAATCCCGCTTGATGTGCCCGTTACCGATGGTTTGACGCTGCTGGGTCTGGGTTGCGAAGGCCCCTTGCAGGTTTTTGGACTTTGGAACGGGAAGCGTTTTAGTCCGCTCGGCGCCCAGCGGCCAGGCACGGCAATTTTTTTATTCTTTTGATTCAGCATCTATTTACCGGGGTATCCGCGGCTTCGCCGCGAAGTATTCTTTTGGGGGTTGTATAAAAAGTCTTTTACCGCCTTCGGCAGCAGAATATTCTCTTTTGATACACATCATTTTCGAAATTTCGCGAAGCGAAATTTTTAAAAATCAGTATCCATTTAGCAGGTCATTGCCCCGAGAAATAATGTTTGGTATGCGGGGTTGTGTAAAAAGGTTGAGGTTGTGTAAAAAGGTTTTCGCCGCCTGCGGCGGCGAAATATTCTTTGGATGAAGACATCTTTTTCCTGATTTTGCTTCGCAAAATCAGGAAAAAGATGTCTCCATCC
>JBMOJO010000477.1:0-1762 GCA_049315745.1 Saprospiraceae bacterium | reverse complement strand
CACGCACGGTTTCAATATAAAATTCTGCCGCCGCAGGCGGCAAAATACTTTTTACACAATCCGAAACATTATTTTAAAGGTCAGCGACCTGCTAAATAGATACTTCAGCAAAAGGATTTCGCCGGCAGGCGAAATCCTTTTGAAGCCCGCGCCTAAAATAGTAACTTTCGCACTTAGAACAAGCAAAAACCAACCTTTATGGACACTGGAGAATTCCGGTACTGGGCCCATCAGATGGCCGACTGGATGGCGGATTATTTTGAGCAGGTCGGTGACTATCCCGTCAAACCGTCCATAATGCCCGGGGATATTAAAAAACAGTTGCCTGTCGCTGCGCCGGAACAGGGGGAAGATTTTGCCCGGCAATTTGAGGATTTTAAAAAGATCATTTTCCCGGGGATGACGCACTGGCAGCACCCCGGTTTTTTTGCCTATTTTCCGGCGAGCCGAAGTGCCCCTTCCGTATTGGCGGAAATGCTCACGGCCGCCATGGGCGCACAGTGTATGATCTGGTACACCTCCCCTGCCGCTGAGGAATTGGAAGAACGGTGTATGGAATGGCTGCGCGGAATGCTCGCCCTTCCCGAAGAATGGACCGGAGTAATCCAGGAAACCGCCTCCGCAGCCACCCTTATTGCGCTGTTGATGGCGAGGGAAAGAGCCAGCGGGTTTGAAATTAATCAAAAGGGATTTTATGGTCGTACGCCGATGCCCATCTATGCCTCCGGGCAGGTGCATTCTTCCATCCCCAAAGCGGTAAAAATTGCAGGTTTTGGGGAAGAAAACCTGGTTATTGTCCCTACCGACGAGCACTTTGCCCTCCTGCCGGAAGCGTTGGAAGCTGCCATCCTGAAGGACCTGGAAGCAGGCTTGCACCCGCTTGCCGTTGTCGCCGCAATGGGCACGACCAGTTCGACTGCCATTGACCCCCTTGCCCCAATTGGCAGGATCTGCAAGAAATATGGACTTTTCCTGCACGTGGATGCGGCCTATGCAGGCGCTGCCCTGCTGCTCCCGGAAATGCGCTGGATGGCCGAGGGCCTGGAAATGGCCGACAGCTTTGTGTTTAACCCGCACAAGTGGCTGTTTGTCAACTTCGACTGTACGGCATTTTATGTAAAAGACAAGGCTTTGCTGCAAAATACGTTCAGCATCCTTCCGGAATATCTGAAAACGCCCCTCGACAAACAGGTCAATAACTACCGCGATTGGGGGATCCAGCTCGGGCGCCGATTCCGGGCCCTGAAACTCTGGTTTGTGCTCCGGACGTATGGCATTGAGGGACTGCAGGAGCGCCTCCGGGAACATATCCGCATTGGGCAGTGGCTAAAGGCCGAGGTTGAACGCCATCCTGATTTTGAGTTGCTTGCCCCCGTACCGCTCAATCTCGTCTGCTTTCGCTTTCATCCACCTGCTGTGCATGACGAAACCGAACTCAATCGCCTCAATGAGCAACTTTTGCAAAAACTGAACGATTCCGGCAAAATCTTACTCACACAGACCCGCCTCGACGGGAAATACACCCTTCGCCTGGTAGCCGGGCAAGTGGATACCTGCCTCGAAGATGTCCGGAAAGGATGGGCGTTGGTGTGTGAAACGGCAGCCGGTCTGGGGGCTTAAGGGGGTGCTCCCCATTTTTTGGGGCACTAATTCCGCGGCTGCACCGCGAAGGATTTTATTTGAGGGTTGTGTAAAAAGGTTCTTCTCGGCGCTGCGTGCCAAATAATATTTGGATGGAGACTTGTTTTTCATGATTTCGCTT
>JBMOJO010000170.1:0-7786 GCA_049315745.1 Saprospiraceae bacterium | reverse complement strand
GTGTCTCTCAAAAGAATATTCTGAGGTTGTGTAAAAAGGTTTTTGCCGCCGCAGGCGGTAAAAACCTTTTTACACAACCTCAAAATATTATTTGGCGCGAAGCGCCGTGAATCAAAAAGGTTTTCATGGCAGGAAATAAAAGCAAGGCACTGATTTTCATATTCATTACCATGCTTATTGACGTCACCGGGCTGGGGATTATCATCCCGGTGATGCCCGGGCTGATCATGGAGCTGACCGGTATCGGCCTAAGCGAAGCTGCGCGGTACGGAGGGTGGTTGATTTTCGTCTATGCCTTGATGCAGTTTATCTTTTCCCCGATCCTGGGCGGCTTGAGCGACCGCTACGGACGTCGGCCGGTCTTACTGGCTTCCCTTTTTGGTTTTGGGATAGACTATATTGTTTTGGGTATTGCCCCGACGATGACCTGGATATTCATCGGCAGGGTAATTTCCGGGATCACGGGTGCGAGCTTCACGGCGGCCGGGGCATATATCGCCGACGTGAGCCCTCCGGAGAAACGGGCACAGAATTTTGGGCTTATCGGCGCCGCTTTTGGCCTGGGGTTTATCCTTGGGCCACTGCTGGGGGGCGTATTGGGAGCGTACGGCAACCGAATCCCCTTCTTTGTATCCGCTGCACTGGCTTTGCTCAACTGGCTTTATGGTTATTTTGTGCTCCCTGAATCCCTGGACCCCGGGAACAGACGCGCCTTTGACTGGCGTCGTGCCAATCCCCTGGGCATGCTGCGGCAGCTCAGGCGTTACCCCCTGGTACTCGGCCTGACGGCACCTTTTGCGCTGATCACCATGGCCGGGTATGCTACCCAGAGTACCTGGACGTACTATACCATGGAAAAATTCTCCTGGAGCGAGCGGACGGTCGGGCTGAGCCTCAGTTTTGTCGGGCTCATGGCCGCAATCGTCCAGGGAGGCCTAACCCGCAGCGTGATCCCCCGGCTGGGGGCCACCCGCTCGATTTATATCGGCCTGTTTCTTTATGCGATAGGTATGGCCTTGTATGCCGTGGCAACCCAATCCTGGATGATGTTTGCGATTACCGCTGTCGCTTCTCTGGGTGGGATTGCCATTCCGGCCCTTCAAGGCGTGATGTCCAACGAAGTCCCGCTCAATGAGCAGGGAGAGCTGCGCGGGGCGATCACCAGCCTGATGAGCCTGACCTCGATTTTCGGGCCCTTGCTGATGACCAACCTGTTTGCCTATTTTACATCTGCCCAGGCACCCTTCCGCCTGCCAGGGGCCCCTTACTGGATGGCCGCAGTATTGATCTTTTTCAGCCTCGCACTGACGATAAGGCTGATGCGCAAAAGGGACAAGGCCAACTCGACCCGCTTGTAGATTTGTTTTTCAAACACCCTGAACCCAAAAGCCCAAACTACACAAAAACGTTCGACGAGTATGGTTTACATCATGATAGATTTCGATTCTACCTTCATGCAGGTAGAAGCACTGGAAGAGCTTGGGGAGATTGTCCTCAAGGACGATCCCGGAAAATCGCTTGCCCTTCAGGAAATCAAAGACGTCACCAACCTGGGCATGGAAGGGAAAATCTCGTTTCACGAATCGCTGGTGCGGCGTATGGACTTGCTGCGTATCCACCGCGACGACGTCGCCCGCCTCGTCAAACGCCTGAAGCGCAAGGTTTCGGTTTCTTTTTCCCGCAACAAAGCATTTTTCAAGAAATACAAAGGGCAGATCTATATCATCTCCAGCGGATTCAAGGATTTCATCGTCCCTGTCGTCGCACCCTTTCAGATAGATGAAGACCATGTGCTCGCCAACACCTTTACATACGACGAAGACGGCTGGGTCACGGGTTTTGACCGCGACAACCCCCTCGCTTTCAGCAAAGGAAAGCCAAAAGTGCTGCAAAGCCTGGGGTTGAAGGGGGAGGTCTGGGTAATTGGCGACGGCTACACCGACTATGAGATGGTAGAAGCCGGGATCGCACATAAGTTTTTCGCCTTCACCGAGAATGTGCTAAGAGAAAGCCTGCTCGACAAAGCAGATCATATCACGCCGAGTTTTGATGAGTTCCTGTACGTCAACCGGATGCCGCGGGCGTTATCCTATCCCAAAAACCGGATAAGGGTATTGCTGGAAGCAGGAATCCCCGAAACTGCTGCGCAGGCGTTCCAGGCTGAAGGATACCAGGTCGCTTTTGCAAAAGCGCCCCTCACAAAAGCATTCTTTGAAAGCGATGGGAAGGAACTGTCCATTCTTGGCCTCCTGCCGGGCACTAATATCCTTCCGGAAGCGCTCAAGCTCGCCCCCAGACTTATGGCAGCAGGCATATTCGGGGCAGGGCATTCCCTGCCCGAAAGCGCACAAGCCGCGGCACAGGGGGTAGCAGTATTCGACTCCCCGCACACACATGCCCGTGCGCTGGCAGAGCTCGCCATCGGGAATATTATCGTCGCACTCCGAGGAATGAGCCCCTTCTTCAACAGCGCTCAAGGACAGAAAGATATACCGCTGCCTGCAGGACGCGAGCTCCGCGGCAAAACCCTCGGCATCATCGGATACGGGCATTCCGGCCAGCAGCTATCCCTGCTTGCCGAAGCGGTAGGCATGCGGGTGCTGTATTACGACCTCGCGCATAAAACCGCCCCCGGCAACGCCTCCCCCTGCTCCACGCTGCAGGAGTTGCTCCGCCATAGCGATATCGTCTCTATTCATGTAGATAAGCGCCCGGAGAATAATGGGCTCATTAAACGCAGCACCCTCCGCATGATGCGCGATAATGCCCTGCTCCTCAATATGAGCAACGAATATGCCGTCGCACTGACCGATCTCGCAGATGCCCTCGAATCAAAAAAGCTGTTTGGCGCCTGTCTCGATGCCCTCCCCGAGGCGCCAACCCCGCAACAGGAAGCAGCCATCAGTCGGCTACGCAGCCTCCCCAATGTCCTGCTCAGCCCACGCCTCGGCGGACATACCACCGAATCATTGGAAAGGGCCGCCAATACTGTACCTGCAAAAATTATCGAGTACGTCAATACCGGCGCGACACAGGGCTGCCTGAATTTCCCCCAACTGCAGCTCCCCGTGCTCCGCAATGCACACCGCCTCATCCATATCCACGAAAACCGCGCCGGGATCCTCGCACAAATCAACGGTATCCTCGCCGAACACCAGATCAATATCCTCGGTCAATACCTCCAGACCAACCGCCAGATTGGTTATGCCATTACCGATATTGATACGGCCTACCATAAAAAAATCTTCAATGCCCTGAAAAGAGTGGGCAACACGATAAAATTCAGGGTACTGTACTAGCATTGCCGAAATTACCGGGGCTGTACCGCGTCAGAACAAGCGAATTGCCTCCCTCTGCGGCGGAAGATTGTTGGGGTTGTGTGAAAAGGCTTTTTGAGGGCGGATAGCCTGGCTACCTGACCCAAAAAAGCCGTAGTGGGGGCGAAAAAGAGCCATTTTTACGCAATGAGATGCCCATCGCAACAAGTCTAATATAAAATTATGGCACCAAAGGCGGCTTTTTACTTATAAGACAGGGTTGCTTAAAACAATAGCAAACTATTGCAGCAACGATTTTGCCCGGAATGTTAATAAATTGAAACTGAATGATGTCCTTTTTCGTATATATATATCATTGTACGGAATAAAAAAGCGTTTATATCCGTTCGTTCAAACAATATCGTGTTCACTAAGCCCGGAAGCCTTGGAAAAAATGCATATTCAGCACTCTAAATCTGATGCGGGATTGTCGCCTTGGGAAGGAGAGAACCAGGTAAAGCCATGAGGTACGAAAAGAGTATCCTATTTGCGGCCCTCGTACTGCTCCTTTCAATACGAATGACTGGGCAGGCCGCTGCTGTCGAGATATTTCCCATCGGCGGGGAAGGCGGTGTGGTGTACCTGGTCGCCAGGAACAATAGCAATATCCCCTATTTTGTGGAAATTGACTACCTCTACCTCGAGAATATGGACGTGGACCCCAAAAGTATTTTTCAGGAAAACCTCCAGCCCGGCCAAAAAGCGGTGTTGGCCAGCATTTATGCGACAGGAAAGGGAAAACCTAAATGGGACTTTAACTTCAAGCAGGTGCTCGGAGTGCCGGAACGGGTCAAGCCGGAAGAAAATTATGTTTACCGGCTCCCATTCCTAAAAGGCAATGCCAGCCTCGTGACCCAGGGCTACCTGGGCGCCATCAGCCATCGAAACGCCTTTGCGATAGATTTCATGATGGAGGAAGGCACACCGATATGCGCGGCACGCGATGGCGTCGTAGTCGAAGTCAAAGAGGACAGCGACTATGGCTGTCCGGAACCGAAATGCGGTAAATACGGCAATTACATCCTGATTATGCACCGCGACGGCACGTTCAGCGGCTATTGGCACCTCATGCTTAACGGCGCCATCGTCGAGACCGGCCAGCAGGTCAACGTAGGTCAGGTGATCGGGTTCAGCGGCAATACCGGATGGAGCAATGGGCCCCATCTCCATTTCGAAGTGTTCTATCTCACTGCGGAAGGCCGAAAAACCATCGCCACGAGGTTTGCCACGCAGCGTTCCCCCCAGACCCTCATCGAAGCGGGAAAGTTATACTGGCATTAACCGCCCCCCTTTCACCGTTTTTCCAACAATGGCGCAATGGGCTTCCCCGTAGCCCCGTTGGGTTCCATGATGTGGAGCAGCGCCGCAAGGGTAGGCGCAATATCGGAGATAGCTACCGGAACATGGGTTTCCCCATGGGGTATTTTCCAGCCAAACCACAGCAGCGGGACGTGCGTGTCGTAAGCATAGGGGCTGCCATGCGTCGTACCCCCGCCGGCAAAAAAAGGCTCCGGAAGCCAGGACGGATCCAGCATATAGACGACATCTCCCGAGCGCCGCTGATGAAAGCCCCTGCGAATCAGCCCGATAAAAGGATACTCCGGTGCGACCGCGAATAATTGCTCCCGGGTAAGCGCACCATAAACACCGTCCTGCTTTTTGAGGTAATCCGCAATTGCCCTGCGCACCTGCTCAACCTCCAGCTTTGCAATCGGCAGCACCGGCTCGTTTACATACACTTGCTGGTTGACCACTGCTTCCACATAGGGCAGCCGCACTCCGAATACCTCCTGCAGGTGAGTGTTCAGGCTGGATACCAGTTTGTTTTCTTCCAGGATTCCCGTCGGGATGCGGATATCCTTCAAATGGGCGACCGTCTCCCCGGCGCCGTGGTCGGCAGTGAGGAAAACGAGGACGTTCCCTTTACCAAATTTCTCGTCGAGATAATCCAGCAACCGGCTAAGCTCGCGGTCCAGGCGCAGGTAAGTATCCTCTACCTCTTTGCTGTGTACTCCGAACTGGTGCCCGACGTAATCGGTAGAAGAATAGCTGAGGCAGAGAAAATCCGGGTATCCATCTTTGCCGAGTTCCATTTCTTCGATTGCCGTGAGGGCAAAATCCGTAGTAAGGGTATTCCCAAAAGGCGTACTGCGCACGAGGCCAGGGCCGCCCTTGGTAACAAGCGCCGGGAGG
The DNA here is from genome assembly GCA_049315745.1 of Saprospiraceae bacterium. Lineage (GTDB taxonomy): Bacteria > Bacteroidota > Bacteroidia > Chitinophagales > Saprospiraceae > JADJPL01. Next base: position 2,276 of record JBMOJO010000170.1, on the reverse strand, counting down.
ACGTGGGGAAATGCGCCCGTGCTGTCCCCCGGAAATCGTTTTTCATACTTGTCCCAGTCTGGCATTTTGGAAACGTAGGCTGCTTCCGGCTCCAGGGTGTTCCAAGGCTCTGAAATATATTTAAGCGCAAGCTTTTTGTTGTTGAATTTTACCACCCACTTGGGCAGTTCTGTACTGTCGGGATAATAGCCCGACGTTATCCAGTTGCCCGTCGCATCGTCAAACCAAAAGCAGGCATTCGGAATATGGCCTGCCGGAAGGATCCCCCCCCGGTCTTTGATACATATCCCGACAACCTTCGACTGCATGGCATTGGAAAGCCGTAGCTCGTCGGTAATGGTAGAGGCGAGCAAAACGGCTGGGGAATGCTGGCCACTGGAACGCTCCGTGCCTACCCCTTTGACCGATTCGTCGGCGGTGACATAGCGGTTTCGCTTCGTAGCACGGTCGTACCAATCGTTGCCGATGATCCCGTGGACCGAGGGTGTTGTTCCGGTATAAATACTGGCGTGCCCGGGAGCCGTATAGGTAGGCGCATAATCGTAGTGTGTATTTTCGCAGGAAAACCCCTGGGAAAGCATCCTGCGGAAGCCCCCCGTACCGTAGCGTTCGTAATATTTATACAGATAGTCATATCGCATCTGATCTACCGTGATACCGACGATGAGCCGGGGCTGAAGGGATGTTTGTTGGGCCAGGCCAGAATGCAGGGAAAGGACCATCGCCAAAAACAGAAAATACCGTTGTCTCATGCTGTATTTTTTGAAAATAGTTATTTTTTTGAACTCCGGGCCGGTGCAACGTATCCTTTCGCTGCCATGTCGCAAATCAATTTAATCCTCCACCCAATCGGCGATAAACACATTGGTATCCTGGTTGCCCCCATTGAATCGGTTGGAAGCAAAGACAAATTTCTTACCGTCCGGCGAAAACATAGGGAATCCATCGAAGATGGGGTCGAAGGTGATTTGTTTGAGGCCGGTGCCGTCGGTATTGATCGAAAAAAGATTGAACGCCCTTCCGCTGGACAGATGGTGGTTGGACGTGAAAATAATTTTCCTGCCGGAAGGGTGAAAGAATGGCGCCCAGTTGGCTTTTCCGAGCCGGGTGACCTGCCGGAGGTCGGAGCCATCGGCATTACATACAAAGATTTCCATATCGGTGGGTTGTACGAGCCCCTTCGACAGCAGTTCCTTATATGTAGCAATTGCTTCGGGGGTACTCGGGCGGGAGGCACGGAATACCAGCTGCTTGCTGTCAGGCGAGAAAAATGCCCCCCCGTCATAGCCCAAATCGAAGGTGATTTGTTTCAAGCCCGTTCCGTCGGTGTTCATCGTCCAAAGTTCAAGGTCGCCGGAACGCGTTGAAGTGAAAACGATTTTTTTGCCATCGGGCGATACCGTAGCCTCTGCATCGTAACCATCGGCTGCCGTCAGTTGCCGCAAAATGCGGCCTTTTTTATCGGCGACGAAGATATCGTAGGTCGGGTAAATGCCCCAGACGTATTTACCATTGATAAAACGCGGCGTTTGCGGGCATTCTGCCGCGCCGAGATGTGTAGAAGCGAAGAGGATATGCTTGTCGCCGGGCATAAAATACGCACAGGTCGTGCGCCCCAGGCCGTTACTCACCCGCTGCGGCATCCGGCCTTTGGTACCGGAAGCAGGCATCCAGTAAATTTGATCACATTGGTTGCCCCAGCCGGAATAATCGGATTGAAACGCCAGACTTTTGCCGTCGAAACTGAAATAAGCTTCGGCATTGTTCCCGCCGAAAGTAAGTTGACGGAGGTTTGCGAGGCTCCCTTCAGCAGGATAGCGCAGGGAATCCGTCCATACAGCGCCTATGGATACCGGTTTGTGCGCCTGACTTTTCTCAACAGTTTTCGGACCGGCCAATATGATGGCCAACAGCATCAGCAGAAATGAGTACATGGATGATTTTTAAAGCCGCTTAAAAACTTAACGGCAACAGCGATGGCCACTATCGCTGCAGCAGTGCAATAATAGAAACCCGTCCTTTACCGGCAGGTTCAAAATTAAGCATTGGGAATGCATTTCGCGGATTATTTTTGTTCATGTTTGTGTCATAATTTGCACCCATTTGCTACGGGTGTCCGCGGCTTCGCGCCAAAGAATACCAGAATTTCGAGGTTGTGTAAAAAGTCTTTTGCCGCCCGCGGCGGCAGAATTTTCTTCTGATAGGGGTCGTGTAAAAAGGTTTTTCATGGCGCTTCGCGCCAAATTTAAGTTTGAAACCGACGTGTTTTTCATGAT
>JBMOJO010000476.1:0-1776 GCA_049315745.1 Saprospiraceae bacterium | reverse complement strand
GCAAGCATCCGGAATCGAAATTTCTGCTTTCGCCTACCCCACCCCTTCTGATCCACCGGTTTTCCGCATCGTGCTCAATGCCGGACATACCCAAAAAGCCCTCAATGCGGTATTGAAAGCCCTCAGAACAGCCTGAATACCGGCTTTAACAGGCCCCTTTGCGACGGTATGCTCAAGGGATGAACAGCACTTCTTCACTTATACCGCATCCGTTTCACACCGCATAGCCGGGTGATGCGCCAAAAAATATCCCTATACACAAAAAACATACAGATAACTTACCGGAACAAGTCTAATATCCCCCGGAAAGTGTACAGGTCATTTTTTGGGTAAAGTGCCCCCCTTCCGGATGGGTACACGCTATCCAGATCACATAAAGGCCCGCACGGATCCCGGCACTGCCGCTTCTGCTGCCATCCCACCGGAACTCCCCTTCTGCAGCGAGCGGCGTATTGTTGGCAATTTCGGCGATGGCATGGCCGTTGGCGTCAAAGATCCTGATTGTGGCCAGATAGCCCGGCGCGGGCGGGCGGTAAACCAATTTTACCACATCCTGATACCCGTCGCCATTCGGAGAAAAAACAGGGCTTTCGAGCTGAAAGAAAAAAGTGGCCCCAACGCTGTGGCCAATAACGGGGAAGAACTGGCTGTTGCGGTACCCCGGCGTCGCGCCTTTTGCCGACGAATGCCAGCCCGCAGCGGAATTTGGGGCGCTGGGGGATATCCGCTCGAGCGAGATCCCCCGGCTATCTTTCATTAAGGGATGGTGCCAGGTAGCTGTATAGTCCACTGAATCGAGCAACCTACCCTGCATAGCCAGGGTGATATTGCCCTGCGGTGCCTCCAGGGTAGGCAGTGGCGCATAGACAATGCGGGCCGTATCGGGTGGCGCATAACGCTGCCTCAGCCCCGCAGGATAAGGGGAAAAAGCAAGGTGTTCGCCCGGCATCAGTATCCAGGGAAAGCTGATGCGCGTCTCGCGGACACCTCCGGATTTATGGGCGTTCCGCAGGACGAGCCCCTCGAGGCTGATCATTTTCTCCGATCGGTTGAACAGTTCGATAAAATCCTCTCCGCCAGTTGCCGCTTCAAACAAGATCTCGTTTACCACAACTTCCCCTGCACCCGGCAGGGCGGGAAGGCCGGTATTGACCTCCTGAATCCTGCCGGCAGGATTGCCGGCGCAGTCGGTCACCGCTGCCGATACCGATACCCTATATGCTGTACCTTCCTGCATCGGGCCGCCCAGGACGATAAGCGCCTCTGTTCCATCTTCCATCTTTTGAAGCGCAGCAAGCGGCAGGAAAGGACGTAAGGAGAACATCACAGGGAATACATCCCCCAGTACTTCGTCAAACGTGACCCGCAGCTCATAGGGGCTTAGCGGAAGAGCCTGCAGAAGCTTTGGCCCCAACGTGTCCACATCGGTATGGCCAATGGCATTTGGGCTGCCGGGTGTACCCCCGCTCAATGCCCCCGAGGCCACCCAGTTGGAGGCACAGGATGCCGGACGATCATAGCGCACGCGCTCCAGCGACCAGCCACCGTTTTTCTTTTTTCCGTCCCGGTACCAGGTATCGGAATATTTAAGGTGTTCAAGCACCTGCCCCTGGGCGTTGCTCAAAGAAAGCTCGGCCCCCGAATTGGCCAGAACAGGGAAAGATGCCAACTCAAGCACCGTTCCTGCGCCACCGAAACCAGGCGACTGGCCCCTGGGGCACAACAGCAGGTATCCGCCCGGCCGCAACTGGGCCTCGGGCAATAGTACCGTGCGGC
>JBMOJO010000016.1:0-31416 GCA_049315745.1 Saprospiraceae bacterium | reverse complement strand
ATCAAACAGAAAGGAACAAAGGCATACGCCCGGCGTAACGGGTACGCGTAACCCCAACATCCCTGCTAAGGCCAAGTACGAAGCCTCCCCCACCCGCCCCACACAGTTTTAGGGCATGTACTTCATCCGAAAGGGCTTCGAGCCATATCTCCTGCCAGAGGGAGGGCTGGATGAATTCCCGCATATAGCGATATTGAAAGTAGCTAATCCGGTGAAATTCCTCGGCTAGCTGCACGAGATCGCCGGCAATCAGACATTGGATGGCATCTTCTGTAGCCGGCACCAATTCTGCAAGGACGCTGGAGCGAAAAAATTCATTGGCACACCATTGCTGGAACATGCGTACCAGTGGACCGGTTTGACGGGGTTTGCCGGTATCCAGCAAAAAGAAGTGCCCACCGGCCCCTTTCAGTTTAACCTGCCGCACTACGCCCCCATGATCGAAAAGCAAGGGCCGGTCAACATAACTGACCAGCGGGTCTGCCCCGGAGCTCGACCCATGGAAGAAGCTTTCGATTTTTCCCAGGATGAACTTCAGCTCCGGATACGCCGATTCTTCCGTAGCGGGAAGTGGTGCCGAGGCATAACGCGCATAAAGCGCTGCGCACAGGGCACCTGAGCTTCCGACACCGTATCCCCTGGGTATATTTGATCGAAAAACCAATCCGTTGCCGACATCCTTGCGGAACCTGTCCAAGTCGAGACGACAGCCCAGGTTACCGGCTGCCTGGACAGTTTCCAGATAATCTGCCCACTCGTAAAAAGCGGCATTGCCTTCAGCCGCCGCATCTGCTGAGAATTCCCATGCAGCGTGCAGTTCGGGAAGGGGCACGGCAAGCGCCTGGGCGCCCTGTACGACGACGTGTTCGCCAAAAAGCAGCAATTTACCCGGAAAGGCGCTACGGTTTTCCTGCATGTGGGGAATTTTTGCGCTGCGAAAAGCAGCATTTTGCAGGCCTGGAAGAGATATTCCGGGGGTTGTCCCAACAAGTGCGTGGAACAACCCCTGGAAAAAAGCGGATTAGACGCGGGCGCGGGACAGTTACATCTTGCGTTGCAAAGGCCCTTAAAACACGCCTATTCTTTATTTTCGGCATCCCGATCCTGCTGCCCGAGCTGTTCTTTGAGCTGTGCAAGATCATCGAGTTCGCCGAGCGTAGTCCGCTCGATAGTGGACTGTTGTTTTTTGACTGCCTGGCGGGTGCTTTGGCGTTCGCTGTCCTTTTCGCGCTTCACTTGTTCATCCGCTTCGCGGCGGATATCTTCGAGGTAGCGCAGGTGGGAGACCAGGATACGCTTATCATCGCGGTTGAATTCGATGACTTTCACCGTAAGCGTTTCGTCCACTTCTGCAAGGGTATTATCCTCTTTGCGGATATGTTTGATTGGTGCGAAAGCCTCCAGGCCGTAAGGCAGCTGAACGATTGCGCCCCTATCATCCCTGCGGAGTACGGTAGCCTCGTGGTAAGAGCCGACCGGGAAGACCGTTTCGAAGGTATCCCATGGATTTTCTTCGAGTTGCTTATGGCCCAGGGACAACTTGCGGTTGTCTTTGTCAATATCGAGGATAATGATATCTATTTTCTCGCCAACCTTAATGAATTCGGAAGGATGGCCATAGCGCTTCGTCCAGGAGAGGTCAGAGATATGTACCATACCACCGATACCGTCGCCGAGTTCCACGAACACCCCATAAGGCGTGAGGTTTTTGACCTCGCCTGTATGGCGGCTGTTGATCGGGAAGCGGGATTCGATTTCGCTCCAGGGATCTTTGGCGAGTTGTTTGAGCGAGAGCGACATTTTGCGGTCGTCGCGATCAATTGTAACGACCTTTGCTTCGAATTCCTGACCGAGTTTGAAATATTCCCGGGCATTGATTGGTTGGTTGCTCCAGCTTACCTCTGAGACGTGGATGAGGCCTTCTACGCCGGGCTGGATTTCGAGGAATGCGCCGTAATCTTCTATATTGACGATCTTGCCTTTGACCACCGAGCCTTCCTGGATAGAAGGATCGAGGATTTCCCATGGATGTGGCTGCAGTTGTTTAAGGCCCAGGGAAATACGTTTTTTGTTTTCGTCGAAATCGAGGACGACCACGCTGATTTTTTGGTTCATCGAGAGTACCTCGGAGGGGTTGCTGATGCGCCCGTAGGAAATATCCGTGATATAGAGAAGGCCATCTACCCCGCCAAGATCGAGGAACGCGCCGAAATCTGTAATATTTTTGACGATACCTTCCAGTACCTGGCCTTTCTCCAGGCTTGCGATGATCGCCTCTCGCTGTTCGGCGAGGTCGCTTTCAATCAATGCTTTGTGGGACACGACGGCATTTTTGATGGTCTCATTGATTTTCACCACTTTGAACTCCATCGTTTTGCCGACGTATGCATCGTAATCAATAATCGGCTTGATATCAATTTGGGAACCGGGCAGGAAGGTTTCCAATCCGCTGCAATCCACGATAAGGCCACCCTTTGTTTTGCTGATGACCGTCCCTTTGATCACGGTGCCGTTTTGATAGGAATCCACGATATTTTCCCAAGCGCGCAGCAGTTTAGCCTTGCGGCGGGAAAGCACGAGCTGGCCACGGAGGTCTTCCTGGCTTTCCACATAGACTTCTACCGGGTCGCCGACTTTGAGGTCGGGGAAATCCCGGAATTCGGACACCGGCAACAGTCCGTCCGACTTGTAGTTGATGTCCAGTACGACATCGCCATCGTGAATAGCCGTCACATAACCTTTCACGATTTCGTTTTCCACCACTGTCTTCATGGTGGCATCGTACTGCTCCAGATAGTTTTTCCGTTCTTCGCTGGAATATGCGATACCCCCTTTGTTGGTCACGTTCCAGTTAAACTCATCGTGTGCCGAGGGCATAATCAGGTCTTCCACGAGCAGGGGTTCTTCTTCTTCCTCCTCCTCTTCCTCCTCTTCGGCAGAAGGTTCTTCCTCTGCTGCTGTTTCGGCAATGACGTCGTCTTCTACTTCGTCAACCTGGTCGGCGGATGGTTCCTCATCGTCTCCAGGCTCGGTTGCGTCTTCGGAAGTCTGATCTTCGAGGGCTTCGTTATCTTCGAAGCCAGGGTTGTTTTCGTCCAACATGGCAGTTGATTTTACCTGCGAAAGGCAGGCTTTAGTGAATAAAATTTTTAAAAGCGGGGCAAAGATACGTTTAATCTGTGGAATAAACTTGTTTGATTTATAAATAAATGCTGGTATTATACATAAAAATAGCGATTTTTACCGCAGGAAACGTCTTTTGGGCATCTTTAGGCTTGTTGCGCGGGAGATGGGCAAGCGGGTAAATCAAAGGGCTGATCTGCCCTTCCGGCCGGCTCCGTACAATGAGCCCTTTGGCGGCAATCAATTTTAAACCGATATTAATCATGGAACCCAAGAATTGGCTACATCACTATCCTGCCGGCGTGCCGGTAAAAATTGATCCGGATCAATACCCCACGATCCTGCACCTGCTCCGGGAAACTTTTGCCAAATACGGAAAACTGAAAGCATTTTCCTGTATGGGCAAAGAGCTGACGTTCGAGGAGGTGGACCGTATGGCGAACGATCTTGGGGCATACCTGCAATCGCGGGGCCTTCAGCCGGGTGACAAAATCGCCCTGATGATGCCCAACCTGCTACAATATCCGATTGCCCTGTTCGCCGCATTGCGTGCAGGCCTGGTCATTGTCAACACGAACCCGCTCTATACGCCCCGGGAAATGCTGCACCAGTTCAACGATTCGGGGGTGAAAGCGATTATCATTGCAGAGAACTTTGGCGCCAACCTGCAGAAAATCCTGCCAGAAACGGGGATCACCACGATCATCACCACGAGTATCGGGGAAATGCTGGGCACGGTGAAGGGGTCTATCGTAAATTTTGTGGTACGCAAGCTCAAGGGTATGGTCCCCCCTTATCAACTGCCCAACGAGGTACGCTTTATGCAAGCCATCGGGCAGGGACGAAAATTCACCCTGCGCACGCACGAGGGCACACCTGACGAAGTCGTCCTGCTGCAATACACGGGCGGCACCACCGGAGTCTCCAAAGGGGCCATGCTGACCAACCGGAACATCGTGGCGAATATGCTCCAGATTAAAGCCTGGATGCAGCCCTTTCTCAAGGAAGGGGCCGAGGTTGCGCTATGCCCACTGCCCCTCTACCATATTTTCGCTTTTACCGTCAACTTGCTTGCGATGATGAGCTATGGCGGCCTATCTGTTTTAGTGACCAATGCCCGCGACCTTCCCTCGGTGATCAAGGTCCTGAAGTCCTATAAGGTCAGTATCATCACCGGAGTCAATACCTTGTTCAATGCTTTGCTCAACCACCCGGATTTTGCCGCCCTGGATTTCAGTGCCCTGAAAATTACCGTCGGGGGCGCCATGGCAATCCAACGGCCGGTAGCGGAAGCCTGGCAAAAGGCTACAGGCTGTGTCCTTTCCGAAGGATATGGCATGACGGAAGCGGCACCTGTTATCACTACCAACCCCTTGGACGGGACGGGCAGGATAGGGACGATTGGCCTGCCTGTACCTTCTACGGATGTCCGCATCGTGGACGAACAAGGTAAGCCGCTGCCCCATGGTCAGGTAGGCGAAATCCAGGCCAAGGGGCCACAGGTAATGAAAGGATATTACAACCGCCCGGAAGAAACTGCACGCACGATCGTTGAAGACGGCTGGCTGTGTACAGGGGATATCGGCATGATGAGCGAAGACGGTTTTTTCCAAATCGTTGACCGCAAGAAAGACATGATCCTGGTATCCGGATTCAATGTTTTCCCAAACGAAGTGGAAGAAGTCGCGATGATGCACCCCAAGGTAATGGAGGCCGCAGCAGTAGGCGTTGCCGACGCCAAATCCGGGGAGGCCGTCAAGCTTTTTGTCGTCAAGAAAGACAGTTCCCTGAGCGAAAGCGAGCTCCTCGCGTTTTGCCGGGAGCGGCTCACCGGATACAAGCTGCCTAAAACGATAGAATTCCGTAAGGAGCTGCCCAAAACCAACGTAGGCAAAATCCTTCGCCGGATGCTCAAAGACGAAGCCTCCTAATCCAGGCAGTCAATGACGGTTTTCATCAGGACGAAGATGGGTTCGCGCCCCTCACGGGTAATCGGCAGGGCGCCCTCTTCTTCGTCCTCCAATAGCGCATCCTCTACAAAGGCCAGGAGATCTTCCTGCCGGGAGGACTCAAACAGTACGTCCAGTCGCTCCCTGAATTTCTTAACGCTTGCCGGCAACCGTTCCAGTATTTCCCAGTTCTCCTCTTCTGCCTCCTCCAAATCCCCGGGGGCGACCGGGGGCTGTGGCCCGTTCACTGCTTCAAAGGATTTCCAGACTACGAGCAGCATAAACAACAGAAGGGTGTGTTCTTCTTCGTCGAAAGTCCCTTCATGGTTCGAAAGGATAAAGGAGGCCAAAGCCGGCTGGTGCTGATAGAGCTCGGCCAGTGCATTTTCAAAAAATTCAGGTGTGCTTTCCAGGTGGGCGATCACTTCGTCAATGACGGCTTCAGGTACAAATTGCATCATTCGTCGTATAACGTGAAATAAATTTCCACCCGTTGGTTGGTACGCCGTCCTTCCGGATCGTCGTTCGGTGCAAGGGGGGCATATTTCCCTTTTCCGGTGGCTGAAATACGGAGCGGATCTATACCCTCTGCCGTCAGGTAGCTTTTTATGGTTTCGGCGCGTTTGCCGGTGAGCTCTTTTGCAAAGCTGTGCGAGCAAAGGCCATTTGTATGGACTTCAACGAGGAGGCTGGTCCCGGGCGACTGTTTTAAAAACGTGGCGAGGCGCTGAAGTTCTGAGCGGGACATTGGCTCAAGCACAGCGGTATTGGGCTCAAAAAAAATGTTTTCGAGACGCAGATGTGGCTGCTGGCCGGGGTCAAAAAGCCGAATTTCTACGTACATCGCTTTATTACCGATCACGGTGAGGGTGTCTTCCCTTACCACCGGCGGCGGGAGCGGGGCGGCATCTGTTTTCCTGCGATAGGATTTTTCCAACTGGATTTGACGCTGCGTAAGGCCCTCAAGTTTTTGGTCCAACATTTGCGTCTGGGCCTGGTACAAGCCACACAGAAGGTCAAATTCCAAGTATGCCTTTACCGAATTTTTCAGCACAGGAACGACCTTTTCAGCAATCGAGGGGAGGAGCAGTGCCCCCAAGGTATCGGCGAAGGTCTGTTGCCAATCGAGGCGTACGGGGCTACCCACCTTTGCATTACCAAACTGCCCGAGTTTCGTCAGGGCACTCTCGAAGCCCGGGTAAAGCAGCTCGCGTTTTTTTTGCTCGGCGACCGCATCCAGGATGGGGATCTGGTCATCTGCGAGCACCCCACGCAAGGACGATGCAGAAGGCCCCAGAAATTGCTTTTCCATATCCGGCAGCAGGGAATCCTGGATAGTTTGCATCAGCATACCCTCCAGTGCTTTCCCGAAGCCTTCGAAATCGAAAAGTCGGAGGGGCGCTGCAGTATTTATTTCCGCTGTCGCACTCAGTTCCCGCCGTAATTGCTGTCTTTCCCGGAGTGCCTGTATCCTGCCCTGCGCCGTTTCGGGATATACACTCTCCCTGATCGGTAGGGCAGCAGGGGCAGCATCCCCGGAGGTTGGGGCCCCTTCCGGGATTGCTGCGTCCTTATTGTATTGCTCCCGCATAGCTTCGTACTGGCCCCGGAACAATGGCCAGTCTATATCGTGGTCTAAAGCGGCCAGGCTTTCTGTATATTCCATACGCGCGAGCCTGACGAGCTCCTTGCGCCGCAGTTCTTCCATATTGACCAAAACCGTTTCCAGTTCCTGTCGTTGTTCCTGCAGGGCCATAATTTCTTTTTCCCGCTCCCGGTAAGCCGGTTCATTTGCCGATAAATCGGCCAGAAGGGCTTCTTCCTGATCTTCTGCAACCCCCAGGTTGCCCCCGGGAAGGAAGTAGTGGCTGGAAGAAAACATCCCATTTTTCTCTGCAAAAACCCCGATTTTATGGCTTTGCGGGACCAGCAACTGAAAAACGCCATTGCGGTCGGGGCGTATGCCGCAGCGGTCAATCGAGACATCGCTTTTGTCAAGGCCGTATATACAGACGGAAGCGAGGGTGGGGAGTCCGTTTAAGGCGTTCACCACTTTTCCGCTCAGCAGAAACATGTGCAGGGGTTGTGTATTGGGTGGGAGCGGCGCCCTGTAAATCCTGGAATTGCCCGTTGGATCGCCGGCTACGAAGAAAGCGGTTTCGCCGGAAGCAGAAATGCACACCTGGGTTTCGTCTGCAGCGGTATTAATGGAGGGCCCGAGGTTGACCGGGGTACTCCAGTGTGCCCACGAATCGTCCAGACGTTGCACCATATACAAATCCAGCCCTCCCTGGCCACCGCGACGGTCGGAAGAGAAGTACAGGCTACGTCCGTCTGCCGCCAAAAAAACAGCAGCTTCGCGGGCAGCGCTGTTGATTGGAGCCACCAGTGGCGCCGGTGTTTCCCAGCGCTCGGCATCCCTGCGCCGGGCGATATACAAATCTTCGTCTTCCCGGCCTTTTGCAACTGCAGCGATGAGCAGCAGCTGGCCATCCACGCTGACATGCCAATGGCGGATACGCCGGATTTCCGGATCCTCCCACCCGGCGATAACCATCTTCTGTGGCGACTGCCAATTCCTGCCCTGTCGTTGGGAAAAAGCGATATGTGTGCCGGCGGGCGACTGGTTCCAGAGGTAGAGGATGCTGCCATCCATATTCATCGCCATCGGGATATTGGATTCCGAATCATTCAGCGGGCCACCGGCATTGATCGGCCTGCTGAATACCCCCCCATTGCCGATACGGGCGGACCAAATATCCGCATGGTTTTCCTGTCCGAAATTGATTGGGTTGTTCCGGCTGCAAAAAAAAAGTTCGTCTTCTTTGATTGTCGCAACAGGATTGGATTCCGGATAGGCCTCCTGCTCAAAGAGTGGGATACGCGACGGTGCGGTCCCCTGGGCAGGCAAGGTGACCGGTACAAAAAAATATGCTACCGCAATCAGCAACGTTCTTCCCATCTGCTGTACTGTTGGGTTTTGTGGCATCTGCCGCGATGGATTACCCGGTGCCGAAAACCGATTTTTGCCGCGCCGGGCCTTTGCAAAAAGTCTGATTGTCGGAAGCCGCATAAATTTACGATTTATTGCGAAGAAAAAGGACTCCCGGACGGTTAAAGAAAATATAATTTCAGATGGGCGGCATTAAGGGGTATCAGACATCGTAGGATATTTCCACTTCATCGGTTTTGGGATGTGCCTGGCAAGTCAGGATATACCCTGCCTGTACTTCATCTTCATCGAGGGCGTAGCAGGCTTCCATTTCCACTTCCCCCTTGAGTACTTTCGCCATACACGTCGAACAGGCACCCGAAGAGCAGGAATAAGGCGGGTTGATGCGCTCGGATATCAGTATGTCCAGGATAGTCTTTTTCGCCGGCACGGTCACCTCGTAGGTTTGCTTTTGCCAGTGGACGGTCACATGGGCCCCCTCGACACCCCTGATATGTGGTATGGTACCGGACGAAACGTTTTCGAAACGCTCGGTGAAAATATTTTGCTCCGGGATATTCGCCATAAGCAGGGCATCTGCAACTGCAGTGATCATATCGCCGGGCCCGCAGATGAAGCACAGGGAGGGTCTGGCAGAAGGGGGATATGCTGCGAGGAAAGCCGTTACGGCCTTGGCATCTATCCGCCCGATTCTTCCCTCCCAGGCCGTCTGTCCTTTGGAAAAAAGGCCTGCCAGTCCCTTAGGCTTATCCGTCTGTGGGCGGCTCAGGGTATGTACGACCTCGAGCTGGCCCTGGTAGCGCTTTTCCAGGCGCCCGAGTTCGTCGCGGTACAATACGGAGGCTTCGTTCCTGTTGCCATATAGTAAATAAACCGCGCTTTGTGGCTCTTCCTCCAGGATTGTTTTCAGGATAGACATCAATGGTGTGATGCCGCTGCCTGCGCCAAAAAGATAATAGGCATTGCGCTTTTCAGGGGAAAGCGACGGGGAAAAGCGGCCCTGCGGCGGCATCACGTCGAGTATTTGCCCGGCCTTGGCCGTATCGTTCAGATAGTTGGAGATTTTTCCCTTCGGCACGCGCTTTACGGTGACCGCCAGATCTGGTTCGAGCGGGCTGCTGCACATAGAATAGGCGCGGCGGTATTCCTGCCCCTCCAATACGATCCTCAGGGTGAGGTATTGCCCGGGCAGGTAAGCGAAAGTTTCTTTGAGGTCGGGGGGGATTTTAAAAAAAAGGGTAACTGCTTCACTGTTTTCGGTGCGCACTTCTTTTACTTCCAATGGAAAAAAATCGAATACTTTGCTCATACAATATGGAATAAGATGGTCAACGGTCTTTTCCGGCCATAAAAATTGCAAAATGGGCAAGCCGGAATTCGTCAACTAAACACCTATAGGGCCGGAGGGTTTTGGCGCCTGGAATTATTTTTAGCCGGAAAACAATCCGGGAAATGATTATTTTTGGCCAAACCATTTCCTTTCCTATGAAGAAGACCGATTGGAAGTATCTCATCGCCTATACCGCACCGCTTGCGGCCCTGGCAGGTATCTATTTTAAAGGCCACTGGTCATTTGCAGGGATTTATGTAGGGTTTGTGCTCATCCCTATCCTGGAGCTCGTCGGCCCTCAGTCAAAAGCCAATTTAAGTGAGGCCGAGGAACAGAAAAAGGGGGCCCATGCGGTTTTCGACTGGCTGCTCTACCTGAACCTGCCCATTCTGTATATACTGATTGCCTATTATCTCTACACCATTCAGCAGGGAGGCCTGGCGGTTTACGAGATCACCGGCATGACATTCAGCGTGGGGTTGATTGTAGGTACTATTGGGATCAACGTTGCCCACGAATTGGGGCATCGCGATAATCCAACAGAACAAATACTTTCTAAAGCCCTCCTGTTGGGTGCTTTGTATATGCACTTCAATATCGAGCACAATCGTGGCCACCACAAAAACGTAGCGACCGATGAGGACCCTGCCTCGGCAAAATACAATGAGCCGATTTATCGTTTCTGGCTGCGCTCTGTTACTGGGGGATATTTCAATGCCTGGAGGCTGGAAGCCGAGCGGCTCAAACGGGAGAAAAAAACCTTTTGGGGGCCATCAAACGAGATGCTCTGGTTTCAGCTCATCCAGGCAGCCTATCTCGCGGCAATCGGGATTTTCTGGAGCTGGCAGCTCGTGCCATTTGCCCTGGCAATCGCTATCTTCGGAATATTGATGCTGGAAAGCGTAAACTATATCGAACATTACGGCCTGCGCAGAAGAAAACTGCCTTCCGGTCGTTACGAGCCCGTCAGCCCGGTCCATTCCTGGAATTCCAACCACGAAGCGGGAAGGATTTTTCTTTATGAGCTGACCCGCCATTCTGACCACCATTATAAAGCTACCCGGAAATACCAGACGCTCCGGCATTTTGAGGAAAGCCCCCAGTTGCCTTTTGGCTACCCTACGTCCATTATCCTGTCGCTACTCCCCCCGCTTTGGTTCCGTATGATGAACCCCAGGGTAAAAGCATGGGAAAAGCAGGTTTTATCAGAATAAAGCCCGCACGAACAGCACTGCACCGAAAGCAATCAGTACCGCCCCTGAAACCCGGCGCAGCCATAGGAAATGAACCGGCTGCATCACCTTGCGTATTTTTTTTGCCAGCAGCACTTTTGCCAGATCGCCAATTATGATAATGCTGAGGATCCCGCTGAAAAAAGCGACGGCATCCCCGGGGGACGATACCTCTCTGACTGCTACGGCACCCATCAGGCCCAACCAGAAAAACAAAGTGAAAGGATTGACGGTGTTGATGAGGAAGCCCTTCATCCAGAGTGAGAAGCGGGAGCTCGAACGGCTGCCGGAACAAATCTGTCCTTCCGCATCTTGCAGAAAGGCCCTTTTGGGGGAGGTAATCAACTGAACCAGGCCGAAGGAGGCGAGCAGCGCACTGCCGCCAACGCCCATAAAAATATTCAGGCCGTGCAGGTGCTTTGCGACGAACGACATCCCCCCGTAAACCAGCAGGATGAACAAAAAATCACTTACCCATATCCCTGCACCAACGATTGCCCCAGCCTTAAAGCCTTCTTCGATGCCGGTTTGTACCAGGGTAAAGAACAGCGGCCCTATCATGAGCGTAAGCACGACCCCGATTTTAATCCCTTCCCAAAAAACACCCATAACCTATAATTTATTTCCTGGCCTGTAGCCAAAGTGAAGGCTGCCGTTAGGAATTCAGCGGTTCGCCGCAACGAATTCCTCCCATTCCTTAAAGCGCTCATGTCTTAAAACACGCGGAAACTTATTCTGTCCGCCCATCTTTCCCTGCCGTTCATGCCATTTATAGAACAGCGAAACAGGGATTACTTCCACCAGAATATCCTTGAGAACAGAAGCTCGCTCGATCCCGTAGTCGTCGTTCACTTCCTTGAGCCGTTGATCCAGAATGGGAACCACCTTCGCGGGATCCACGGTGACATCGGTACCGAGATACCACTTGTGCGTAAAAAAATTACCCGACTTGATTGCAGAAACCGTGAACTCCGGGATGCTTACGTTCAGTACTTCTTCGACTTTTTGTACTCCCTCGTTCATATTGTCAATAGAGAGGTGCTCGCCGCAAATACTCAGATAATGCTTCGTCCGTCCGCTGATTGTGATTTCTGCGCGGGACTTATCTGTAAAGCGCACCGTATCCCCGATCAGGTAGCGCCATGCGCCGGAACAGGTGCTGAGTACGAGTGCATAGTCGGTATTTTCTTCTACTTCCTCAACAGACAGCGTTTGGGGGTTGCCAATAATATTGCCTTCCTCATCAAAATTATCGTTGTTGAAGGGAATGAACTCGAAAAAGATCCCGTTATTCAGCAGCATCTTCATTGCACGGGTATCGGGACGATCCTGAAAAGCGATGAAGCCTTCGGAGGCCAGATATGAATCCATGTAGATCAGCGGGTGTTTCATGAGTTTTTGGAACCCCTTCCGGTAAGGTTCGAAATGCACCCCGCCGTGTACACAAACCCGCAGATTGGGCCAGATATCATGGATAGATTCCAGTTGGTGGTGATGGATAATACGCTCCATCATGAGCTGGAGCCAGGAAGGAATCCCGACGATGAAGCCCACGTCCCATTCAGGCGCTTTTTTGACGATTTCCGCGATGCGCTCGTCCCAACTCCGGATCCTTGCAATCCGCGAGCCCGGTTTATAGTAGGGACGCAGCCATACCGGGGGTTTACTCGCGTTGATACCGCTCAGGTCGCCAATATAGTGCCCGCCTTCATCCACCAGGTCGCTGGATCCTCCCAGCATCATCATGCCCTTGGTGAACAGTTGCGGGTCAATACCAAATCGCGGCAGGGCAAAGAACATTTTGAAGCCCGCACGGCGCATTGCCCGCTGCATATCATCGCTGACAGGGATGCGCTTGCTGGGGGCGCCCGCTGTACCTGAGCTCAGGGCGTAGAATTTGATCCGGCCATTCCAGGTAACATTTTCCACATCGTTCAGGGACATGTGCCACCACTGGCGGTGCATGGTATCGTAATCGAACAGGGGTACCTTATCCTGAAAGGCCTGGACGACATTTTCACTTCTGAGGATTTCCCTGAAATCGTAGTACTGGCCAAAGACGGTCGTAGCAGCCCGGTTGAGCAGCCTTTTGAGTGTGTTTTCCTGATGACCGGCGGGGGAGGTGAGCAGGAAGCGTCGTTCGAGCACGCCCCCTAGTGTCTTGTTCCGATTGATTAGGGCTCCAAAAATAGGCATATCAGATAGCATTTAGTTTAATACACGCACCTGCCCAATCAGGTTTTGTCAAATGCCGTAATTTATCTGCCCCGGAGCTGTTTACCTTCGGCTTCCCATAGCGCTGGGACAGCGGAGGGAGCCAAAGTAATATACCAGGCCTGCCTGCAGAAAGACATACGCGTCTTTCGTCTTGCTGTTGCCGCGCTGGGTGCCCGGCAATCCGAGTCGGCTGTCCTCGAGGCCGGGAAGGCGCAGGGAGCGGTCGGAAAGGGCGGCGGCAACATCCCCTCTTGATCGCAGCAGGCTCCGCTTATCGGCGTAAACCGTACTGACATCATCCAGGTAATCCGTCTGGGTACTCCGCGCGCTGAGTTCTGCGTTCAGGCTCCAGGAGTTGCCCAGGTCCAGCTTGATCCCTCCACCATACGCCAAGGCGGTTTGAACCGTATAGTATTCCTCTCCCTTAAATTGACCCTCTGTGCCTAAGGGCCGCAGGGGGACCCACGCACCTTCATAAAATGCGGCCGGATCAAAAGAAAACAAGGTAACGCCGCCAAAAACATAGGGGGTGAAAAAAAAGTCTTTGCTGCCGTGTACATAAGGCAGAAAATTAAACTCCAGCAGGGCGCTCCCCTCGGTAAGCGGCGAACGGAAGCTCAGGTTACGGGCCTTTTCATAAATATTCTTCGAACGGGCATCATCCCCTTCTATCCGACCGGCCGTCGCGGCGAAACGAAAGCATACCCGCTCGTTAAAATTATAGCGCGCCATCGCACCTGCCGACGCGTTCGGCAGCGCAAGGCTGTAGTTGGTATTCAAGTCGCCGAAATAAAAAGCAGCACCTGCAAAAAAGCCTGCCTCCCATCCCCTCTGCGCGTGCAGCACAACTGCCACCATCGAAAGGGACAACACAATCATCTGTCTTTTCAACATCGTATCTCATTTCTGCCGCCAAATTCCGGGCATACCCGCCCGGCATTGCAGGGTAAAGGTTTGCCCCGGAAGGCAAAAGATTTTATACAACCCCACATTAACCTTCCTAACGGCTAAACGCCGGTGTTATTGCACCGAAAAAGATCCGGTGACCGGAAACGAAAACAGGCCCGCTGCGACGGAGCATTAGGGCGATAGGCTATGATAGCCCTGATGTGATGGAATTCTCATGGGTTAAAAAAGCCCTTTTTTGCCCACACTGCGCCTTTTTTCGATCACATAGCCGAGCTATGCTCCCCCAAAAAGCCTTCGCGTGGACGAAAAACAGCTCATTTTTCCCCCCACGATAATCCATCGCAACAAGTCTGATAATGCCGATCATCTCCGTCGCAACGAACCAAACGAATAGCTATCCTATCCCAGCAGGGCATTTTGCCCTGGTTTCAAAAACGGTTGATCGCGCAGGCGCTGGCCGGTAGCCCGGAACACTGCATTGGCAAAAGCAGCAGCCAAAGGCGGCAGGGCAGGCTCGCCCAATCCGGTTGGCGACTCCTGGCTTTCTACAAAGTGTACCTCGACCAGGGGCGCTTCAGGCATCCGGATCAGTCGGTAGCGGTCGAAGTTAACTTGTTCCGCCATCCCCTCTTTCAGCGTGAGCTGGCTGAACATCGCATGGCCAAGGCCATCTACGATACCGCCTGCAATCTGGTTTTCGGCGCCGCTTCGATTGATCAGGATACCGCAATCCGCCGCACATACGACCCGACTGATTTTCGGCGCGTTGTTCTCCAGCACGACTTCCACGACTTGCGCGACGTATGAATTAAACGAATAATACGCGCTGAAGCCCTGGAAGACACCTGGGCGTGGCTTGCCCCAACCTGCCTTTTCCGCAGCAAGCCGGATCGTGCCTTTAAACCTTTCGACATCGTACTCTACCTTACCTACCGGATGGGCCTTTGCTTGATCCAGGAGGTCCAGGCGCATTTGTACAGGATCTTGACCACTTGCAAGTGCTACCTCGTCCAGAAAACTCTGTTCGGCAAAAGCGATGAAGTTGTGGACAGGCGCCCGCCAGGGCCCGGTAGTCACCCTGGATTCCAGATTATGGCCTTCGATGAGCAAATTAGCCAATGCCCCTGCGGGGAAGTTATTCTCCCGGGTTGGGTTGCCGACGTTGATCCCTGCGCCACGCAGATGGAACCCAATAATCTTTTCCTGAGCGTCGAGGGCGGCACGATAGACGTACTTACAGGCAGGTCGGTAGATCCCCCCGCCCATATCGTCTTCCCGCATCCAAACCACCTTCACCGGTTTCCGGGCGAGCCTGGAGATTTCCGCAGCTTCCACGGCATAATCGGCATTCAGGCGGCGGCCGAAACCACCCCCCTGGCGCGTCATTTGGACTGTGATTTTGCTGCTGTCCATGTTGAGCAACCTGGCCACATCGGTTCGTGCCCGTTCCGGTGTTTGGGTCGGCCCGATCAGCTCTGCGCCGTCCTCTCGGACGTGGGCGAAGAAGTTCAGGGGCTCCATTGCATTATGGGGCAGGAAAGGGCAAGCATAGGATGCCTCGACGATGCGGGCAGCCTTGGCAAAAGCCGCCCCTGCGTCCCCATCATTCCGGAACGGCCGCTCGGGGGCACGCTCCAGCAGCTCATGCAGCGCTTTGTCGTGTTGTGCAGAATCTTCCAGTGCGCCTTCGGGCATCCATTGTAGCACGAGGGCGTCCCGCCCTTTTTTGGCTTCCCAGGTCGTATTCGCGAGCACCGCCACCTTATTCCCGAAGCGGATGACCTGCTGTACACCCGGTACAGCCTTTGCCGCCCTATCGTCCAGATCGAGTAGTTTTAATCCGAAAGCCGGGGGGCGTGCTACCACAGCCACCAGCATCCCTTCGCGTTTCAGGTCAGAGCCGTAAAGTTTTTCACCTGTAACGATTGCGTGGTTATCAACATTGGGGATGAATTTGCCCAACAAGCGGAAGTCAGCGGGGAGTTTCACTGATACCGCGCCCGGAGGGGGTATCGCTGCTGCTGCCGTGGCGAGCTGCCCATATCCGAGCGTGCGCCCACTCGCAGGATGCCTCACCACACTGTCTGCCGCAGTACATTCTTCAGGATTCACCTGCCACTGCTGTGCGGCAGCCGTGATTAACAACGTCCTGGCAGTAGCCCCTGCTTTGCGAAGGGTTGTCCAGGAGGCGCGGATCGAACCGCTGCCGCCCGCCACTTGGCGGGTATATAGCACCGTATCGAGCGGTGCCTGTTCTACAGTCACCATATTCCAGTCGGCATCGAGTTCTTCCGCCACGATCATCGGCATGGAAGTCTTGACCCCTTGTCCGACTTCGGGGTTCGGCGACATAATCACGATACGCCCGTCGGGGTAGATTTTTATATAAGCATTAAAGCGGGCCGCTTCGTCGTTCGGAAGCTGGGCGTTCGGCCGGCCATACAGCCATTGTACACCGACGAGCAGGCCACCACCTGCAAGTGCGGAAACCTTCAGAAAGCTGCGGCGGTCATATTGAAAAAGATTTTCTGCATTTGTCATGGTTATGATTTTTTGGCTGCAAAATGGATTGCTTCCCGGATGCGCTGGTAGGTGCCACAGCGGCAAATATTACCTTGCATCGCCATATCAATATCTGCATCATCGGGCTTGGGGTTTTTCTTCAGCAGGGCAGCGGCAGTCATGATCTGACCTGACTGGCAGTAGCCACATTGTGGCACGTCAATCGTTTTCCATGCCAACTGCACGGGATGGTCACCATCCCTGGACAGCCCTTCGATCGTGGTGATATCGGCGTTGCCGACAGCATCTACCGGAAGGGCGCAGGAACGCATGGGTTCATTATTGATATGGACGGTACATGCCCCACACTGGCCGATACCGCAGCCATATTTCGCGCCGGTGAGGTCCAGATGATCGCGCAATACCCAGAGGAGCGGGGTATCGGGACTCACCTCCACCTGACGGCGCTTACCGTTAACCTTCAAAGTGAATTTTGCCATGATCAAAATATTTTATCCGTTATTATTATTCGATATTTCCCCCGTCGGGCAGCAGGGTTTCCAATTGCATGAGGCTGTCCCTGGCCAGCGAGTCTGCAAGGAGCTCTTCAGGGGAAGGTATCCTTAGCGGGCAGGCCAGTCGTTTTGTTTGTTCAGGGCTAAGCGCGGGAAAGCTACCGCCATGCCAGTTGGACAGGGTGGGATTATCCAGAACTTTGCGCATGAAGATGGCCACCACCGGCAGCGCCGTAGCTGCCCCCTGGCCATTTTCAAAATTGCGGAACCGGACCAGGGGGGAATCACCTCCGACCCACGCGCCTGCAATTATTCTGGGCGTATAGCCAATAAACCAGCCGTCGGCATGATTCTGCGAAGTACCGGTTTTACCGGCCACGGGAACATCCGTGACATTGTACATCCAGCGCAGACGGCTTGCCGTACCTGCACTGGCCACCGATTGCAGCATGCGGGTCATGGTATTCGCCTCTTCGGCGGAAATGGCCTGCTCCGTGCGGGGATTTGCAGAAAAGATCACCTCGCCGGCATGGTTCTCGATCCGGAGCACTGCAGCCGGCCTGACCCGCCTGCCTTCACTCGCAAAGACTGCAAAAGGCTGGATCATTTCGAACAGCGGCAGCTCTGCTGTACCGAGCGCGATGGAGGGCTCCTCGGGGATTTTCGTTCCAATACCCAGGGACTGTGCCATTTTGACTACTTTTTGTACCCCCATCCGCATGATCAGTGAAACCGTAACCGTATTGACCGAATTCGTCAGGGCGCCCTCGAGGGAATAAGAGCCGCCATAAATCCCATCGGCATTTTGCGGGATCCAGTCGTCAATATCCTTGCCATCCGGGTCGAAGTGTGGTTCTGGGTCATCCCGGCGCCAGTCTTTGATCGCCCAATCGCCTTTTGCATATTCGTGATATACGACCAGGCGGTTGGGGATTTGCTCGCAGGGAGGTATATTTTCCTGGAGTGCCCGGGCATACACCACCGGCTTGAAAACAGAGCCCGGCTGGCGGTTTGCACGCACATGGTCAAACTGGAAGTAGTCGTGGTTGATACCGCCCACCCACGCACGGATAAAACCGGTATAGGGGTCCATGGCCATGAAGCCCACCTGGAGCAGCCCGAGGTGATACCGCACAGAATCGAGCGGGGACATTTCCACCTCTTGCTCGCCCGCCCATGAAAAAATCTTCATCTTCACTTTTTGCTCAAAGATGCGTTTGATCTCTGCTTCATCTTTACCCGCTGCCTGAAGTGTTTTATAGCGCGTGGAGTTGCGCATACTGATATTGATCGTATTGACGTCATACCACGGCGGCGTAAACCCCTTCCAGTGCTGGTCGAACCTTTTCTGCATATCCGAGCAATGCAAGGCAACCGCTTCCTCTGCAATCGTCTGCATACCGGTATGCAGGGTGGTATAAATCTTAAGCCCGTCGCGGTAAAGATCGTATGGATCGCCATTAGGCTTTCGGATATCGGCGAGCAGTTGCTCCAGCTCCCGGCGAAGAAACTCGCGAAAATAAGGGGCTTTGCCCTCGTTGCCGGCGGTGGGGTTATACTCCAGTTCCAGGGGCAGCTGTTGGATCGCTTTGAGCTTGGCGGCATCGAGGAACCCATTTTTGTGCATCTGTTGCAGCACCACATTCCTGCGTTGACGGACGCGCTCCGGATACTTCATGGGGTTATAGAAAGTCGTTGCCCGAAGCGTGCCCACCAAAGCCGCACTTTCGGCGATACTGAGTTCAGAAGGCTTTTTATTGAAAAAACGGCGTGCGGCGACATTGATCCCATACACATTTTCCGGGAAGGGCACCGTATTCAGGTATAGTGCGAGAATTTGCTTTTTATCATAAACCCGCTCCAGGCGCCTTGCGATAATAATCTCCCGCATTTTATTGATTACGAGCGACGCAACCGGAAAACTCCGGCGTGGCAACATATTTTTTGCCAGTTGCTGGCTGATTGTACTGCCGCCGCCGCCGGAACGGTCACCGCGCAGGATGGAACGGAAAAAGACGCGGCCCAATGCCCGATAATCAATCCCCTTATGCTGGAAAAACCGTTCGTCCTCGGTAGCGACCAAGGCATTGAGGGTCATCGGCGCAATCTCCTGATAAGTAGCGACGATGCGAAACTCCTTGAAATAAAGCCCGATCTGAACGGGTACGGAATCCGCAGAATAAACCTCTGAGGCGATATCCGCCTGCATACCTTTGAGTTTTCTTGCCGATGGGACCGTCAGGGAAATCGCGAACAAAAAAAGCAGGAAAATGGCAAAAAATGCCAGAAAAGAAAGCGTGGCCCAGCGGATGAACCCGGCCAGGCGAGGTGCCCGGCCCGAGAACTTATGCCAGCGTTCCCGAAAAACTGCCGTGCGCGATTGTAGCCCTTCCCAAAAACGCCTGATTATAGCTTGCTTCGATTGCATGTTCAGTTTTGAATCGCCAAATATACTGCCTCATGGACGCGACGCCGGATGCCCATATCGAGCAACTGCCGGCTCTGTCGTGTAGGATATACCCGATTGGTGAAAATGATAACGAGGAGCCTGTGCTCCGGATCGGCCCAGGTATAGGTGCCCGTAAAGCCGGTATGGCCGAAACTCTGCGGGGATGCCTGCGGCGCATAGGATGCAGCGGCCGGATTGTATTTCAGTGCAGGTTTGTCGAAGCCGAGGCCGCGGTGTATGCCTTCATCACAATACTGGCAGCGGATGAATTCCCGCAGCGCGGGCGCTTCGATGAAGCGCTCGCCCCCGTAAACGCCAAAATTCAGGTACATCTGCATCAGCTTGGCAAGGTCATTGGCCGAGCCGAACAACCCTGCGTGCCCCGATAGTCCGCCCAGCATAGCCGCACCTTCATCGTGTACCGTCCCGTGCAATAGTTTCATCCGGAAAAAAGTATCCCTCTCCGTCGGTACGATGCGCGCCGCAGGATAAAAACGCAGTGGGTTGAACGTGAGGGTATACGCGCCCAATGGCCGGTAAAAGCGGGCCTTCAGGTAAGCCTCAAAATCTATACCTGTCTGAACCTTTACAATCCTGGGCATGGTATAAAAGAAGAAGTCGGAATACACAAAACCCGGCTTCTCATTGAGGGGCGAGCGGTAAATAGACCGAAAAATCCGGCGTTCGTAGCGCCGGTGCAACCACAGGCTATCCGTCACAAACACCGGATAAGCCGAAGAAGAATCCGCACGGAAAGTACGTGCTTTGAAGCTGAAATCGTTGTCGCGCGTCCCGTTCCAGCGCTTTTGCCAGGGGTTGCGGGCCTGCCCTTTCAGCGTCCCGCGCCAAAACGGGATCCAGGCCATAAGCTTTGCCGTGTGGGTAAGCACACGCCGCATGGAAAGATCCGCCTTGTTGCTCCCCCTAGTCTCGGGCAGATACCTCGACAAGGGCGCGTCCGGATCAAAACGCCCCTTTCCATACCACTCCATCAAAGCCGGAAGACCGGCAGAGATCTTTGTAACAGAGGCGAGATCATACAGGTCGTCCAGTCCTACAGGGTGCGACCCTTCATAGGTGTGGCTTCCGAACGCCTGGTGATAGACAATTTTATTATCCTTTGCAACCAATACCTGTGCCCCCGGATACGCAAAGTTTGCCCTTCCGGCTTCAATAATTGCCTCGATGCTGTCGCGCAGCAGTTGCCCGTTAAGGCCGGCAAGCTCCGGAGGGGCATAGCCCAGGCGGACGGCAGCAGGGCTGTCCATTCCTGCACCTACCGGAAACGCCGGGCCCAAATCAACCGCCAGGCGGGCAACAGAAGATATGCCCCCGAAAATCAATTGTGCTGCCAGCGATTGCCCGTAAAAGCTGCCAGGGGCAACGAGAAGCCCATCGGCGGCACCCATGGCCACGAGCCCGGGGAAGTGCTGCGAGGGGTCAAAAACAGCAAGGAGTACCTTGTGCTTACCGGCAGCAAGCTGCAGCGCCAACTGCCCGGCAGCTCCGGGAGGCGGAGCGGCAGGCCCGTCCTGAAAACAAAAAACCAGCAGGTTATATGCTGCCAACTGTGCGGCGATGGCAGGCGCCCCGGCATCTTCAGCAAGCGTGATAACATCGGCCACCGAATACTTCTCCAGAAAATCCTGAAAAATACCGGTACCCGGCCCCAGGCGCAGCAGCCCGATACGCAATGTATCCAGGCGCTTCAGCGGCATGAGCCCCCCTTCATTCCGCAAGAGTACCGTCTGGGCAAGTGCGGCACGATACGCGTCCTGTTGGAGTGCAGGCTGCTGTGCATAAGCCGGGGACGTTGGCCGGAGAAGGGCCAGCGCTAAAGGCACACCAAATAAAG
This sequence comes from Saprospiraceae bacterium, assembly GCA_049315745.1. Classification (GTDB taxonomy): domain Bacteria; phylum Bacteroidota; class Bacteroidia; order Chitinophagales; family Saprospiraceae; genus JADJPL01. Next base: position 10,382 of record JBMOJO010000016.1, on the reverse strand, counting down.
CGCTGAATAAAAAGGGGTTTCTATCAAAAAACATCGCCATGGAAAAACATTTTCACTCCAGTGCCAGGCCATCCAACTGTCCGGTAATTTTTGTAGCCGTCTGCAGCAAGTCAAGCGGAAAAACCTTAAGTTTGATGCCGACAAGCTATCCTTCTCATCAAAGCTCCGGATCATGATGCCCGTAAAAGCTGCTAATTTATTAAAATTCCTGCTTCTATCCTTTTTTTTATTGTACGTGTCTTTCGCACATGCGCAGTACATGGACAAGCGCACCCAGCGCACCCTTGATGTAATGATCCGGGAATCCAGTATCTTTTCTCAGTTCTTTACGGGCTTTGCCCTTTATGACCCCGCAAAAAAGGCGATGCTGTATCAGAAAGACGCTTTCAAGTACTTCACGCCGGCCTCGAATACCAAGATCTTCACCCTATACACCGCACTGAAAATCCTGGGCGACAGTATGCCCGTACTGCGTTATGGCGAAAGCGACGGAATGCTCGTAGTACAAGGCACCGGCAACCCCTTGTTCCTGCACCCCGATTTTCAGGACAACCGGCAGGGCTGGGATATCCTGTCCGGCCCGAAGCACTTTCTGCTCTTTTCCGAGGCTAACTTTCAGGACGATCACTTTGGCCCGGGCTGGTCCTGGGGGGATTACCGGTATGCATACCAAGTAGAGAAAACTTCTTTTCCGCTATACGGTAACCTCGTATATTTCAGGCAGGCCTCCCCCCTGCAGGGATTACAGGTGTATCCCCGGTACTTCTCCAGGCTGCTGAATGCCGATACAAAGAATGGGGCGAAATCCCCGCAAATATGGCGGGAGGAAAATGGGGACCGCTTTTTTTACAATGATGCGGCAGCGAATACCAGCGGGTTCTCCCGCGCCCTGCCCTATAACCACTCCCCTGCAACGGTGCGCAACCTCCTCGCCGACACCCTGGGGCTAAAGGTATTCGCGGCAGAAGAATGGACGGATGCCCTGCCGCCATTCCAGACCCTTTACGCCCCGCTCCCGGATACCCTGCTACGGCGTTTCATGCAGGAAAGCGATAATTTTCTGGCCGAACAATTAATGCTTATGTGCGCTGCCAAATTATTTGACGGGCGGCTAAATACCGACGACGTCATCCAGTACGCAAAAACACAGTTGTTCGGTGGCTTTCCCGACACCATCAACTGGGCAGACGGTTCCGGGCTTTCCCGTTATAACCTCTTCACGCCCCGTACCATTACTACCCTGCTGGAGCGCCTTTATCAGGAAGTCCCTCACGAACGCCTTTTTTCCATTTTTCCCGCCGGAGGGCAATCGGGTACAATCCGCTCCTGGTATGGGGGGAAAGAAAAACCGTATGTATTCGCAAAAACCGGCAGCCTGGCCAATCAGCACTGCCTGAGCGGATATATCAGGACTAAAAAAGACAGGGTACTGATTTTTAGCTTTATGCACAATAATTTCATCGGAAGTGGCAACCCCCTGCGGGCTGAAATGCAAAAAGTCCTGGAATGGATCTGGGCCACCCTCTGAGCGGCAGGCCCGTTCACTGCAAAACTTTTCTGCCCCATACCAATACCTGAAAGCCATAAATGCCGAGCCATAACCCCATGACCGTAAACGACAGGATGCCTATGGCGGCAAAGGGCTTGAAAAAGCGCAGGTTGAGCTGTAAGATTTCGTACCCCAGAAAGTCACTCACGACTAATGCCGAATGTACGCACAATAAAAAAAACAACACCTTGACCAGCTTCCCCAGATAGCGGGTCAGTTTGATTTCTGCCCCGAGCCGCACATATTCCCGCTTCTGACGGATAAAACGGTAGCCAAAATACAGGTATGCGAAAAACGTCAGCAGATAAAGTGCTGTTTCCACACCTCCGTAAAAGGGATTGAAAAATTCCCGCTCCAATAAAACCGATGTATTGGAAATGGTCAGGAATACAAAAAACAAGCCCTGGCCCAGGGGAAGAAAAAAATGCTTGGCATCCGTCCAGCGAAAGCGATAAGCAGGGTACAGGCTCAATTTGATATAGTAAAAAAGCAGGGGAGGGAATAATAGGGTATAATACAGCGGCAGCACCGATAAAACAGGAAACTGCCGGGAAAGACCCGTAAGCAGGAATATGTAGTGTACCTGGGTGAGGCCAAAAGCAATGAGCATTGTGCCGAAACAGGCATTTGCACGCATTTCCCCACTGCGCTTAAAGAAAAACAATATACCCGTTGTAATGACCTGCAGTGCTACTGCCCCAACGGCCAGCAACAATACATAATAAAAAATACTATGCCCCCCGGAAAAAAAGCCCGGCAATTGGGTTGCGCCCATAATCGTACAAATGAATTTTGACATACCCCTGAACAAAAATCACCATTTTTCCTGACATTTTCAGCATCAACATTTTCAATGCCGGCAGTAACTTGCGCCGCGAAAAAAAGCTCAATTGCCATGTACACCAAAAAATTTCATCCCGTAAGCCCCGAAGAAGCCGTTTCGATTATCCAGTCTGGCGACAAAATTTTCATCCACAGCGTTGCCGCTGCCCCCCAGGTACTGATCAAGGCCCTGGTACAAAGGGCCGATGACCTGCGGAACATTGAGATTTATCAGTTGCATACCGAGGGGATCGCACCTTATGGGGAGGAGCAATACAGCAAAAGTTTCCTCGTCAAAAATATGTTTGTCGGCGCTAATATGCGTAAGGCCGTCCAGGCGGGACGGGCCGACTTCATCCCTGTTTTTCTGAGCGAGACGCCGCGTTTATTCCGCAGAGGTATTGTACAACTCGATGCCGCGCTGCTCCAGGTATCCCCGCCCGACAAGAACGGTTTCTGCAGCCTCGGAATTTCCGTGGATACAACCTTATCTGCCGCACAAACGGCGAAGAAGCTCATTGCCGAGATCAACCCCAATATGCCGCGCACGATGGGCGACGGCAACATTCATATCAGCAAGTTCCATAAAGTAACAGCGGTCAACTACCCGCTCCCACAATTCCTGCCCCCGCCACCCGATGAAATCGAAATGCGTATCGGCCAGTTTGTAGCAGAGCTCGTGGACGACGGGGCGACGCTGCAAATGGGCATCGGCGCCATTCCCAACGCCGCCCTTGCTGCAATGACGAACCATAAAGAACTCGGTATCCACACGGAAATGTTCGCCGATGGCGTACTCCCGTTGATCGAAAAAGGCGTTATCACCAACCAGCACAAGGTCAAACACCGCAACTACCTCGTCACCAGCTTCATGATGGGCTCTCAGCAACTCTATGACTTCGTCAACGATAACCCGCTCGTGCGATTCCTCGATGTGGAATATGTCAACGATACTGCGGTAATCCGCCAAAATCCAAAAGTAACCGCGATTAACAGCGCCCTGGAAGTAGATTTCACCGGGCAGGTTTGTGCAGATTCCATTGGTACCAGCATCTATTCCGGTGTCGGCGGGCAAATGGACTTTATGCGCGGCGCAGCGCTCTCCGACCATGGCAAACCAATTATCGCCCTGCCCTCAAGTACCGCAAAAGGCCTCAGCCGTATCGTCTCTACCCTCAATGCCGGTGCCGGCGTGGTGACTACCCGCGCACATGTACACTATATCGTAACCGAATACGGCGTCGCGGAAATGTACGGCCGCAGTATCCGCGAACGTATCCGCTCAATGATCAATATCGCCCATCCGGACCACCGGGAGCGGCTCGAAAAGGAAGCATTCCAGCTATGGCGTTTTCATGTATAAAAAATGCACCTACGGAGGATCTATCATGGATGCCCTTTGCACCGCCCCCATCCCAAAACGGGAGCGGATACGGTCAAGCGCTTCCATCAACTGGCCGTCCTCCAGGGTATCCTCGAATAAGTTGAGCTGAGGGCGGCCATACACCAGGTCCCCAAACCGCACGCCAAGCAGGCGGATCCGCTGCCGCCGCTCATAAAGCTGGGCAAACAGCTCATGCACCGTGTGTAAAAGTACCTTATCAACAGCAGCGTAAGGAATATGCCGCTGCCGGGTAAAGGTGTTGAAATCTGCATAGCGCAATTTTACGGTAACACAGGCCGTAAGCTGCCTGCTTTGACGAAGCGCATAACCCAGCTCCATTACCATCGCAGTAAGCTGATCCCGGAGCCAGGCTACATCGGCGCTATCCCGCTCAAAGGTCCGTTCGGTGGACATAGACTTCTGCTCGTGAACAGGTATCACAGGGCTGTCATCTTCTGCATGTGCTTTTTTCCAAAGCTGGGGGCCGAAACGTCCGAACTCCCGCTCCAGTAATTGTGGCGGTATCTGCCGCAGCTGCCCTACCTGCCGGATACCCATCAGGTTGAGCTTCCGGGCAGTGACGTCCCCTACCGAAGGAAGCTTGCCGACCGGCAACGGGGCAATAAAATCTTTTTCCGTACCTGCTGCTATAAGCCGCGCACCATTAGGCTTTGCCTCCCCCGCCCCAATCTTCGATACCAGCTTGTTGACGGCCAAAGCCATGGATATGGGCAGGCCACTCTCCCGCAAAATCCGGCTGCGAAGCCCCTCCGCCCATCGCCAACAACCAAAATAACGGTCCATACCGCTCAAGTCCGCATAAAATTCGTCAATAGAAGCCTTCTCCAGTACAGGCGCCTCCTCCCGCAAGATATCCGTCACCAGTCCCGAATATTTACTGTATAACTCCATATCCCCGCGCACTACAACCGCTTCAGGACATAAACGCAGGGCCATCTGTACCGGCATCGCCGAACGCACCCCAAATGCCCTGGCTTCGTAGCTGCACGAAGCCACTACACCACGCCCGCTATACCCCCCGACAATCAACGGCTTTCCGCGCAGGTCGCTGTTGCGCAAACATTCTACCGATGCGAAAAAGGCATCCAGGTCTAAATGTAAAATGGCCCGTTCAAACATAATCGCGCTTCTTTATCCTTGTTGAGCAGTATGGGAATCGTTCCAATGGGCTCCAGGAAGGCAAAAAAGATCGCTTTGCCCTCCGCCCTGGCATCGTGTCAAATTTGTTCAAATATAAACTTTTTATAGGTTTTTTGATGCAAAATAAAAATTTTGTTTTAAAAATTGGCCACAGGTATGCTGGCAATCAGGTGAAAATCGCGCTTTTTCCAACCACAATAACCCACCGCAACGTAACTATTTGCCAGGTGTCTCCGCGGCTTCGCCGCGAAGGATTTTATTTGGTTTGCGGGGTTGTGTAAAAAGTCTTTTGCCGCCTTCGGCGGCAGAATATTCTTTTGAGAGACACGTCATTTTCACGATTTCGCTTCGCGAAATCGTGAAAATGACGTGTCTCTCAAAACATAATTCGGCGCGAAGCGCCGAAAAAATATTTTTTACACAACCTCAAACCAAATATTATTTCTCAAGGCAATGACCTGCTAAATAGATACACCGCAACAAGTCTGTTTATTCTCAAAAAGCCATGCGATAGGGGAAAACAGGTATAAAAAAATCCTTAAATTTGGCCGTCACCAAAAAATATGGGCTATGTACGTCAAACAACGCTTTTCAGGAGTACTGATCTTTTTGTTTCTGGGCATTTTCAACGTATGGGCACAGCCGGAACTCCGCCGTGTCGAACCTGCATTTTGGTGGACCGGCATGCAGCAAACACACTTGCAGCTCATGGTCTATGGACAGCAGATTTCTGCACTACGGCCGGTAGTGAATTATCCGGGCGTGCGCCTGATCCAGACTATAAGCGTCGAAAATCCCAATTATCTGTTTATTGACCTCGACCTTGCAGGGGCAAAACCGGGTACATTCGACATCCAATTCCAGGAAAAAGGCAAAACCCGCCTGGTATATGCCTATCGGCTGCTGGAGCGCCAACAGGGGTCCGTTCAGCGCAAGGGATTTTCTCCCGCCGACGTGATGTACCTCATCACCCCCGACCGCTTCGCCAACGGCGACCCCTCCAATGACTCCTCAGAGGGGATGCAGGAACGCCCAAACCGCAGCTTCAAAGGCGGGCGCCACGGCGGCGATATCAAAGGTATCATCGAACGCCTGGACTATATCGCCGATATGGGCTTTACTGCTATCTGGCTCAACCCACTCCTCGAAAATAATATGCAGGAATATTCTTATCACGGTTATTCCATCACCGATTTTTACAAAGTGGACCCCCGCTTCGGCAGCAATGCCCTCTATCTGGATCTGGTCGAAAAAGCCCACGCAAAAGGGATCAAAGTGATTATGGATATGATCCTCAACCATTGCGGCTCCGGGCATTGGTGGATGAAAGACCTGCCCGCCAAAGACTGGATCAACTTCGGCGGACAGTTCGTACCAACCAACCACCGCCGCGAAACAATTCAGGATCCCTACGCCTCTACCTACGATTCAAAACGCAATTCGGACGGGTGGTTCGTCGAAACAATGCCCGACCTCAACCAACGCAATAAACTGCTGGCCACCTATCTCATCCAAAATACAATCTGGTGGATTGAATACGCTGACCTGGACGGCATCCGAATGGATACCTACCCCTATCCCGATATCCAGTTTATGGCCGACTGGAACGAGGCTGTACTGAAAGAATACCCCCTTTTCAACGTCGTGGGAGAAGAGTGGAGCGGCAATCCCGCCCAGGTATCCTTCTGGCAAAGCGGAAAAACCAACCCCAATGGATACGTCTCCAAACTCCCCAGCCTTATGGATTTTCCACTGCAGGAAGCCGTCAGGGATGGCATGCTGCAAAGCGAAAATGCCTGGGAAAGCGGCCTCGTGCGGATCTATCGTACGCTCGCAAGTGACTACCTCTACCCAAATCCCAATAACCTGGTCGTTTTTCCCGATAACCACGATATGGACCGCTTCTTCACCGCCGTCAAGGAAAACCTCAACTGGTTCAGACAGGGACTGGCCTTCCTGCTCACTACACGCGGCACCCCACAAATCTACTACGGTACCGAAATCCTGATGACCAATACGCCAAGTGGGGACCATGGAATGATTCGGACTGATTTCCCGGGGGGGTGGGCCGATGATAAAACGAACGGGTTCACCAGACAGGGGTTATCGGCGAAAGCAGGCGAAGCCCAGCAATGGCTAAGGAAATTCCTCCTGTGGCGAAGAACGGCCACCGCTGTACACGATGGGAAATTACTCCACTTTGTCCCGGAACAAAGCACTTATGTCACCTTCCGCTTTAATAATTCCCAGAAGCTCATGATCGTGCTCAACAAGAACGATCAACCCTTCTCCCTGAAGCTGGACCGCTTTCAGGAAACCCTCCTGGGCGCAACAACTGCCAGGGATGTATTCAATGGAACGACCTATCCCCTGAGCCAGGGAACCATCCCCCTGCCCCCAGGCGAAGCATTGATCCTGGAGATCTACTAAAATCGCATCTATTTACCAAGGGTATCCGCGGCTTCGCCGCGAAGGATTTTATTTGGGGTTGTGTAAAAAGGTTTTTTACGGCGCTCCGCGCCGAATTATGTTTTGAGAGACACGTCATTTTCACGATTTCGCGAAGCGAAATCGTGAAAATGATGTGTCTCTTAGAAGAATATTCTGCCGCCGTAGGCGGCAAAAACCTTTTTACACAACCCCAGAGGTTATTTCTTAGGACAGCTATCTGCTTACCTAAAATCAATACTTTTGGCTAAAGATAAACGACAAGAACAAGCCTTCATGGCCGGATCTGCAGCATCTTTAATGCTTCTCCGACACAGCGGACTGCCGTGCGGAAACCGTCCTGTTGTGGGGTGCTTAATTCGATGGTATGCTTGTAGGTGCGGTAATTGATCCTGATCTTTGCAATCTTCAAATGGGTCAAGGCATAAAATAAATCCAGGGGCACCAGACAAGTGTGCTGATACAAGCGCATGTTCGTCTTCGCATCGAATATTCCCTGATCAGAAAAATTCATCAACTCGATGATCTGATTGTCCTCCAGCATCAGCAAGACGTTGTAATCATTATCTATCCGGAGATATTCCCTTTCCTGTACGGCGACGATCAGGAAAAAAGCATGGATGCTGTCCCGCTCCGAATAAGAAAACATCAGCTTACCTTCTTCCACCATCTTTGGCCCATCTGCCGTTTCAAAATTGCTCGGGATGATGTAGCCAATATTTATTGGGCTCGAAGCTACCGTACGGGTACTGTCAAATTCATCTACCTTGTCGTGGGTCAAGTTACATTGCCCGTAAGCCTGTACCACGATCATCCACCCCCCTAACATTCCCAGCAATACGCGCAAATACTTCATAATGATCCTGTGATTAGCGCCCGGACGTACCAAAGCAGACCAGCCCCCCAGGGAAATAACCCTGCAGGGACCGGCCATTGTCCTACAAAGATCGTTTTTATAACCGCCCCGCCGGCAAAGCACCAAAAAATTAATCTGTCAAAAATCTTAACGGATCAAAGAGATACTGCCACTTTTCTTGAATTCGACCCCGTCGGGACAACGTACATATACATAGAACCCATATACATCCGGTGGCAGTTGCCGCCCCCGGAAAGTTCCGTCCCAGCCAACTTCCGGGTCTCGGGTATCGAAAACTTCCTGGCCCCAACGGTTATAAATTATTATGCGTAATTCCTGGTAATCTTTTACCCTAACGTACAGGATATCGTTGACATTATCGTTGTTGGGCGTAAACGCATTGGGCACAAAAGGCTCAACACACTCCTCTACGACCAGCGTAATACTCAGGGTATCCACGCAACCGGCCTTGCTTACCGTTGCCACGTAAGTAGTCGTTTTGTCCGGACTTGCAGAAACAGCGGCACCAGTGGCGCTCCCTAACCCTGTTGAAGGTGACCAGCTTACGCTACAGTCTTGGCAACCCCGTACGGTGAGGGTAGTTGTCTCACCTTTTTTAATAGGGTTCTTCGCTGCGTCAATGGTAAGAACAGATGGAAGGTTCAACACCTCTAACCGCGTATTGAACGTAGCAGAACACCCGGACTGATTCGTCACTACGACGCTGATCGTAGCGCCGGTCTGGGCACGGATAATTGCCGTCGGACCCGCGTTAGGGTCAGAAACAATCAGGTTGGAAGGCGACCAGCGATAACTGAGCGTTTGGCCAGGGTCACCGTTTGTGACCGTGATATCCTTTCTGTCGTCCGGCAAGCAGGCAATAATGCTCCCTGGAACGCTCGCAAGCAGCGGAAACGCCCGGATAGCGACAGAATCAATTTCAACACATCCCAGTGCATCGGTCGTCCTGATATAAAAGACATTATTCCCCCGGTTCAGATTGACCGCCTGGCGCGCATTTTCCCCGATAATAGTGCCAAAGTTGCGCTGAGCCGACCACTGGAAGCGCACGGCATTCACCGCACTGCCCTCTACCGTAAACGCACCCGTGCTGCACAGCGTGGTGTCCTTCCCGGCATCCGCACTCATCGGCGGAGAGACATTGATGCGTACAGGATAAGACAACTGGCAGCGCCCTGTCGAATCCCGGATCGTCACCGCATAAATCTGCGGGGTGGCCGCAGTCAGAACCGGATTGGGAATATTCGCCGCATTCAGACCTGCAGCAGGAGACCAGGAATAAGAAAAACTGCTGCTACCTCTGGGGTTGATTGGTGTCGGAATATTCTTACACACCGTTATAATCGTATCCGGACCCACCGAAAGGAAATCAGGTACAACAACCTGCACCGTGAAAGTCTGGCTGCAATTGTTCAGCGGTTCGCTGATCCGTACCTGGTAAGTCCGGCTAACTGAGGTCGTCACCGTCGGATTGGGTATGTCCGTGGCGCTTAGCCCCGTCGCAGGTGTCCAGGCGTATTTGTATAGGGAATCGCCACGAGGGTTCAATGGTGTTTCAGCTCCCTCGCAGGCAACGATACTCGGCTGAGGAGCTACCGACGGAAAGTCCGCAGCCTTCACCTGGATCACGAACGTCTGACCGCAATTATTCAGAAAATCACTGATCCGGACCTGGTAAGTCCGATCAACGGTCGTCGTCACCGTCGGGTTTGCCACATCCGTCGCACTCAGACCCGTCGAAGGCGTCCACATATATTTGTACAATGGATCCCCCTTCGGATTCAGCGCAGTGGCAATCCCCGGGCAGACCAACATCACGGGAACCGGCGCAACAGGCGGGAAATCCGCTGCCTTCACCTGTATCGTAAATGTCTCGCTGCAATTGTTCAGCAAATCGCTGATTTGAACCTGGTACGTCCGGTCAACCGTCGTCGTCACCAACGGGTTCGGCACGTCCGTCGCGCTCAGGCCCGTCGCAGGCGTCCAAACATATTTATACAGCGGGTCCCCCTGAGGGTTTAACGCCGTCGCAATCCCCGGGCAGACCACCATCGCCGGAACAGGCGCAACAGGCGGGAAATTTGCTGCCTTCACCTGTATCGTAAACGTCTCGCTGCAATTGTTCAGCAAATCGCTGATTT
>JBMOJO010000169.1:0-7883 GCA_049315745.1 Saprospiraceae bacterium | reverse complement strand
ATTTCAAAAATGATGTGTCTCTCAAAAGATAATTTGGCGCGAAGCGCCGTAAAAAGATTTATTACACAAACCCAAAACCAAATAAAATCCTTCGCGGCGAAGCCGCGGGTACCACCGGTAAATAGATACCAAAAAAGTTAAAACCCGCAAATTTCTTGTGGACAGGAAAGGGGATATTATTTTTGACCCGAAGTTTACTAATGTTATGCCCGTCTGGCGTGCTTTTCGCCGACGGGCATTTTAAATTGCCCGGGTAACCAGGCCCATCGGGCTTGTCAGGAACGACAGAAAGCATTGTTGTCGCGCCATAGTGGGCGCAAAAATCCTTCCTTCGGGAAAAACACAACGGCGACAGATGAGGATACCTGCCGCCGTTGTGCATTCAGCGTACAAAATCTTCGGTAAACTTACTTGGAGGAAACCGCCAAAGAGTAGATTACCAAGCCGAACCCGATTTTGTTCACTGCATCACCGATGTTGTAGATGATGTCCATCGCTTCGATGGGCAGCATCCCTGCGAGCCAGCCACCTTCGATGGTCATATAACCGATCGGATAGATTGCCCAGCCAACGAGGATGAACCAGCCGAGGCTCTTGAAGGCACCCTGGAGCGCAGGATCGTTGGAGTTGCTTGCCAGCTTCTTGGCAGGGCCGAACCATACCTCATAGAAGATTGCTGCATAACCCAGCGTCGAAATGAAGCCCCAAAGTGGGGATGCATCCCTGTAAATCGTCTCGCCCAGATAGCCCGTAACGAGCATCCAGAGCGAATACGCAATCATGCGCCAAAGGAGGGCTTTGTTTGCACCGAAGGCCTTCAGGATGAGATAAAATTCCACACACATCAACGGAACCGTCAGGATCCAGTCAATATAGCGGAATTCAGTGGGGGAAACCTGGTTTTCCGCCCAGAAGCTACGCATGTAGAAGTAGTGGACCGCCGCGATACCCGTGATCATACCGGATACCAGCATGGAATCGCGCCACTTGCCTTGTACCTGTGTCATCTGCACAAAAAAGAATACGGTTGCCGCCAACATCGCCATAGAGCCGATGAAGAAGGTAAAGCCAACGTAATCGCCTCTCTGCAGCGTAGCAAGGAAAAATGTGTTGAAGTTTACTAATGCTTCCATGTCATTAATGGATTGGTGATATAATATAGGTGTTACAAACCCGCCCGAAACTGTTGTTAAACGGAATATATTCCAAATGGTTTATTTTTTCTTTCTCTTTATTCAATGGATTTATCTGAAAAAACCATAAAGGTTAAAATTTAAATTCGCTTTATAGCCTGAATGCCCCCTGGCCATCCCGGCAGGCCTCAACCCACGGACGATCTTCCACGCCCCGGGTGGGTTTCTGCCTTCATCCCCTTTCACGCAAGCCCGCCGCTATCCTCCTTGTTCCTCCCATACAACTGATCAATCAGCAGCATGTGCGGCAGGGTAACTGCTGCAATAAACATAAACAAAAGCCCCGGGTGCAACACCCCCTGGCCCATGAACGGCCACAAAAGGTACAAACCCGCCAGGCTTGCCAAAGCCAGCAACGTATAGGGTGCCGCTGCCCGGATATAATCTTTCCAGCCAAACGATTTTCTTTCCTTGCGGAAAAAGCTGATTTGATCCATACTGGAGCTCAACGCGTGCCACCCGGCAAAGTAGAGCGCAAAACCGAGCATCAAAGGCAGGGCCAGAAACATTGCGAATAATATCCACAAGTTGACACTTTCCAGAAAACCGCTCCATTTTCCCAGATTTTTCCGGACAACGTTCCAGATGATCAGCCCCTGGTTCAGGACGAGCAGGCACACGACCGTCACATGACGCACCGTATCCGGTATCTGCGGCACTTCCTGCTTTACCATAACAGAAATAACTGCCCGGCTCGCTTCAAAATGCCACACTACGGGTACAAAGAGTACAAAAGCGCCCCAGCTCAGGTGTACCGACCATGCCCTTGGCGCGAGATAATTCCAGTTGGACTGCCCGAAGTGATATACCGAGACCAGCAAAAACAACAACAGCGCCGGCCAGGGAAGGAGTATCCATAACACCCCATAGGCCAGTACCAGGCCAACGTAAAAAACATAGAACAGCGGCATAGATATTTTTCGTCCCTGTTCCCGCGAAAGCTGGCCAAACAAAAGGTGGTCGGTGGCACCGTGTGGCAGGCCAACCAGCAGCATGAAGGCGAGCGCCAGTGGATACTCCGCCTGCTCCAACCATACTGGGAACACTAACCCCCCCAGTACCGCCAGGAGCGCAGCCAGCCAAAGTAACTGATAGAGCAAAGGGTACCTGGTAATCATGGCGAGCTGGTTTTGTTCCAACTCAGGGAGGGCGCCACGTTTGCCCTAAGCCCTGCGAAATGCTTCTCCCATAAAGCCGTCAGGAACAGCCCCCAGGGAAGCGTGGAAAAAATAGCCGCTTCCTCATCAACCCGACTTTGCTCATCCAAAAACCGCAGGATCCTCGGGAAAGGGTTGCGTTGGAACAAGGCATCGAAAATACGCGCCGCCTCGGAGCCGCGTGTCTGCAACAGATGTAACAGTAATCCATCATAAAATCTGAACCGGGCCGGATATGAAGGCACCTCCGGTGTCCGGCCTGCGGCCAACTGCCGGGCCAAGGCCCTGGCTTGTGCCTGGATGCGCAGAAAGGCATAGCCTGTGGTAGGCTTCACCGCACCACCTAAAGTCCCAATTTCCACTATGCGTAACCCGCCCTTTGAAGGCCTCGCCAGTGAAAACATCGGGATTACCCCGTGCTCCTCTTCCTGCACCGTATATGGCCCGATCGGCACCGTTTGTCCCAAATAGCGTTCGAGTGCCCCATCGTAATGGTCGCGCGGCATGAGCTCGGTGGAAAAAACTGTATATTCTACGAGCGCCTCATGCGCATTCAGCGGCAAAAGATAGAGAAAATGCCCGCCCTGGAGCTGCGGCGTGCGAAAATCCATCAACGTGGCCGTGTTCGGGGAAAAAACAGCAGCAGTAGCCTTCACCCACCACCCCCGGAAGTGCTGCCAAAGGGCATCAGATGGCGCCTGTTCCAGAAGCTCCGAAATCGAATGGCAACTGTTGAATACCCAGGGGGCGACATAGCATTCGTCGTTTACCCATGCGCGCCCGCATACCTTGTCTCCTTGTATCCCCGATATATGCCCGTATAAAAATTCGACATTTGGCGCATGGGAAATCTTGTTATGCGCGAACGCATAGAACTCGCTGCTGCGCACCATGCAATAGGTATAGGGAGCTATCGGATTTGTCCTTTGCATTCCGCCAGGCCCGGAAAAATGAACCTCCTCCCAGCTATGGGTCAGCATACTGCGGTAAGCGCCCGGATCGCGCGTCCAGAAACACCAGGTCCTGTCGTTTGCCGCTTTTGGCGCATTGTCAATGATGAGGATTTTTTTATCCCTTAAGGAAGCGTGCCCAAGCATCTCCAGTACAAGGCTTAGCCCTGCGCACCCTCCTCCGGCAATAATAAAATCGTATTTTCTCACAAAGCGCTCTGATTTGATGAAACATCCTTGTGCCCGACAGCGAAAACATGCTGAAAGAACACAACTTCAGGCAAAATGTTGCCACATTTCACCCATTCGACGAAAGTACAAAATAAATAATTCACCAAAGCATGAATGCCCAAATAAAATTATGATTGTTTTTCTTTTCGTACTTTTTTTATAGGATATCTCCGAAACAGGGGTTGTGTAAAAAGGTTCGGCGGCAAAACATTATTTTGAGAGGCACATCATTTTTGAAATTTCGCTTCGCAAAATTTCAAAAATGATGTGCCTCTCAAAAGATTATTTGGCGCGAAGCGCCGTAAAAAGACTTTTACACAACCCCGGAGGGGTAGAGGACTGCCCCTCGCACGATGTGTGCTCAGAAAGGGAAACGCTTCAAAATCCCGGGTGTTCGAAACCTCGGCCCAAGTTTTTCCCTGAGCGCCTTGCACTTTTGCAGGAAGGTTTCGATGCCACAATCGTGGATAAATTGGATGACCCCGCCCCTTGCGGCCGGGAAGCCCCAGCCGTAGATACTGCCCAGATTAGCAGCTTCGACCGACTGCACTACGCCCTCCTGCATACACCAGACGGCCTCCAGGACTTGGGCGATCAACAGGCGCTCGATAATGCCTGCATAATCCGGATCGGGCGGGACAGACCCTTGATATTGGGCCAGCCCAGGCCATAGCTTGCGGTCGCCATCCGCTGTATAGTCATAAAATCCTGCAAAACCCGCCATGCCCGGCCTTTGGTGGCGCCCCAGCATCTCCATGACCAGGTCGGCAGCCGGGTGCTTGATATACTGTGGGCCATAATGGGCGGCGGCCTGTTGTTCGTAAGTCAGCACAAGCTCCATGCCGAGTTCGTCTGCCAGCGCCAGCGGGCTTCCCGGCATACCTGCCTGACGGCTCAGGTTTTCGACCAGTGCCGGCGCATAACCCTCCTGTAAAAGGGAAATCCCCTCCAGGATATAAGTATTGCGCACCCTGGCCGCATAAAAACCCCAATCGTCTTTGACAATAACAGGCGTTTTTTTCAATGCGCGGACAAAATCAAAAGCCCTGGCGACTGTTTCCCCGGAAGTCTTGTTGCCCCGGACGATCTCGACCAGGGGCACTTTATCTGCCGGATGAAAAAAATGCAGGCCGATGAAGCTTTCGGGCCGGCTGGAAGCCGCTGCAAGGTGGGAAATAGGAATTGATATCGTATTGGAAGCCAGAAAAGCGTATTCGTCGAGATAGCGCTCTGCCTCCCGGGCCACTTTCTCTTTAATGGGCAGATTTTCGAAAACTGCCTCGATGACCAGGTCACAATCGGCGAAGTCCCGGGAATCTTCCGTGGTGAAGACCCTTGAGGCAAGGGCTTCTGCAGCATCGGGCAGAAATTCCCCTGCCTGCCGGGCATCCTCCAGCGCCTGGACGATGATTTCAAGCCCACGGCCTGCAACCGGCCTGGACACATCTTTGAGTACAACTTCCATGCCGTTGAGCAGGCAGGACACCGCAATCCCCGAACCCATTTGACCTGCGCCTATAATGCCGATCTTTTTTGGCCTGAATTTACCGAACCCCCTCGGCCTTTCGATACCGGAATGGATGGCATTGGCATCGAACCAAAACGCTTTGATCATATTTTTACAAGTCCGGCTGAGGACGAGCTGGGTATAATAGCGACTCTCCAGGCGGCAGGCAACGTCAAAAGTGACCTTGGAACCCTCGGCGAGGATATGGAGGATCGCCTGTGGTGCAGGGTTATTACTGTAAAACTGCCCACTCAGGGCAGCAGAGTACGCCATGATCTGCCGGCCTACCTCCGGCTCCCTTGCAGTGCCGGCAGGGATTGTTCTGCCTTCTACATCCCATGGCCTTCGTCCTTCTACGGTCCGAAGGAGCCAGGCCTTGGCTTTTTTGATCATCTCTTCGGGTGTGGCGGCCAGTTCATCAATTATTCCGGCCTGCAGCGCAGCACGGGGATGGTAACGCTTCCCGCCGCACAAGATACCGTATGCGCTGACGATACCGAGTAGCCACATCAGCCGGACAATACTGCCGCCGGAAGGTATCAACCCCATCTCTACTTCAGGTAATCCGACGCGGATATCGGGATCGTCGAGCACGATACGGTGGTGACAGCCCAAGGCAACTTCAAATCCCGCAGCGATGGCATCGCCATTGATTGCCGCGACCACCGGAACTCCGGGGCTTTCCAGGTCGCGCAGGAATTTTTTCAGGCCTTCGGCTGCAGCAAAAATTTCTGCTGCATCCGCTGCCTGAAACAGGTACTCCAGGTCGCCACCGGCCATGAAGGTCTTTTTTGCAGAGGTCAGGATGACGCCCCGCAATTTGCCCTTTACCTTTTCCTGCTTCAACTGCGCGAGTACCGGAATGAATGCCGACCAAATTTTCTGGTTGATGATGTTCTCGGTCCGGCCCTCCATGTCAAGCGTGAGGGTTACAATATTATCAGCGTCTTTTTTATAGGCGATCATCAGATATTTTTTTGGGAAAAATCAGAGCTTTTCCACCAACAAAGCTGTTCCCAGCCCCCCCTCCGCCGCAACAGCCACCAACCCGGTCTGAAGTTGCATTTTCTCCAGCTCGCAAAGCAAAAACGTTGTCAGGATTGCACCACTCGCAGCAATCGCTTTTCCAAATGCGATTGCCCCGCCACCAATGTTCAGCCGTTCGTCGGGAATATCGAACTGATGCTGAAAATAGAGGCTTACCGCGGCAAAGGGTTCGTTACAACGCCAGAGCCCGACATCTTCCTTGCGCATACCAGCCTGGCGAAGACACTTTCGGGCAGCTTCTACAGCACCCTGAAACATGAGGGTAGGATCGGTACAGGTATGGCTGACCGCCAGGACCCTCGCTATTGGCCGAAGCCCCGATGCCGTACCATTGGCCGTGCTGCCGAGCAGGAGGAGGGCTGTGGCGTCTGCAGGTGGCGCTGTATTGGCTGCCGTATGGACGAAAGCGATCTGCTCTACTTCGGGGTAGCGACCGAGGGCAATATCCGCAAACCCGGGTGATGCCAGGCCATCGTTCAGCGGGGTATAAACGGATAAATCATCCGGAGAAAGGGAGGGCCAGCGCAGGGCATCCGCATCCAGCAAGGGCAGCCCGTTGCGATCAGATAAAGGGACCAGCGATGATTTAAAAAACCCTTGCTCAAGGGCGAACGCAGCCTTCTCAAAAGATCGCAGCACATAGCGGTCCAATGCTTCCCTACCGATACCGTTCATCGTTGCGAGAAGGTCTGCAGCCAGCAGCGGCGGGATGTAGCCGGTCTGAGCCAGCCACTCGGGGTCGCTGATCGGGCCGGCACCCTGAAAAGGCAGCGTCGCCGCACTATGGCTGTCCACCCCGCCTGCAACACAGAGTTGATCCACGCCTGCCCTGATCTTGGCCGTTGCCAGGTTAATCGCGGAAAGGCTTGAAGTACCGTTGCGGTTCAGCGCAACCCCGCTCACAGTTGCCGGCCAGCCGGCCTTGAGTAGCGCTGCCCGTGCGATGTTCACCCCGTAGTACTCCCCAGGGTCCAGGATGCCGATCAACGCATCTTCTACCGCCGACAGATCAAAATCATTCCTTGCCCTCAAGGCATTGAACCCCCTCGCGAGCAAATCCACCGGTTTGATTTCCTGGTAGGGATTGTCCCCGGTGCGAATATCCAGCGGCGTACGGATCGCATCATATATATACACCTCGTTCATATCCGCTGCAGTCAATTGTTTTTTATAGCAATTTAGGAATATCTTTGCAAGACACAAAAATACTGCTTTATCATGGCCCGTAAATTAAAACTCACCGGATTTGCAAGGTTCTTCATCCTGATGCTCATCCTCGCACCAGTTGCCTATATTATCGCTTCTTATGCCAATGGCGAGGATGGCATCCAAAATATTAAGCGACTCATCGGCATAGAACAACCGGCCGAACAGGCACCAGAGGACAACACCCGGGTGCCCGGGCCGCCAGAGGAAAAGGCCGCAGATGAAAATATGCCTGACGAAATCCAGGCGTTGAAAGACTCCCTGATGGAAAAAGAGGCACAAATACAGGAATTGCAAAAAGAAATCAAAGCGCTGAAAGGCACCCGCAGGTAATCACAGAGGGGATACATGGAGCGGCAAAGCGTGGCGCTTCCCCGCACTCGACAGGATTTTTTCCTTAGGCTTTCCCATAAATGACAGGGGTTGTGTGAAAAGGTTTTTCATGGCGCTTCGCGTCGAATTATCTTTTGAGAGACACATCATTTTTGAAATTTCGCTTCGCGAAATTTCAAAAATGATGTGTCTCTCAAAATAATATGAGGTTGTGTAAAAAGGTTTTCGCCGCCTGCGGCGGCGAAATATTCTTTGGATG
>JBMOJO010000475.1:0-1794 GCA_049315745.1 Saprospiraceae bacterium | reverse complement strand
GGTTACGGAGCTACAGGAAGTCTTCATGATTTGGCAGGACGCTTTTGAATGGAGCTATTACGACGAGGTACTCACGGGTATCCGTAAAACCTATGGTTCATCCGCCGAAGTACATGAAAAATCCTTCCAGGCCGTTTTTTGTATTGATGAGCGGGAGTGTTCCCTGCGACGGCATATCGAGCATGTGGCACCGGATTGCGGGACGATGGGTGCCCCAGGATTTTTTGGTGCAGAATTCTACTTCCAGCCTGCAGGTGGGAAGTTTTATGAAAAATTGTGTCCGGCCCCCGTAACTCCGCAGTTTCTGGTGAAGGAGGAAGCAGCCTCCGGAGTGCATAAAAAGGAACTGATTTATGCCAAGCGGACCCATTCGGTCCTGTTTGGATTTATTTACGCGTTGTTTTTGGGTTTTTGGGCGGGAATTCAATTAATCCTGAACCTATTCCGGCCCAAAATGAGCCCTGCCATTTCGAACGCTTTCGGGCACATGGACCAGGATTCCCGTCTGATTTTTGAACATAAGGGCGAGGGAGATTTTGAAAACGGCCTGCAAATTGGCTTCACCGTTCCCCAAATGGCCGACCGGGTAGAGGGGTTGTTGCGCAATATCGGACTGGTCAGGGATTTTGCGCCATTGGTGTATATGATTTCTCATGGTTCCAGTAGTGCCAATAACCCGCACCACGGTGCCCACGATTGCGGGGCTTGCAGCGGAAGGCCCGGTGCGACCAACTCCCGCGTATTCTGCTTGATGGCCAATCACCCTGGGGTTAGGGAAATCCTTCGATCTCGTGGACTGGACATTCCTGAAACGACTTCCTTTGTACCTGCTATGCACGATACCGCTTCCGACCTCATCGGATACTATGATATTGGTTTGCTAAGTGCGGCGAATAAAGAGCGGCACGCACAAAACAGCGCGTATTTTGAAAAAGCACTCGACCTCAATGCCAAGGAACGGTCCAGGCGCTTTGCATCCATTTCAACAGATAAGGATATCAAGAAAGTGCGCAAGGCGATAGAGGCCAGGTCGGTTTCTTTCTTTGAGCCAAGGCCCGAGCTGGGCCACGGCACCAATGCCCTCTGTATTGTCGGGCCCCGGGGACTCTCGAAAAACCTTTTTCTTGACCGGAGGGCCTTTCTGAATTCCTACAATTACCGTACCGATCCGGAAGGGAAACTGCTGCTGGGGGTCATAAAACCCCTTCCGGTAGTTTGCGGAGGGATTAACCTGGAATACTACTTTTCCCGGGTGGACAACCAGAAGTTTGGGGCCGGGACTAAATTGCCACACAACGTCATGGGCCTCATCGGGGTTACCAACAGCAGTGACGGGGATCTTCGACCCGGACTCCCCCTGCAAATGATCGAAGTTCACGATCCTGTCCGGCTGATGATGATCGTGGAGCATTACCCGGAGGTCGTGCTCAAGACAATCTGTTCGCTTCCCGAACTGTATGAATGGTTTGAAAACGAATGGGTGCACGTGCTCGCCATTTCTCCGGAAGATGGAAAATTTCATTATTTCCGCGACCA
Source organism: Saprospiraceae bacterium (assembly GCA_049315745.1). Lineage (GTDB taxonomy): Bacteria > Bacteroidota > Bacteroidia > Chitinophagales > Saprospiraceae > JADJPL01. Next base: position 258 of record JBMOJO010000475.1, on the reverse strand, counting down.
TGCTTTCCATTTGTACGAGCCCCAAACACATACCGTACCCGAAATCGAGGACATTCACCGCTTTTTCGAGTCGGCAAGGCCTATGGAGAGCAACCACATTCTGGACGCGACAAAAGAGAACCTCCCTGTACACTTACTTAAGAAATAGGGGAGGCCCCGTTATTTCGCCGTCGTAGGCGGCGAGATGCAAATTATATTTTGGGGTTGTGTAAAAAGTCTGGGGCTGTGTAAAAAGGTTTTTGCCGCCTACGGCGGCAG
>JBMOJO010000168.1:0-7901 GCA_049315745.1 Saprospiraceae bacterium | reverse complement strand
CGTCATTTTCGCGATTTCGCGAAGCGAAATCGCGAAAATGACGTGTCTCTCAAAATATCATTCGGCGCGAAGCGCCAAAAAAAACTCCAGGGAAGCTGCTGTTTTCAAAGTCTCCTCTCGGCGTGGCCGAGAGGAGACTTTATGGCATTAATCCCCTTGATTTTGTTTAAACCCGTAGCGGATTCCAAACTGGATCCGTCGCGGGTTAAAAGCGGCGACGGCATCCCCGAAATTCGGTGCGGAGTTGTTGATCTGGAATGCGCTGAAGTTGTCGAAATTAAAGATGTTAAAGGCATCGAGGCGGATTTCCAGGGAATTGCCACTGCCAAAATTGAATTGTTTCGTCAGGTTCAGGTCAAGGCCTTTGTACCAGAATTTGAATCCCTCCGGCCGCCAGTTAAAGGGCTTACCGCCGAGGAAGTCGTTATCCGGGTCTCCATCGCCATTTTCGTCTTTCCCGGTAAAAGCATTAAAAGGTACCGGGCTGGCGAGCGTTGCGATACCGCTGAGGCGGATATTCCAAGGGAGGGTGTAAATCCAGCTCAGGAGGAAGCGGTGGCGTTCATCGGTGCCCGCATTGACTTGTTCGAACAGCCCGGCATCGAGCGGGCGCTGGAAGTCGGAATATACCCTTGCGAGCGTATAGTTGAACTGGAACATACGGCCCTGGCTGAAATTGCGCCGGATCATGACCATAGCGGCACGGTAGGAACTGCTCCAGGAGTCATCGGCGAGGAAGATATCGCCATATTGGGTCGTGGCTTTGCGCTTGCCCCCCTGCAAGGGGTTGAAGTTGTAGCTTGCAAACCCGTTCTGCATATTCTTCATCACGAGGTTGAAGCTACCGGAAATCTTAGGCGTGATGCGCTGGTTTAAGCCGATAGAGAAGTCGTCGAAACTCGGGTTTCTGACGTCCTGGTTGAGCAAAGTAACGTTGGGGGCAATGTTGCCGACGCCGAGCGTAGAGGCGTATCCACGAAGCACAGCGGGATCAGCCGAGAATGGGAAACCGCCCAGTGCTTCGAAGGGAATAGTTGCCTGCAACCAGTTGAAACCACGTGCCTCCGCGTTGATATCGTTGAGGGGTGGGCGGTCGTAAGAGCGGGCATAGCCACCGGAGATTACCGTGTTGTTGTTGCCGGTAAGGTCATAAGAGAAACGGAGGCGAGGGGCAGTGTTGTGATAGTTTTTGCGATCCCCTTTCGCGAGAAATGCTTCTGGCACCTTAGCCGCGCGCAATTTCTGAGTGTTGGTTGCATCGAGCACGAAGTCGTTGTTTAAATGGTTCAGGTTGGAGCTGTAGCGCAGGCCCGCAGAAATCAGTAACCGCGGGCTGACCTCCCAGTCGTCTTGTACGAAAAAATTGAGCATCGTTGCCGGTATCTCCGTATAAGCATCCCCGGTTCCGGTTTGGTCAGTACGGCCAATCCCGATCTGGCCGAGCAAAGGCACGCCCGGCTGGGCATAAATCAGAAATGGCTGAGACAGCAAGGGCCAGTTATAGCTCAGGTCGCTGTACTCCAGACTTCCTCCAATCTTTACAATATGCTTGTCTGCCCTAATCTCGAAATTGTTGGTAATATTGTATTGGCCTTCTAATTGCTCCAGCGGCCAGAACAGGTTGAGCGGGCCTTCAAAAAAGCCGTAATTACTGTAGAGTTTGAGCGGGTCGTCGCTTAAGGAAGTGGTCAGCCACTGGTTGAAGCGGTAGGAGGCGATTAATTCATTGGAAATATTGCTTTGCGGCGTATAACGGTAGCGCAGGGAGAGGATATCTGTTTTCTGATCCTGGGTCCAGCCCCAAAAGCGGGTATTCGAGCCAGGAAGGACGACATCGTGATCGTCCCGACGTGCAAACCAGGATAAGTCCACCGTATTTGCCGAGTTGAGTTGTGCGGTCAGTTTTGTTGACCACAGGGTATAACCAACCGGGTTATTATACTGCCGTTCGTACTTCGAAAACAAGGGATCGTTTGGGATAACGAAGGCTAAAGGCTGGATCTCGTCGTTGCGCTCATAGGAGCTTGCGAAGAAGAGTTTGTCTTTGATCAAAGGGCCTCCAACAAAAAAACCGGACTGGTAGCGGTAGAAATCCTTTGGCTTTGTTTCTTCCAGGGGGCCCTGAGCACGCATCCAGTCCTGATAGCCGTTGACGAAGGCCTGTGCTTCGAAGTTATTTGTACCGCGTTTGGTTTCAACAACGGTTACTTCCGTACCGCCTTCGTACTGTGCATCGTAACCATTGGTGATAAACCGGATTTCTTCTACGGCCAACTGGCTGAGCCAAACGTCCTGGACGTTTCCAGTGATCGAAGACCCGGCGGTACGTCCTTTTGTATTCAGGCCATCAATAAAATACTGCCCAAACACGGCCCCGGTTGCCGATTGCACCCCAGGGGCGGATGACCCGCTGTTGAAGTCTGCCGCATTGCCGTCAAAAGAACGGGCACCTGGCGCCAGCTGGCCCAGGGAGAGGATATTCCTGGAAAAAACCGGAAGGTATTCGATCTGCTGTTTGGAAATCGGCGTGGCAATAGAGGTTTGCCGCATTTCAAATGCCTCGGCATTGGCCACGATCAATACTTCCTGCAAACCGAGCGCATCCTCATTGAGGGTGAAATCCAGTCGAAGGATCTGCCCGATTTGAAGGGCCACATTCTGCTGTTCTACAGACTGATATCCAACGTAGGAGGCAATCAATTTGTACGTTCCATTGGGTAATGCCCGAACCTTGTAATTTCCGTCGTCATCAGAAACTGCCCCCCTGTTGAGGTTGGTATTTTGGTCCACTACGAGAATACTCACGCCGATGAGTGGTTCCCCTTTTCCATCTACGACCTTCCCTTCGATCGCACCAAGCGTAGATTGCGCGCTTAGCGTGACCGGAATCGAAAACAGCAAGGCCATGAGCATTGCGGAGATTTTTCCGGGCAGGTGCCCGAAAAGAAAGTTCCGCAGAGTTGTAAGACTTGTTTTCATAACTACTCCATTTAATTAATCAATCAGTAAAAGAATTATAAGGCAATAAAAGTCCAGTCCCAACAGGCACATCTAAGGCCTGGGAACCCAAAGTTTGTTGATGTAAAAAATATTATTTTAAGTGTCCCTTCGCTATTTATGTGTTTTAGGGTGTAGCATCTTTAAGCACCACTATCGTCGTTCTCGGCCCTTGTGCCCCTTTCACCAGTGACTGTTCGATGTCTGCAGTTTTGGAAGGGCCTGCTATGAACACGCCGAAACCGGTTTCTGCGACCGATATACGTCGGTAAGCTTCGTGAAGATCTGGTACGAGCTGTGCGGTATAAAGCGTCAGTACGAGGTGTTGGGCGATGAAAGGCAGGATGCGGTGTGGCAGCATGCTGTCGTCGAGCCAAACCCCGCCATTTTCAGCTACCCCGAGTTTGCCGGGGATTACGGCAACTTCAATCGCATTCAGTACTTCCAGGGGTGTATCCTGGCTGACCTCTAAGTTTCCCGGGCCAAAGTCGCTGTCGAGGCAAACGATTCTGCTTTCTTTGCCATATCGATTCTCCAGCCATTCCACAGGATTTTGGAGTTCTGCAAGATAGGCCCAGTCTGCCCCGATCAACTCCAGGGTGGATTTGAATACGGACTCGGCATCCTGGATATGGCTTTGAAGGTCACGGGTATCCGGCAAGTCCACAAGGGTGGGTTTGCGTTGGCGGATACGCTCCAGGATTGCATATTTTGAACCACTCATAGCTTTTTATTTTTGATAACCCAATCCCGGAAACCTGCTTCCGGCGCTTCCGGCAGCTCCCTGTCCTTTCCCCATTCGTTTATGCGGGTATAAACGGCCCAGTCTGGCAGCAGGCGGAGGGCGGCACGCGCGATTTTCCCGCTGTTGCGGTACCAGGCAGGGCGTGCGAAAACCGCTGCAGCTGCTTTCATCCCCATTTTTTTGGAAATGGGCAATAGCCCGGCTTCTGCAATAACCTGCCGCCATCGGTACAACTGCTCGTGGATATTGATTTTGACCGGACACACGTCCGAACAAGATCCACAAAGGGTAGAGGCAAAAGGAAGGTCGGCATGCTTTTTGAGGTCAATCCCTGGGGTGAGGATAGAACCGATAGGCCCTGGGATGGTCGTATCATAGCTATGCCCGCCACTTCTGCGATAAATGGGGCAGGTATTCATACATGCCCCGCAACGGATGCACTTGAGCGAGTTGCGGAAGTCTTTGCGCCCGAGTTGTTCGGTACGGCCATTGTCCACCAAAACGAGGTGCATTTCCCTCCCAGGTCCCGGGCAGTGGTGATGTGCCGTATAAACTGTGGAGGGCTGGCCGGTACCGCTGCGTGCCAGCAGCCGGATAAAGACCCCGAGGTCGGTAGCCCTGGGGATAATTTTTTCGATGCCCATGCTGTGGATTTGCACCCGGGCGCCATGAACCCCCATATCGGCATTGCCTTCGTTGGTACAAACCACGACACCGCCTGTTTCGGCGATCCCAAAATTCACCCCGGTGAGGGCGGCGGCCCCTTCGAGGAAATAGGTGCGCAAATGATGCCTGGCCGCCTCCGTGAGGGCGACGGGATCGTTGAGTCCTTCCGGCGTCCCAAGTTTTTCGTGAAATAAGGCACCGACCTCCTCCTTTTTGAGGTGGATTGCAGGCAGCACGATATGGCTGGGGGGCTCCTCGCGCATTTGAATGATCCGCTCGCCCAGGTCGGTATCTATTACTTCGATACCCATTGCTTCGAGGAAGGGGTTCAGGCCACATTCCTCCGTGAGCATGGATTTGGACTTTACGAGCTTACTGATGTTGTGCTGTTGAAGGATATTCAGTACAATTTCGTTGTGCTCGTCGGCATCGGCGGCCCAGTGCACCTTCACCCCATTCGCGCTTGCCTGCTCTGAAAATTGCTCCAACAGCACATCCAGATTAGAAAGCACATGGTCTTTTATCCCGGAAGCCAATTCGCGGAGCTGTTCCCATTCCGGAAGCGTGGCGGCGGCTTTGTCGCGCTTGCTGCGCACAAACCAAAGGGCCTGGTCGTGCCAGTCGGTGCGGGCCTCGTCCCGGATGAATGCAGCGGCTTTTTGTGCGTGTTGGCTCATTTTACCTAATATGTTTAAAAAATGTATCTGTTTGCCGGGGATATCCGCGGCTTCACCGCGAATGATTTTATCGGGTATGCGTGCATTAGGGTTGTTTCAAAAGTATTTTCACGGCGCTTTGCGCCAAATCTTCTTTTGAGAGACACATCATTTTTGAAATTTCGCAAAGCGAAATTTCAAAAATGATGTGTCTCTCAAAGCAATAGTCTGCCGCCGCAGGCGGCAAAAGACTTTTTACACGACTCCAAATCGCCCTCCCAAATCTTATATTAATTGTCAGGGCAGCGCCCTATTAAAAATCGTTTATGTATATATTTTTCAGGGGTTTAATATCTGAACATAGTGCATGACCCTTATGGGCAGGCGCTGCCGGCGGATAATGCCTTCCAGGTGCATCAGGCAGGACATATCACCTGCGGTCATCACTTCGGCGCCATTGGCGACATGGTCCCTGATGCGGTCTTTGCCCATTTTTACGGATACGCTGGCCTCTGTAACGGAGAAGGTCCCCCCGAAGCCGCAGCACTCGTCTTGTCGGTTCAAGGGCACCAAGTCTATCCCGCCAACGGTCTGCAGAAGTTCCCGGATATTGTTCCGCTGCTTTCCCTGCAGTTCCGATGCCTGTCCGAGTCTGAGCCCGCGCAGGCCATGGCAGCTCTGGTGAATACCCACCCGGTAGGGGAAATAATTCCCCGAGAAATCCCTGATGTCGAGCACATCCAGCAGGAATTCGCTGAGTTCCAGGGTGGTTTGGCGCACTTTGGCCACTGCGGGCGTCTGTTCTGCAATATCGAAATGCTTGCGCACATGATAGGCGCAGCTGCCAGAAGGCGTAACTACATAATCGAACGCTGCGAAAGTTTTCGCAAAGTGGCGATAGACCGGCAGGGCATCCTGCTCACACCCCGAATTGGCCATAGGCTGCCCGCAGCAGGTCTGCTCAAGCGGAAAGGTCACTTTGCAGCCCAACCTTTCCAGGAGGGATAGCGTAGACACGCCTACCGCCGGGTAGAATTGGTCAATGTAGCAGGGTATGAAGAGTCCGATGTGCATAAGTTTATATGGTATTTTCAGTATGTTTTTTTTACTTAACAGAGGTATCTGCGGCTTTGCCAAGGATTTTATTTGGGGTCCTGTAAAAAGTCTTTTCATGGCGCTGCGCGCCAAATTATCTTTTGAAAGATACGTCATTTTCATGATTTCGCTTCGCGAAATCATGAAAATGACGTATCTTTCAAAATAATATTTTGCCGTCGCAGGCGGCAAAGTACTTTTTACACAACCTCCATCCTAAGAATATAGTGTTGTGTGAAAAGTCTCCTCACGGCACTTTGCGCCGAAGTGTGTTCTGACAGACACATCATTTTTGTGATTTCGCTTAGCGAAATCACAAAAATGATGTGTCTGTCAGAATGAAATGAGGTCAAAAATTTTATCCATAATCACCCATTTTTGTCCGGGGGCTGCGTGTGGAAGTGCTTGCTGGTACTTCCACATCAGGGCCTCCCATTCGGCCACTTTGGGATCGAGTCGGTCTCTTTCCGCTTTGGCCTCAAACGAAAATTCATCTTCTGCTTCCATGATCATGAACAGGCGGTTGCCGGTGCGGTAGATTTCCATTTGCAGGATACCCGCCTTCCGGATGCCTACGAGGATTTCCGGCCAAACCTCCCGGTGGAAGGCTTCGTAAGCTGCGATCAGTTCAGGATCTTCTTTCAGGTCGAGGGCCAGGCAGTAGCGTTGCATATCATTCGGTGTTCAGGCCCGCGAGTGCGCGGTCCAGGTGTACATATCCGCCGTCCACGAACAGGTGTTGGCCTGTAATATGGGCTGCGCGGTCTGAAAGCAGGAAAAGGGCCATGTCTGCGATTTCGGAAGCGCGGGTCATCCGGTTTTCGAGGGGGATATGGCGGACGATAGACTGGAGCTTGGCTTCGGGGTCCGGGAAGGTGTCCAGCCAGTTGCGGTAGAGCGGGGTCATCACTTCTGCGGGTACGATGGCATTTACCCGGATATTATAGGGAAGCAACTCGACAGCCCACTCGCGGGTAAGGGCCAGTTGAGCCCCTTTGGCCGCTGCGTAAGCCGAGGTTCCCCCCTGTCCGGTGAGCGCGGTTTTGGAGCTTATGTTCAGGATACTTCCGTTGCTCGCTTTTAATGCCGGCAGCAGGTAATGGGCGAGGAAATAGTAGTGGTGTAAATTTGTTTCGAGCGAGGCCAGGAAACGTTCCGGGCTGCCTTTTTCCAGCCCGACCCCGTCGTTCACCCCGGCATTATTGATGAGACCGTCTATGCGCCCCGCAATTTTCAATGCGCGATCTACAGTCCGGCGGCAGCTTTCAGGGCTGCCGAGGCTTTCCGTGATGGCATGACCGTGCCGGAGTTCTCCCAGCAGCCGCTCCGCCTTTTCCTGATTTCGTCCAACGATTATCGCGATAGCCCCTTCGGCGTCCAGGGCACGCGAGATGCCCTCGCCGATGCCGCTGGCACCGCCGGTAACGAGAAAGACTTTATTTTTTAATCCGAGCTCCATGATGTATGGATTATATCTGTGTATTTGTGGGTATCTGTTGCCAAGAACATCTTTTTGCCGCCTTAGGCAGCAGAATATTCTTCTGAGAGACAGGTCTCAGTGGTGTCCGCGGCTTCGCCGCGAAGGATTTTATTTGGCGAGGTTGTGTAAAAAGGTTTTCGCCGCCTGCTGCGGCGAAATATTCTTTGGATGGAGACATCTTTTTCCTGATTTTGATTCGCAAAATCAGGAAAAAGATGTCTCCATCCAAATTTAATTTGGCGCGAAGCACCAATAAAAAACT
>JBMOJO010000474.1:0-1799 GCA_049315745.1 Saprospiraceae bacterium | reverse complement strand
TCTCAGAAGAATATTCTGCCGCCGCAGGCGGCAAAAGACTTTTTACACAACCTCATAAAATCCTTCGCAGAGAAGCCGCGGACACCACTGGTAAATAGATATTGTAAACCTTATATTTCACATGGTGTATGATGCCTGGATACTCTAAAATACTGATCGTTTTATGTTGTTTTTTAACAGCTGAATCAATGCACGCGCAGTCAAGTACACTGTATGACCTCGTACTGTCCGGCGGGCGGGTGATTGACCCTGAAACAAAACTTGACGCAATCCGGAATATCGGCATCATCAATAACCGCATTGCACAAATTACAACGGAACCGCTAAAAGGCAAGCAGGAAATTAATGTAAGTGGGTTGGTAGTCGCCCCGGGTTTTATAGACCCCCATGTTCACGGATTGGGCAACCGGGAACAGGAATATCAGCTTCATGATGGGGTCACAACTGCCCTGGAACTTGAGATAGGCGTACCTTTTCTCAAAGAATGGTATGCTTCCCGGGAATCGAAAGCGCTGATCAATTATGGGGCAAGCGCGAATTGGGGTTTTGCCAGAATGCAGGCAATGGAAAAATATCAACAGGAACTTCTCGAATGGAAGCAAGATATTGTCAATGGCAATGCGAATAGCTCCATGGTTACTTTAGGTCCTTCCTATGGCACAGCGCTTGACAAAGCGCAGGTTCCGAAAATGCTCGACCATATCAAAAATGACCTGGCGGCAGGTGGTATAGGTATTGGTGTTTTCATCGGATATGTGCCAGGCGCCGGCACCGAAGAGATTTTTCGGGTATATCAATTCGCCGGTGAGCTGCAGGCAACTATTTTTAGCCATGTTCGGGAGCCAAACCTCATGGCCGTTCAGCAAGCGATCTCAGATGCGGTTTTGACGAATGCCCCTTTGCACCTTGTCCACATCAACAGTATGACCCTGGGACAAATCGAATTGGGTATCGAAATGGTGCAAACCGCCCAAAAGAGAGGATACAATATCACCACCGAAATGTATCCCTACACCGCTGCCGCAACGGGAATAAACACCAATATGTTTTCCGATGGCTGGCAACAGCGTATCGGTATATCCTATGAAGACCTTCAGTGGGTCCCTACCGGCGAAAGGCTTACCAAAGAAACCTTTGAAAAATATCGAAAGACAAACGGGGCAGTAATCTTACACATGATGAAACCCGAATGGATTAAGGCAGGTATAGCCCGGGAGGGGGTGATGATCGGCTCAGACGGAGGTACTTATTCCCCTTTGACACACCCACGCACCGCAGGCACGTATGCACGGGTACTGGGGAAATACGTCAGGGAAGATAAAGTACTGGATTTGCCGACAGCTATCGGGAAAATGACCTTTTTAACGGCCAAAATGCTGGAGAAAGTAGCGCCCATGATGCGTTACAAAGGAAGGGTACAAGTAGGCGCCGATGCAGATATCACCGTTTTTAATCCCGACACCGTCATTGACAAAGCAACCTTTGAACAAGGATTGGCCTTTTCCGAAGGTATTGAATATGTGATTGTCAATGGGGCCATTGTGCTGAAGAATGGAAAAACCGTGGAAAATGTTTTTGCCGGACAACCCGTCTATGGCAAATTCAAAAAGTGAAGCGTCGGTCAAAACATACTTTGACGCAAAGCGCCGGGGCTGGATAAAAAGTCTTTTTTCGGCGCTTTACGCTAAATAATAATATAATATCCTGCCGCCGCAGGCGGCAAAATATTCTTTGGAGGGGGGGGTGTAAAAAGTATTTTCATGGCGCTTCGCGCCGAATTATGTTTTTAGAGACACGTG
>JBMOJO010000167.1:0-7918 GCA_049315745.1 Saprospiraceae bacterium | reverse complement strand
CGCACAGACTTCCGCGCACGCTACGAGACGCTGAAGGCAAAACACCTCAGCCTCGCCTCTATTTACAAGATCCCTGTGGACTTCGACCTCCAGAAAGAAGAAGACCTCTGGTTTGAGGCCGTCGAAGCAATCCGCGGGCTCACCCTGGTAGATGGGGAATATTTCACCAACCGCGCCATCGCACAGGGCAAAAGGATCCTTGCCGAAGGCGCACAGGGCAGTATGCTCGACATTGACTTTGGCACCTATCCTTTCGTTACCTCGTCCAACACGGTAGCTGCCGGCGTCTGTACCGGACTGGGGGTTTCCCCGGACAAAATCGGAGAGATCATCGGCATCTCGAAGGCGTATTGTACCCGCGTCGGCGCCGGGCCATTCCCGACAGAGCTGTCCGACGAGACCGGGGAAATGCTCCGCAGAGCAGGCAGTGAATTTGGCGCGACGACCGGCCGTCCCCGCCGCTGCGGATGGATAGACCTCCCACAACTGCGCTATGCGATTATGGTCAACGGGGTCACACAAATCGCTATGACCAAACTCGACGTACTGAATACCTTCCCCGAGATATATACTGCCACGGCATACCGCATTGGCGACGTCGTCTCCGAAGATATCCCCTATGACCTCTGCGCCAGCCCCATAGAACCCATCTGGAAATCCCATCCGGGATGGCAGCAACCCCTGCCGGCAGAAGGCGCATTCCAGGCGCTTCCCCTGGAGGCAAGGTCGTATCTGCAGTTCCTGGAAAACGCGCTCCAGACCCCCATCTCCATGATCTCTACCGGGCCAGAGCGCTCGCAATTGATTATCCGCCCAACAGATTATTAACCGCCAATCCGACAAAACCGCACGCAGACCTTGGAAAACCAACCTTATGTCGCGCCGCCGATCTCCAAAAACCGCGCCTTCCTGACACTGGCAATATTGAGCCTGATATGGGGCACCTCTTTCATCCTGATCAAAAAATCCCTGGAAACGTTCTCCCCCGCCCAGGTCGCCAGCCTTCGCATGACGATCTCCGCGGTCGCTTTCCTCCCGGCACTGGCGTTCATGCACCGGCGTATGGACTGGTCGAAACTGCCGTACCTGCTCATCGTAGGGCTGACCGGCAGCGGGATACCCGCTTTTTTATTTTCGACGGCACAACTGCACATCAGCAGCGCAATGGCGGGAATACTCAATTCCCTGACGCCATTGTTCACTTTTTTGCTCGGTGTCCTGTTCTTCAACGTCAAATTCGGGCTCTACCGCCTCGCAGGAGTACTGCTCGGACTCGCAGGGGCGGTCTTGCTCATCGTACTCGCGCATAATACCGGCAGCGCCCCGGGCGCCTCGGTTTACGGACTGCTTATTGTACTCTCGTCGGTTTGTTATGCCATCAGCACCAATGTGATTAGCAAGTACCTGCAAAATATGCATGCGCTGTTAATCAGCTCAGCATCGTTCGGACTGGTGGCCATTCCCCTCTCGGTGTATTTGTTTGGTGCTACCGATTTCGTACATCGCATGGCCGTGGCGCCCCATGCCTGGGCCTCCCTTGGATATGTCGTGATCCTGTCAATGGTCGGTACCGTGGCCGCGACCATCGTTTTTTTCAGGCTGGTGCAGCAAACTTCGCCGGTATTTGGATCTACTGTCGCCTATCTGATGCCGCTGGTAGCCCTTTCCTGGGGCCTCGCCGACGGTGAAAAAATTGCATGGGCGCACCTGATGGGAATGGCGTTCATATTGTCCGGTGTATATCTGAGCCGGCGTTAAGCCTTTTTGAGGACACCCTTCATCAACGCACTACCAGGACAGCCTTGTTGGCCTGATGTGCGAGCACTTTCTCTGTCACGCTCCCAAAAATGAAATTTTCGAGCGCCGAATGCCCCTGGGCGCCGATCACGATAAGCCCTGCCCCTGTTTTATCGGCATACTCAACAATATGTAAAGCCACATTGCCGTACCGGTTGTCCAGGATGGCTTCCTGAAAAGTGTCGCGGTTAAATTCCTGAGCCTTCACAAAATTAGTAAAAGCTGTCTTGGCAGACTGCCGCAGCACCTCCCGGAAGCCGTCACTGTCAAAAGTACGCATATAATAATCGGCCGGGGGCATATCCACGACGTAAAGCGCTTGCAGAGCCGGCCTTTTGTGTATGGCTGCCAGGGCAATGCCTACCCGCAGGGCGTTTGCGGAAGCCTCCGAAAAATCCACCGGAACCAGAATTTTGCCGATATCCGGCTGGGTATCTGCCGGGACAAACAACACATTACAACTGCTCTGCCGTGCTACCCGACGTGCGACGATACCGCTGCCCTCGGGCTGCTGTTTTTGCCCGACGACAAGTAAGTCAATATCTTTCACCGCGATCCAGTGCATCAGTTTTTGAAAAGGCCTGCCTTCTACGACCTCGATGTGCACAGCCACCCCCGGGACTTCCCCAAAATATTCAGCGACGTCCGCAGCGATCTTGTCCCTGATTTTTTCGTCCACCGGATATTCCGGTGCGAAAAGTTTGTGAAACTCCACCTCGATATCTGCCGGCATCGAGAAATCCGGCATGACGTGGAAGAAATAAACCGTCTTCGCCCCCAGGGCAGGGGCCAGGGCCGCTGTGGCCTGCAGGATGTTTTTATCGGCATCCGAGAGGTCCAATCCGACCAGAATACGCTCAAATCGGTTTTTCATAACTGCTTTTTTAATACCCTCGCGACATTCTTTACGCATTGTACCGGCTTCAACACGCCACTGCCTCAGGTCACCGAAACTTTCAGGCGCTTCGTACTGCCACCTTTTGATGCCCTGCTGAAGACCACCCGCAATACCCCATCTGCACAAGTCGCACGGACCTCGTCGTTTGAGATCTCGGAAGAAAGCCGGAAGCAGCGCTCAAAAGATTCGTAGTCAAATTCCTCCAAGAGGTAGGTCGCCTTTTCCGGCAGGCCCCCTTCGACATTTTTATGGCCTTTGATCTTGAGCAGGTCACCTTCTATCAGGATTTCGATTTCCTCCTTCGAATACCCCGGGACAGCGATTTCGAACTCAAAATGCGTTTCGCTTTTTTTGAGGTTGGCCGGCGGCAGGTTTTCCTCTTTCCAGGGGAAAGCGAAAGCGCTGCGGCCAAGAAAATGTTCCCGATCAATCAGGCGGCCATAGCGTTCGCCCATTCGGTCAAATGCGTGGTTATGAATATTGGCCCTCCACATTGTATTTGGTTTTTGTGAATGATTACCGGCAAGTTAGCGGACTTTCAGGGCCGGGGCAGTGATTAAAATCAGGAAGGAGGGCTGATTTTAATCATCGGGCCCGTTACGCCGGCGCTGTAAATAAAATTTGTACGGATCGCAGGCAAGTCATATTTTACGCCCTCGGCTATTTTTAACCGGTAAAATATACTGAAATGGCATTAATAAAAGCCGTTCACGGCATATTGCCCAGGTTCGGGGCTAATTGTTATCTGGCAGAAAATGCTGTCGTGGTCGGGGATGTGGTAATGGGCGACGATTGCAGTGTATGGTTCCATGCAGTCGTCAGAGGGGATGTGCATTATATCCGTATCGGCAACAAGGTAAACGTACAGGATGGGGCGGTCATTCATTGTACCTACCGGCAGGCGCCGACGCAGATTGGCAATAACGTCTCCATCGGCCACCGCGCCATCGTCCATGGGTGTACCGTTCACGACAATGTGTTGGTGGGAATGGGCGCGATTATCATGGACCACGCTGTTGTGGAGGAGAACGTGCTGATTGCAGCGGGGGCGGTCGTTCTCGAAAATTCCCTGCTCGAGAGCGGATATATCTATGCCGGCATACCCGCAAAAAAAGTCAAGCCCCTGGGCGAAGCGGCCTTTAAAGATAATATCGAGCGCATTGCAAACAACTACGTGATGTATGCCGATTGGTTCCGGTAACTTTCTGCAATCACGGCCACGAAGGGCTTGTCCTTGCTGCAACGGGGCGGATGCCAGTCCGGTTTACCCCCTTTACCTACGGGCATTTACAAGCCTATTTCGTATCTTTAGCCTGCGTCAACAAACCTTTTTAGCAATTACGAGGTCTTCATTTTAAAGCGCTGTGTAATGAACTGGAAACATGCCCTATTCTTTTTGATGCTCTTTGCCACACCACTCACGCTGCTCAAGGCGCAGCAGGATACCAGTCTCGTTCAATTATCGGGGCTCATCCTGGATGGTTCAGGAAACCAGCTCTCCCCGGTGCCTTATACCAACGTCTATATCAAGGATTCCAATCGTGGCACCTACTCGAATTTAAAAGGTTTCTTTACGCTGGTCATCCGCAGGGGCGAGACTGTAGTGTTTTCCTGTATTGGATATAAGACGGTAGAGTTTCAGCTACCCTCCGACCATAAAGACGACCATTACTCCATTGTCCAGCTTATGACCCAGGATGCGATCAACCTGCCGGAGACGGTGGTGTTCCCCTGGCCGAGCCGGGAAAATTTCCGGCTGGAATTCCTCGCCATGGACGTGACCCCGGAGCTGCAGCGGTATGCTACGGCCAATATGGCCAATGAGGCCCTTGCCAAAGCGAAGGAAACGGTATCCTACGATGGCCGTGAAAATGCCAGTTTTTATATGCGCCAACAGGCCAGCAATTATTATTTCTACGGGCAGCGGCCCCCCATGAATATTTTTAACCCGATTGCTTGGAAAAAATTCTTCGACGCCTGGAAAAATGGTGATTTCAAGAAGAAGTAAGGCACATGCGCTACAAGTTCCTGATTTTACAGACGGCATTTCTCGGCGATGTCGTCCTGGCGACCGCCCTGGCCGAAAAATTGCATCAGGAATACCCGGAAGCGGCCATTGATTTTTTGCTGCGCAAAGGCAACGAACCCCTGCTGAAGGGACATCCCTTTTTGAGGCAAACCCTGGTGTTCGATAAGCAAAAAAAGGTGCGCAGTATGGTTGCGCTGATCCGCCATCTGCGAAAGGAACGTTATGACCTACTGGTCAACGTCCAGCGTTTTGCCTCCAGCGGGATTATTGCCGCCCTTTCCGGCGCCAGGGAGATCGTGGGCTTTGACAAAAACCCTTTTGCTTTTGCTTTCTCCCGGGCCTATCCGCACCGTATTGAGGCCGCTGTACATGAAACGATGCGTAACCTGTCCCTGCTTGAGGGTTGGACGGACGGGCAAAACGTAGCTCCGAGGCTGTACCCGCCCCCTGAGGCGTACGCGGACGTTCCGCGGGAACCGTATATCTGCATAGCACCGACCTCCGTATGGTTTACGAAACAGTGGCCTGCGGAAAAATGGGCAGCGTTCATCCGGTCGCTGCCCGGAGACCTGACCATAGCCCTACTAGGCGGGCCTGCGGATCATGCGGCATGTGCCTATATCCGGGAGACCGCCGGACATCCCCGGGCGCTGAACAAGGCCGGCGCCCTCACTTTGCTGGAATCCGCCGCCTGGATGCAGGGGGCCCTGATGAATTATGCCAACGACTCCGCACCGGTACACATTGCCTCTGCCGTAGGGGCACCGGTCACTGCAATCTTCTGCTCTACGGTACCTGCTTTTGGCTTTGGGCCTTTGTCGCCGGTTTCAAGGGTCGTCGAGGTGCCCGGGGAGCTCCCCTGCCGCCCCTGTGGCTTGCATGGTTTCCGGGCTTGCCCCCGTGGCGATTTCCGGTGTGCAGAAATCCCGTTGGCGCTGCTTACCGATGGGTTGCCCCATTAAACCTGTTGCCACGGGCCACGCCGGCCTCATGAGCAAAGTCATTGCCTGTACATGACTTTATTCACTTGATTTTGAGAAAAAAAGATGCTGTTTTGAACCAGAAAACGTAACGATATGTCAAACGACCAACCCAAAGGGGGTAAATCCGGGGTACCGCGGATATCCGGTATGTGGTGGATTTACCTGCTGTTGTTTTTCTTCCTCTTTGGGCAATGGTGGCTGAGCGCTGCCAACCAGAAGGAGGAAGTCACGTGGAAGGTTTTTGTGGCAGAGATGATGGACAAAGGTGCAGTAGAGGGGTTGCTGGTAGTGAATGGGCAAATTGTCGAGGTGACGATCAAACCGGCGTTCAGGGGCAAGGGGTATTTCAGCAAATTACAGGCAAAAAATAAGGGGCCGCATTACTTTTTCACGATAGGTTCTGTAGAGACGTTCGAGACGCAGTTGAAGGGGCTGGAATCCAATCTGACAGAAGAAGCAAAGGTGGAAGTCCGGTATTCCAACCGCACGAATTGGGGCCGGGAAGTTTTTGTCTGGGGCCTGCCGCTGTTGTTGTTCATCGGGCTTTGGTTCATCGTATTGCGCCGTGGCCAGGGCCCGGGCACTGCCGGGGTCAACCCCTTTGAGTTTGGAAAATCTAAAGCTGCCGAGTTTGATGGGCAGCGCCACCCAAAAGTTACGTTTGACGATGTTGCCGGGCTGGAAGAGGCAAAAGAGGAAGTCCGGGAAATTGTCGAATTCCTGAAGAACCCCGGATACTACACGCGCCTTGGCGCCCGTATCCCGCGTGGGGTTATCCTGGTAGGGCCTCCGGGAACGGGCAAAACGCTTATGGCCCGTGCGGTAGCCGGCGAAGCGAAAGTGCCGTTTTTCTCTATTTCCGGCTCTGAATTTGTCGAAATGTTCGTAGGCGTTGGGGCTTCGAGGGTGCGGGATTTGTTCAGCAAAGCGAAGATGCGTGCGCCAAGTATCGTATTCATTGATGAAATTGACGCGATTGGCCGGGCGAGAGGGGGGGCTTTCTCCATTCGCTCCAATGACGAGCGGGAAAGCACGCTCAATCAACTGCTCACGGAGATGGATGGTTTTGAAAAAGACACCAATGTTATCGTAATCGCAGCGACTAACCGTGCCGATATCCTCGACCGGGCTTTGCTTCGCCCGGGGCGTTTCGACCGGCATATCTATCTCGAGCTGCCCAATATCGAGGAGCGAAAAGCGATTTTCGCCGTACATCTGCGCCCGCTACAAGTTGGGGGAGATACGGATATTGAAATCCTTGCCGCCCAAACACCGGGGTTTTCCGGGGCGGACATCGCAAATATCTGCAACGAAGCAGCACTTATTGCGGCCCGCCGCGGCAAACAAAACGTCGGGATGCAGGATTTCTACGATGCTACCGACCGCATTATCGCAGGCCCTGAAAAGAAAAGTAAAATCGTCTCCCCGGAGGAGCGGAATATTATCGCCTACCACGAAGCCGGGCACGCCCTGGTGAGCTGGAAACTGCCCCATGCCGATAAACTCCTCAAGATCACTATTGTGCCACGTGGCAAATCCCTGGGCGCCGCATGGTACCTGCCCGAAGAACATCAGATTTACACCAAGGCCCAATTCCTGGACCGGCTGTGCGCAGGTTTGGGGGGGAGGGCTGCCGAGGACATCATATTCGGGGAGGTCTCCTCCGGAGCACTCGACGACCTCGAGAAGGTCACCAAACAAGCCTATACGATGGTCGCTTTCTACGGCTTAAACGATAAAATCGGCAATATCAGCTATTATGACAGCACCGGAGAATTCGAGCAATCCTTTCAAAAACCATACAGCGAGGCGACCGCTCAATTGATAGACGACGAAGTCCGCAAGATGGCCGGACAGGCTTATGCCCGTACCAAAGATATCCTCGAGCAAAATCGCCCTGCACTGGAAGCTATCGCACAACTGCTTCTGCAGAAGGAGGTAGTCCTGAGCGCCGACCTGGAACGTATTTTAGGGAAAAAAGAATAACTTCAATCCGCTTAAACCTGTTGATATGCGTAAAATACATAGAATCCTGTTCCCAACCGATTTTTCGGAAGCGGCACAGAACGCCTTTCGCTATTGCCGCTCTCTGGCAGATGCCCTTTCGGCAGAGATCTTCGTCCTGCATGTCGTTTATCCTGAATACGAGCTGCTGGACCTTCCGGTTTTAGCCACAAAAGCTACCCATGACAAGATAGATGCCGCAAAAGA
>JBMOJO010000473.1:0-1803 GCA_049315745.1 Saprospiraceae bacterium | reverse complement strand
ATCGTGAAAACGACGTGTCTCTCAAAACATCATTCGGCGCGAAGCGCCGTAAAAAGGTTTTCGCCGCCTGCGGCGGCGAAATATTCTTTGGATATAGACATCTTTTTCCTGATTTTGCGAAGCAAATCAGGAAAAAGATGTCTACATCCAAATTTAATTTGGCGCGAAGCGCCAAGAAAAACCTTTTTACACAACCCCTAAAAAGAATATTCGGCGCGAAGCGCCGTAAAAAACCTTTTTACACAACTCCAAACAGCCTTGTTGCGAAGGGTAATCGTGGTGGAAATACGGCCATTTTCACCCTATGACCATCCCATAGCAATAAGTCTATTAGCCATTAGGGCCTGATACGACCGCACCCTGGCTGCGGATATGGAGTGGGGTAACGGCATTTTTCCCGAAGGCTTTTTCCATGAGCAGGGTATATGCTTCGATGGTATTTGCCGGCAGAAAAGCGAGGATTGTCCCGGCGAACCCTCCGCCATGGACCCGGCAGGCCCCTTCGCCGATCGTAGCGATAAAACGCTCGCTGAGGGCGAGTGCAAGTGGGATGCCCTGTTCACGTGGATGATCCGGCGGGTGTCCATTTTGCAGCCAGCGCAGGGAGGAGGCGCCGGATTCGCGCACCAGAGAGAGGAATTGCTGAAAGTTGCCCGATTCGAGGGCTGCGGCCTGTGCGCCTACCCGTTCGTTTTCTTCCAGAAAGTGGATGGCGCGCAATATCGCCCGGTCGCCACAGCGTTGGCGCAGGAGGGGCAGGTTGTCCAGCAGGGCTTCCCAGGTGATTTTGCGCAGCCAGGGCTGCCCGATGGCCTGGGCGACGGCCTTCATCTCTGCCGGTATTGCGGCATAATCGGCGGTGAGGTCGGCATGGCTGCCGCCGGTATCCGTAATGGCCAGCCGATAGCCTGTAGTGGTGAAGTCGAAGTGAACTTCCCGGATCAGGGCATGGACAGGATCTTCAAAGTCTATATGGACGATACCGCCGCCGGCACATGCCGTCTGGTCCATCAGCCCACAGGGCTTGCCGAAGTAGATATTCTCCGCGAATTGCCCGGCCTGTGCGATCACTTCCGGCCGGATTTGACCTTTGTTGAAGAGATGATTGAATATTGTGCCAAAAAGGACTTCAACGGATGCGGAGGAGCTGAGTCCGGAGCCGCTCAGGACCTCGCTGTGTACCCAAGCGTTGAATCCGCCAATCGCATAGCCAAGTTCGCGGAGCCGGGCTGCAATCCCGCGAATGAGCGCAGCGGTGTTGCCGGATTCGGAGGGCACGGGATCGAGGTTATCGAGGCTGACCCGGAAGGGGGCGGTATAGCCTTCCGAAAAGGCAGTGACTGTGCTGTTGCCCGAAGGCCCGGCTGCTGCAACTACGTCGAGGTTAATACTGGCTGCCAGCACATTGCCCTGGTTGTGGTCGGTATGGTTGCCGCCAAGTTCTGTTCTTCCGGGCACGCTGAAGAACTGCCAGGGGTACCCGGGAAAGTGTTGCCGGAAGGCGCGTCCGATGCGGTCGTAGCGCTGTTGTTGTCTTTCCTGCTGTTCAAATGGATAGAGGGATTTCCACATAAAATGCCGTATTTTCGCTCTAGCGAAAATACGGCATTTTATGTTATCAATATATTGGGTGGGGGTTGTGCGAAAAGTCTTTTGCCGCCTTCGGCGGCAGAATTTTTTTCTTAGAGCCGCCTCATTTTCACAATTTCGCTTCGCGAAATTGTGGAAATGAGGCGGCTCTAAAAAGAATTTTCGGCGCGGAGCGCCGTAAAAAACCTTTTTACACAAGCCTTAAAAGATTAT
>JBMOJO010000472.1:0-1804 GCA_049315745.1 Saprospiraceae bacterium | reverse complement strand
GACGAGGTACGCGGCTTGCTCGGGGTGTTTTTGGAGGATGGACATGAGGTCGGCAGAGGATCCGTAAACAGTTGCCAGCAGGCGCAGGTTGTTTACCTTTTCTGCCAAGGGGATGGCAATTTCATAACGTTCCCTTGCCTTATCGTAAGATTTGAGAAAGGAATAGGTAAGTCCGATATTATAATGATCTACAGCCAGGGCGGCAGAATCGCGAAGGGACTCTGACAGGTCAAGGACTTCTGTGTAAAATTTGAGGGCGTCCTGGTAGAGTTTGTAATGGTTGGATGCGTTGCCCATCAGCATGAGCGCTACCCGGACCCATTGCGGATTATTGGCTTTCCGGGCAAACCCATACATCTGTTTGGCCAGTTCAAGCGAACCATCAATTCGTCCCAACCGGTTTTGGAGGACAGCGTTGATCCGCCAGCTTTCAAATAAAATGGCAGAATCGCGGCCAACATTGATTAACCCCAGCGACTTACTGGCGTAAGATAGTGCCTCTTCCAACTGGTTGCCCTGGTACAACAGTTTTGCCATTGCGTTGTAATAATACTGTTGTCGTTCTGGAGCCACCTTGCTGATTCCTTCCATTTTAGCCATAAGATAGGCCCTTGTCCTTCCAGCATCCCCGGCCTGGAAAAGGCTGTCTAGATGCTTATCTCCCAAGGGGAGCGACTTGGGATATACCTGAGCTGCGTATAGAATTGCAAAAATCAAATGGATTATTCTAAGCATAGTCCTGGTTGTAAAGGGAAATATCAAGACGGGAAGCACCAACCTGATTATAGAAATATAATAGACTTGTTGCGACGAGATACTCATTGGGTAAAAATGGCTCTTTCTCGCCCACACTGCGTCTTTTTTCGGCCACATAGTGGGGCTGTGCTCCCTCAAAAGCCTTCGCGTGGACAAAATAGCTCATTTTTCCCTCAATGATTACCCATCGCAACAAGTTTGGTGCCCCATAAGGAAAGAAGCAAAAGAAAAGGGGGCTTTTTACCCGCTTCGCAGTGATACCACAGGATCAGGCTTGGAGACGTTAACTGGCAAAATCTCTAGTTTAAAGTCGTTCAAAATGATACATCCCTAGCACGCGTTCGAAGATAGCCTAAGTATTCCTTTGACGATAATAAAAACAATTCTTCTTACAAAATGAGAATGGCTTTTGAAAAAGTGAGAATGGCTTTTGAAAAAATGAGAACAACTTTTTATAAAATAATGTGCGAGAAAAGGTGGCATTTCGCAATTTTGAACAACCAATTCGGAGACAGCCTATCGCGGTCTCCAGGATAAAAAATAGACTTGTTGCGATGGATTATCGTGGTGAGAAAAATAGCGATTTCTAACCCATGAGAATTCCATCGCAACAAGTCTAATATTTAAGTCTCCATTGCACTTGACTCCAGGAAGGCTTCATAAATCTGATGAGAAGGGGATCAGACCGTGCTGGTAGCACTACGGCTAAGGCCTTGTAAAATAAATATGAGAACTATACCTGGCCAAGGTTGCAAAATCACCTATAGTTATCCCCTCAATGAAACACTAATCCAAGTGCGTGCAGGGCCAATAGGTTCAGTTCGCTAACTTGGGGAAAAGCCTTAATTGAGACTGATTATTTGCAGAGCGGATTCAGGAATCATTCCTATCCGCTCTTTTTCTTTACTTCAAACAGTCGGAGGAAAGGCACTTCGTGCCAAACAATATTTTGAGGGGTTGTGTAAAAAGGTTTTTGCCGCCTACGGCGGCAGAATATTTTTCTGAGAGACACGTGGTTTTCACGATTTCGCTTAGCGAAATCGTGAAA
>JBMOJO010000471.1:0-1815 GCA_049315745.1 Saprospiraceae bacterium | reverse complement strand
CAAAAGAAAATTTCGCCGCCGCAGGCGGCGAAAACCTTTTCACACAACCCCAAAAGAATATTCTGCCGCCAAAGGCGGTAAATCACTTATGCGGCAGCATCGTCAAAATATGATTCGGCACGCAACGCCGAATCATATTTTGGCGATGCTGCCGCATTCCCGGAATTAACCTAAAAAAATACTTTGAAATGACATTTTTCCGCCTATTGGCCCTGGTCCTGGCAATCCTTCCGATAGCAGGTTGTGGACCTGCCAGACAAAGCATGGCGTCTCCTTTACCACAAAAAACCTTTAGCCTGGATGAATTGCAACGCCGGACTTTTCTGTATTTCTGGGAACTGGCCGACAGCAATAATTTCCAGGTACCCGACCGCTATCCTTCGTTAACTTTTTCGAGTATCGCCGCAACCGGTTTCGGGCTCACTTCCTGCATTGCAGGTGCAGAAAAAGGTTGGGTTTCGAGAAATCAGGCGGCAGAGCGGGTGCTCAAAACCCTTCGCGTTTTGAAAAACCTGCCACAGGGGCCACAGACGGAGGGAATTGCCGGATATAAAGGCTTTTTCTATCACTTTCTTACCCTTGACAAGGCGCTGCGCTTCAAACAGGTCGAACTCTCAACGATAGACACCGGGCTGCTGATGGCGGGAATCCTAAGCGTGATGGAGTATTTCGATAAAAGCTCCCCAGCAGAGCAGGAAATCCGGAGTATCGCTGATTTTCTCTTCAGAAGGGTGGAATGGGATTGGGCCATGAACGGGCAAAAAACGATGTCCATGGGATGGCACCCCGAATCCGGTTTTATCAAATCCCAGTGGACAGGCTATAACGAGGCAATGGTATTATTGATTATGGCGATGGGATCGCCTACGCATCCAATCCCTGCCCAAAGTTGGGAGGCTTGGTGCAATACCTACGATTGGGCGAATTACCGCGGGCAGGAACACGTCAATTTCGACCCACTTTTCGGCCATCAGTACAGTCAGATGTATATTGATTTTCGCGGGATCCAGGATCCTTATATGCGCAATAAGGGCATGGATTATTTTGAAAACTCCCGGCGTGCTACCTACGCTAACCGCGCCTACTGTATTGCAAACCCCCGCAATTTTAAAGGTTATGGGGAAAATGTCTGGGGCCTCACCGCCTGTGACGGGCCTGCTTATGATACGCGTATCATTCAAGGCGACACCATCCGCTTCGTAGAGTATTCAGCCCGGGGTGCTTGTTCCATCCGGGAGGTGGATGACGGCACGATAGCCCCTACTGCTGCCGGCGGCTCGCTGCCATTTGCCCCTGAAATTTGTATGCCGGCATTAAAAACGATGTGGGAGACTTATTATGAGGACCTTGTGGGGGATTATGGATTTAAAGATGCGTTTAACCCCACCTATATTTGGGGCAAACAAGGCGCGAAAGGCTGGTTTGATCCCGATTATATAGGCATTGACCAGGGACCCATCGTCATCCAGATCGCCAATTACCAGTCGGGGCTAATCTGGAACCTTATGAAAAAGAACCCCTACATCCTGGAAGGACTGCGAAAAGCCGGATTTTCCGGAGGTTGGTTGGAAAGAAAAGGACCATCCTCCTCAAAAGGATAAGTATATTCGTTCTATTTTCGAAAGGTATCTTCATTACCTGGGGAAATAATATTTTGAGGTAGTGTGAAAAATTTCTTGCCGCCTGCGGCGGCAGAATTTTCTCTTTTGAGACACATCAATTTTGAAATTTCGCTTCGCGAAATTTCAAAATTGATGTGTCTCTCAAAAGATAATTTGGCGCGAAGCGCCAAAAAAACTTTTTACACAACCCCAG
>JBMOJO010000470.1:0-1816 GCA_049315745.1 Saprospiraceae bacterium | reverse complement strand
TTTGTAGGACTAAAGTTTTTCTTTATGCGTTCATCGGAGTGAAGGGTGTAACCGGCGGCTGCAACATGCGCGTTTACATGTAAACGGCCATTTACGACCCACCCTTCTCCGTCTGTATAAGCTCTGAGGGCAGTTTCCCCATAGATATGTGTACGGCCGGCCGGGTAAATATTTATAGCTTTATTTTCAGAACCAATCCGAAATTCGCTCGAGTTGACATTTATAAACCCCGTGTGGTCACCTGCATTTACACGAACCGTACTATTCTTGTCACTGGGAGCTTGAACTTGAATAGCTGCATGATCATCATTATTATTCGTAACTTGAAGTCCAAATTCTCTGGTAAAGGCTTTCAACCTGTTATTTCCATAAAGATGAACAATGCCTTCCGTGGATCGTGAAACAAGGTTAATATGACTTTGCCCTACAAAATTAAAGTTACCGTTACCGCCTTCAATCGCTATGTCACCGACTTTATCGCCTGACTTCAGGGTAAGAAAAGTCGGATTATTAGCAGCTGATGAAATCAATGCTTTAGCCGAGCCACTTGCATTGTCTACGTGGAGGTTGTAGCCTGACGCGGGCGACGCCGTCCCCACGCCCACAGTCCCGCTGGATGGGAAGGTATTGCCCTGTCCGATGAGCGAGAGCGCGTATGGGGCGCTGGTGAGGCGGGTGCGGGGCGTGAGTTCCTGTCCGCCATCCACGGAGATGCCGAGGTAATAGACCGTGTTGAAAGCGGCATCAAGCTGCGTGGCGGCCCCGAGCAGGGCGCTATAGACCCCGCCGATGACCTCGATTTCGCTCTGGGTTTCGAACCAGACAGGGCTTCCACCGGATTCTGCGGTATAGAGCCTAAAGGTCAGGGAGTATTTCCCATCGTCCACGGCACCGCCAAAAGACTTTTGAATGGTGCCCTGGATGCTGAGGGTGGCCTGGGCCAGGAGGTTTGCGCTGGCAAACGCCAGGAATAATGGTAGTAAAAACCAAGATTTCATTTTGGCTTGTTTAAATGATACAAAAGCAATTTGTCCCGGTTACCAGGATTACCACGGGCAGTTTGCACTGCTGGAAACGCCCCAATAACACACCCTGCAAAGGACATGTATCGCCGACAAACAATCCCGAAAAAAATGGTTGGAAATCCGAAAAAGGAAAATGCCTTGCGGGATATGCCGGATTTTTACACCCATGCCGGAACAAATCCGAAAAAACTGTCCTTAATCCCGCAAAATGGGCTATGAAGGCCCATTTTAGCCTGTTTTAGGCAAAGCCCTACGTCCTAAGACACGCGCTTTTGTTAAATTTGAAGTGTTGATAATATTTTGCCGCCTGCGGCGGCAAAACATTATTTTGATAGAGACGTCGTTTTTCTGATTTCGCTTCGCGAAATCAGAAAAACGACGTCTCTATCAAAACATAATTTGGCGCGAAGCGCCGAGAAGCGTCTTTTGCCGCCTGCGGCGCCATGAACTGCGGCGGCAAAAGATTATTTTGATAGGGGTTGTGTAAAAAGGTTTTTTCATGGCGCTTCGCGCCAAATTATGTTTTGTGAGCCACATCATTTTCATGATTTCGCTTCGCGAAATCATGAAAATGATGTGGCTCACAAAAGAATCTTTCGCCGCTGCAGGCGGCGAAATACTTTTACACAACCCCTCTATTTAGCAGGTCATTGCCCCAAGAAATAATATTTGGTCTGCGTGCATTCTGTGCGTGCGTCCGCGCGCACAGAATGCACGCAGACCAAAAAAATCCTTCGCGGCGAAGCCGCGGATACCCCTGGTAAATAGTTACCGTAAAATTAGCTTTCCGG
>JBMOJO010000015.1:0-31985 GCA_049315745.1 Saprospiraceae bacterium | reverse complement strand
GTTTCAAACTTTAATTTGGCGCGAAGCGCCGAAAAAATACTTTTTACACAACCTCCAGGCAGGGATGTAAAATTTCCTTTACAAGCTGGTAATGGAAATCTTATCCGACAAACACCGCATGCAATAAAAAACAAAAAATGTTTTTTATTTATAAACAAAATGTATATTTTTGAGGCGAATCTACCGCCCGCATACTATGAAATCCGGAAAAAGAACAAATAGGCGCCCTTTTTACCTTGTCGTTGCCCAAAACACCTTCGAGGGGATCCGCGTCGTATTCACACATGTTGTCAAAACCCTGTCCAGGCGTCCTACCGACTGGCCGATGATTGCCGCTTATGGGGCCGTAATGGCCGGCGCAGGGGCACTCTCCGTTTTTATCCTTACTACCTGTATTTACCATGGCGTATTTGGCCACCTGCCCGGCGAACAGGAGCTCAGGGAAATCCGAAATCAAAATGCGTCTGAAGTCTATTCGAAGGATGGCGCAGTCCTGGGCCGCTATTTTATCCAAAACCGTGTCAACGCATCTTCTGACGAAATCCCCGTGCTCCTGCGCAACGCCCTCATCGCCACCGAAGATGCACGGTTCCAGGATCACAAGGGAGTTGACCTCAGGGCAATGCTGCGGGTACTCATCAAATCTATCCTCCTCTCCCGGGATTCCGCAGGCGGGGGAAGCACCCTGAGCCAACAACTCGCCAAAAACCTCTATCCGCGTTCAGGCTATGGAAGATTTTCCCTCCTTGTAAGCAAAATCAAGGAGATGATTATTGCAAGAAGGCTGGAAAGGCTCTACGATAAAAACGAACTCATCGGCCTTTACCTCAATACCGTCCCATTTAGCGACAATATATACGGTGTGAAAGTCGCCGCACACCGTTTTTTCGGAAAAACCCCCAAACTGTTAAAAACAGAAGAAATGGCCGTTCTCGTCGGTATGCTGAAAGGAACCGCCCTCTACCACCCGGTAAATCATCCGGAACGCACCCTGGAGCGCCGAAACACCGTCCTGCGGCAAATGCAGAAATATGGCTATATAAGCTCCGAAGAGGCCGATGTACTGTGCGCAAAGCCTCTGCGGCTAAAATATTCCGCAGATGGCCATAATTCAGGCACTGCAACCTATTTCCGCGAACATCTGCGCCAGGAAATACTGGAAGTCCTGAAAAAATATCGGAAAAAGGATGGAACTCCCTACAATTTATACAGCGATGGTCTGAAAATCTATACGACGATAGATTCCCGCCTCCAAACCTATGCCGAAATGGCCGTAAAAGCCCACCTGCCGGCCCTTCAAGCGCTCTTTAACCGGGAGTGGCGAAATAGCGACCCACTAAGCAATAAAAAGGTATTGTACAAAATGATGCAGATGACCCCACGTTACAAGGATATGAAAGCCCGGGGATACACTGAAAAAGAAATCCTGGCCACTTTCAATACCCCGGAGAAAATGTCTATGTTTCAGTGGGGAAAAGACCCCGTAGAAAAAATGATGAGCCCGCTAGACTCCCTAAAATATTACCTGCGCCTCCTCAACACCGGCTTCGTCGCCATGGACCCCAGATCCGGCGAGATACAAGCATGGGTAGGTGGTATCGATATCGCCTATTTCCAGTACGACCACGTCAAATCAAGACGACAAGTAGGCTCTACGTTTAAGCCATTCGTCTATGCCCAGGCAATCGAATCCGGCATAGCGCCATGCCGGATGTTCCCCAATGATCTGCTTACTTATGAAGATTTCGAAGGATGGACGCCCGAAAATGCCGATGGGGAATACGGTGGCCTCTACTCCATGGAGGGGGCCCTCACGAAATCCGTCAATACCATATCGGTACAACTGATCATGGAGACCGGCACCTCCGGCGTCCGCGATATGGCCCGGTCCCTCGGCATGAAAGGCTTCCTGCCGAAAACACCCTCTATCGCACTCGGCACCGCAGAAGCCAGCCTGCTGGAAATGGTCCAGGCATTCTGCGCCTTCGCCAATAATGGCATCAAACCCGAATACCACTTCCTCGAACGTATTACCACTGCCGATGGCGAAATCATCGCCGAATTTGACCCGCCCCCGGCCCGTAGCCGGCCCTTGTCCGAAACCACAGCCGCCCTCATGCTCCAAATGCTCAAAAGCGTGGTAAACGATGGTACCGCAAGCAGGCTGAGATGGCGTTATGGCCTCTCTAATTTAGACCTGGCCGGAAAAACCGGAACAACGCAAAACCAATCCGACGGCTGGTTCATCGGAATTACACCCAGCCTCGTCGCAGGTGCATGGGTAGGCGCCGAAACCCCCGCCGTACATTTCCGGTCCCTCGCCAATGGGCAGGGCGCCAATACCGCACTGCCCGTGTTCGGCGAGTTCATGCGCCGCGTCAACCAGGACAGGCGATTCCGGACGATTGCCAGCGCACGCTTCGACCCGCTCCCGGATAGCCTCTACGCCCTGCTCGATTGCCCTGCTTTCATCCACCCAGACTCTGCTTATCAGGTCGAAGAATTGCTCAACGATCCAGGCGATCTTAATTTTTTCCAACGCCTGCAAGCAGAACTCACAGAACCTCAAAAAAATTCCCTCCCAATACGCCTGAAACCTCAACGCGTAAATGAAGTGGACAGCCAATACCTCGATCGGATGCAACAGTACAACGAACGCCTCCAGGACCGCGAAGCACGAAAAAATAAATGGAAGAAAATACTCTTCGGCAATAAAGACCAGGAATAAGACCCCTGGCGGCCTGCCACAGCCGCACCTCGATAAAATCTATCCCCTTTATCCTGAATTCCTCTGAATCCTGCCTTAAATTGTGCCCAAAATCCAACCTATGGCCGATACGCGCTTCGAACCAATGCGCTTTAACAGATATGACCTAACCGACGAAAAACTGTTGGAGCTATACCGCGCCCTGCTATATCCGCGTCTGATCGAAGAAAAAATGCTGATCCTGCTCAGACAAGGCAAAATCAGCAAATGGTTCTCCGGGATCGGCCAGGAAGCTATTTCCGTTGGCGCAGCACTGGCCCTCCATCCCGATGAAATGATCTTTACCCTCCATCGAAACCTCGGAGTCTTTACCGCACGAAATATGCCCCTCTCTCGCCTCTTCGCCCAGTGGCAGGGAAAAACAGATGGTTACTCAAAGGGCCGGGAACGATCCTTCCATTTCGGAACGATGGAGCACCATATCGTGGGCATGATCTCCCATCTGGGGCCCCAACTCGCACTGGCCGGCGGGGTCGCACTCGCTCACCGCCTCAAAAATGAAGGAAAAGTAGCCCTCGCTTTCACCGGCGATGGAGGAACCAGCGAAGGAGATTTCCACGAAGCGCTCAACGTGGCCGCAGTATGGCAGTTGCCGGTCATCTTCCTCATCGAAAATAATGGCTATGGCCTCTCTACTCCCGTTAACGAACAATACCGCTGCGAAAAACTCGCCGACCGCGGGCCCGGTTATGGCATGAAATCCCTCTCCATTGATGGCAACGACATCCTCAAAGTCTATCAAACCGTCACACGCCTCGCCCAGGAAATGCGCAAAAAACCCGAACCCGTCCTCCTCGAATGTATGACCTTCCGGATGCGCGGCCACGAAGAGGCCTCCGGCACAAAATATGTCCCCAAAAAACTAATGGAACAATGGGCACTGCGCGACCCCATCGGCAATTATGAGCAGTTCCTCCAAAATGCCGGACTGCTAAACGATACCGAAATCAAAAATATCCGCCAAAGCCTCAAAAAATCAATCGAAAAAGATCTCGAAACGGCTTTCCTGAGCCCTGATCCGGAATGCGACGAAACCACCGAACTCGCCGATGTGTACGCCCCCTTCGACCAAAACCCCATCCCGCCCTCACCCAATACCCCACATAAAGAAATGCGCTTTGTCGATGCCCTCTCCGAAGGGCTGCATATAGCAATGGAAAAACACGACAACCTCGTCCTCATGGGACAGGATATCGCAGACTACGGCGGGGTATTCAAAATTACCGAAGGCTTCGCCTCTAAATTCGGCCACGACCGCGTCCGCAATACGCCCTTGTGCGAAAGTGCAATCATAGGTAATGCCCTCGGCCTTAGCCTGAAAGGATTCAAGGCAATGGTCGAAATGCAGTTCGCCGACTTCGTGTCCTGCGGTTTTAACCAAATTGTAAACAACCTCGCAAAACTCCACTACCGCTGGGGACAATGCGCCGATGTCGTCGTCCGAATGCCAACCGGTGCAGGTACAGGCGCCGGGCCTTTTCACTCCCAAAGTAACGAAGCCTGGTTCTTCCATACGCCAGGCCTCAAAGTACTCTACCCCTCCAACCCAGTAGATGCAAAGGGCTTAATCCTCGCAGCTTTCGAAGATCCCAACCCAATCATGTTCTTCGAACATAAAGCCCTCTACCGAAGTATCTCCGCAAAAGTACCCGATGGTTACTACACCACAGAAATCGGAAAAGCCGCCATCGTGCGCGAAGGCGACGATGTGTCCGTTATCACCTACGGAATGGGCGTCCACTGGGCGCTCAAAACCGTGGAAGATCTCGCCATAAACGCCGAAATCCTCGACCTGAGGACACTCCTGCCCCTCGATCTCGATGCAATCGGAAAAAGTGTGCAAAAAACCGGTAAAGCAATCATCTTACACGAAGATACCCTGACCGGTGGCATCGGTGCGGAAATCGCTGCCTTTATCTCGGAAAATCTGTTCGAATACCTAGATGCGCCCGTCATCCGCACCGCAGCCCTGGATACCCCCGTACCCTTCTCCATCCCGCTGGAACAACAGTTCCTGCCCCCACGCCGCTTTAAGGAAAAACTACTCCGCCTCTGGCAATATTGATGCGCTAAACCTGCGGCCTGCCTGGACGTCTCCTAAAAATCCCCGTTATTTTATTTTATTTTTTGCGTTACATTTCTTTTTTTTCTATATTTGCACAGAGAGAGTTATCTACGTCCATCCCTTTCGCCGTTTCCACTTCTTTAACGCATTCTGCAAGTTTTAAATGCATTTGTTTTTACATTTGCACCTCAAAACGATGTACAATGAACTTAGAAAAATTTGTTGCCGTAAGCGGAATGCCCGGCTTGTTTAAATTAGTGGCCAACAGAAACAACGGCTTGATCCTTGAAGACTTGAGTTCGGGAAAACGCAAATTTGTGCCCTCCAGGGGAAATCAATTCACGCCACTTGGCACAATCGGCATCTACACCAACGATGGCGATTCCACAGAGCTGAAAATCGTGTTCCAAAATATGCTGGACCGCCTCGCAGACCTCCCACCCGTAGAGGTTGGCGCCGGTCACGACGTACTCCGTAGCTATTTCGCACAAATCCTTCCCGAATATGATCGCGACAAAGTAAGTATCAGCGATATTAAAAAAACAATCAAGTGGTTCTCGTTCCTTAATGAAAGAAACCTCCTCGCTGCCGAGGCTGTAGAAGAAGAAGAAGAGTAGTCTGGACTAACGGCTCGCGCCGTGCACAAAGGCCGCCCTTCTAATCCCAAACGGCCTTTGTGCGACCTAACTGTTCAGATAACCTCTTATACTTTATGAAACTGGCAACTTCAACACCGGGGGGATATACCCATGCGGTCCCCCTTCATTCAGAAATACAAAATTGGGACAACGACCTGCTGCCGCTTTTCACAGAATTGTTGCAGCGACCAATCAATAGTACCGCCGATCTCGAACAGTGGATCGCCGATAAAAGTGCGCTGGATGCCTTCCTCAGTGAAACCTTCTCAAGAAAATATATCCGCCTTTCCCAAAACAATAAGGATGCCGAGGCCATCGAACGCTATCGCTTTGCCATTCAACATATCTATCCCAATATCACCCTCTGGGAGCAAAAACTCAACGCTAAACTGATCACCTGCCCGTTCACCGATGAGCTGCCCGCAGATACCTATGCGATATACCTCCGAATGGTCAACAACGCCTGCCAAATCTTTAAAGAGGAAAATGTACCCCTCCTCACACAGGTCCAGCTCCAAACTAAAGAATATGGGCGCATTTTCTCCCAAATGACCGTAGGCCTCGACGGCAAACAAATGACGCTCCAAAAAGCCGGATTCCTGCTCGAAGAACACGATCGCAGCAAAAGAGAAAAAGTTTACCAAAAAATAAACGAACGCATCCTCGAAGACTCCGAACACCTCGAAGACTTGTTCGATGCACTCCTCTTGCACCGACATCAGCTGGCCACAAATGCCGGATTCAAAAACTACAGGGATTTCGCCTTCCGGCAACTCAACCGCTTCGATTATTCCCCCCAGGATTGCCAAGATCTGCACAGCGCAATCATCGCTGAAATCCTCCCCGTCCTCGATGAGCTGAACGAAATCAGGCGTCAAAAACTAAACCTCGATACCCTCCGGCCATGGGACCTCAATGTGGATGTCCTGGGCGATAACCCGCTCAAACCCTTTAACAATACGCCCGACCTGCTCGAAAAATCCATCCAGTGCCTGTCCAATATCTATCCACAATTCGGCACTATCGTCTCCATGATGAAAGCCCAAAATTTACTGGATATCGAATCCAGGCCCGGCAAAAGCCCCGGTGGGTACAATATCCCGCTCCAGGTACAAAGAATGCCTTTCGTCTTTATGAACGCAACCGGCTCCCTGAACGACGTCCGTACTTTAATGCACGAATCCGGCCATGCGATACACTTTTTCCTCACCCGCGACTTCAAACTGCTCAGCGCACGCCGGTTCCCCTCGGAAGTCTCCGAACTCGCCGCTATGACCATGGAGCTCCTCGCCATGGACCACTGGGACGTTTTCTTCCCCAAACGCCAGGAACTCCTGCGCGCCAGGATCAACCAAATCGAAAATGTCCTCAAGGTCCTCCCATGGATCGTGGCAGTGGATAAATTCCAGCATTGGCTCTACCTAAACCCCCATCACGCCAGAGCCGAAAGAAAAGAAAACTGGCTCCAAATCCTCCAATCTTGCTCCTCCTCTGTAATAAATTTTACCGGCCTCAACCGATACCAGGAATTCCTTTGGCATAAACAACTACAT
The DNA here is from genome assembly GCA_049315745.1 of Saprospiraceae bacterium. GTDB lineage: Bacteria > Bacteroidota > Bacteroidia > Chitinophagales > Saprospiraceae > JADJPL01. The sequence goes on along the minus strand of JBMOJO010000015.1, from coordinate 24,962 downwards.
ATCTTCGAAGCGCCTTTCTACTATATCGAATATGCTATCGCCCAACTGGGCGCTATCGCCATCTGGAAACAATACCGCCAAAACCCTGAAAAAGCCGTCCATAACTATATCCACGCAATGAAAATTGGCAATACCAAGCCCATTAAAGCCATTTATCAGGCCGCCGGGATCGAATTTCGCTTCGACCGCGAATATATCAGCGCGCTCGCCGATTTCGCATGCCAGGAAATCCACATGCTCACCGCCCAACTCGACGAATGCCGGGAACCGGCCAGCCTTTAATCAGCTGTTGCGCGCGCCAGCATAGTGAGGGGAATATGCTCTTTTCTTCCCGCTCAGCGGCTTTTAAAGAAAATATACCCGAATGTGCAGGAAAAAACCCCCTTTTTCTCTCCCAATGACCATCCCCGGGCAACAAACCGCTTCTGTACAATCTTTTTTCCATTGGTCTGAAAAATCCGGCCAGGTACCCTATTTTTACCGCAAATTCCTACTGGTATGGTCAATGGAAAAAAAGTCGTCGTCGTCCTGCCCGCTTATAACGCTGAATTGACGCTCGAAAAAACCTATCGGGAAATCCCGATGGATATTGTGGATGAAATCATTTTGTGCGATGACGCAAGTAAAGATGATACCTCCCGCATCGCCCGCAAACTCGGTATCCCCCACGTAATTGTCCATGAACAAAACAAAGGATATGGCGGAAACCAGAAATCCTTATACAAAAAAGCCCTCGAAATAAAGGCGGATATCATCATTATGCTTCACCCCGACTATCAATATACGCCAAAGTTAATCCCCGCAATGGCAAGTATTATCGGCTCCGGTCTCTATCCGGTCGTACTGGGCTCCCGTATCCTCGGCAAAGGTGCCCTCTCCGGCGGAATGCCCGTATATAAATATATCGCTAATCGCTTACTCACTTTCTTCCAGAATCTGCTCGTCAACTATAAACTCTCGGAATATCATACCGGATACCGCGCCTTCGACCGCAAGGTCCTTGAAGCCATCCGCTTCGATGAAAATTCGGACGATTTCGTGTTCGACAACGAAATGCTCTCCCAAATCATCTTCGCCGGCTTCCATATCGCCGAAGTCACCTGCCCAACTAAGTACTTCAAAGAGGCTTCTTCAATAAATTTTCGCCGAAGCGTTACTTACGGCCGCGGTGTGTTGCGCGTCTCCGTCATGCACTTCCTCCAGCGCCTCGGATGGGCAAGCTTTACGCTCTATGCCCCTACAAAATAATCGTCTGGATAAATGCCTGTTTCTCCGGGTAATCCGTGGTGTAGTGCAAGCCTCTGCTTTCGCGGCGCATACCCGCCGAACGGGTAATCAAATAGGCAATGGTGATCAGGTTCCGCAACTCACATAACTGAGGGCTGATCGTCGTGGCATTGTACATCGCCTCCGTCTCGCGATACAGTAAATGCAAACGGTCAAGCGCACGCTGCAAACGCTCGTTCGACCGGACAATGCCGACATAACTGCTCATGATTTCTTTTAATTCCTTGGTACTCTGAGTAATCAAAACCATTTCCTTGGGATCTGTCGTACCGGCCGCATCCCACTCCGGTATGTCTGTCCTTAATGAAAAGCCGCCCGTATGCTCAAGAATATGCCGCGCAATCCGATCTGCAAATACCAGCGCTTCAAGCAGGGAATTGGAAGCAAGCCGGTTCGCCCCGTGCAGCCCTGAACTCGTACACTCCCCAACAGCGTACAAACGTTTTATGGAAGTCTGCCCGTCCGTATCCGTTTTTATGCCGCCACAAAGGTAATGACAAGCCGGTACGACAGGAATCATCTGCTTGGCAGGGTCAATACCAATGCTCATACATTTGCTGTGGATCGTGGGAAAATGCGCCATGAAAGCCTCCATATCCAAATGCCGGCAATCCAAAAACATACATTCCTCGCCCCGAAGTTTCATTTCATTGTCTATGGCCCGCGCAACAATGTCCCGCGGGGCCAACGACGCACGGCGGTCGTACCGCTCCATAAAGGTCCCCCCGTCACGGCTTTTTAAAATCCCCCCAAAACCGCGCACTGCTTCGGAAATTAGAAAAACGGGGTTTTCGCCCGCAGGATTAAATAATGCAGTCGGGTGAAATTGTACGAATTCCATATTCTCCGTCCACCCCTTGGCCCGATATGCCATAGCAATACCATCTCCGGATGCAATGACGGGGTTTGTCGTATTCCGGTAAACCTGACCCGCCCCACCCGTTGCAATAATGGTGAGCCGGGACAAAAAGGTCTCAATATCCCCGGTCTGCTTGTTCAGTACATAAGCCCCATAACATTCTATGTCGGGCATCAAGCGGGTCACCACATAGCCAAGATGGTGCTGCGTAATCAAATCAACGGCAAAGAAATGCTCATGGACGATAATGTTGGGAAATTGCTTCGCCTTTTCGATCAGCGTCCGCTGAATCTCCCACCCCGTCAGGTCTTTGTAGTGCAATATCCGGTTCTCCGAATGCCCGCCCTCCCGGCCGAGGTCATAAAGGTTATCTTTTTTGTCAAATCGTGCCCCCCAGGAAATAATATCCCGCACCCGCTCCGGGCCCTCGGTCACAACAATGTCCACAACGCCCTCATCGCACAGACCATCCCCGGCATCAAGGGTATCCTCTTTGTGCTTGAAAAAAGAATCCGTGGTCTCGTCCCATACTGCAGCTACGCCCCCCTGTGCATATCGCGTATTACTCTCCCCTTCACTGGTCTTGGTCAATACCGTGATCTCCCAATCAGGCCGGGCTCCCGCAATCTTGATCGCCGTTGTCAGCCCTCCTATACCCGAACCAATAATCAATAGGTCTGTCTTGTTCATCACACCGCGCTTGTTAATTTGCGTAAATATAAACGCTGTACTAAACCTTTATGCTTTATCCACATATTTTTATCTTTTTATGGCGTAGTTCCGCAGGGCAGAGTACCATGAAAATAAGCTTTTCCTTACCTGATAGCCCCGCTGCAATACATACAGCATTTATTTTCCCTTTATTACCGTAAAAACATGCGCAGAAAAGAATTACATAAGCCACCCAGATAAAAACAGTAAAAAATTTTGATTTTTTTTGATTTGCAGAATTTTTTTTGGTGCAAATACGGCCCCGCTTTTAGGCTCCGTCAGAACACGACAAATAAAAAAGCCTAATTATTTGGCTATCAATTATTCGAGACCGGCGTTACCTTGAAAAAAAGTGAATTTCCTTTTCTTAAACGCGTTAAAGATTTTACCTTTGCACCGGCTTAGAAAAAACCAAATATTGAAAGAATTTCTATGAAAATTCGCACCGCCTCCATCATCGCCGCCCTTCTCGTTTTTTGCACCTCCCATGCACGTGCCGGGCAGGAGTCCCATGCAGAAAAACCATATTTCGAATATGTCATTGAACATATTTCCGACGCCAACGAATTCCACGTCTTCGGCGACGTCCATATACCACTGCCCTGTATCCTTTATGCCAAAGATCGCGGCCTGGACGTGTTCATGTCCAGCGCGTTCGAACACGGCCACAAGGTCGTCAATGGCTATGTACTCGACCATGGGGACGTAAAACGCATCAAGGGATGGTCAGAAGATATGGGGGTCCATCATATCGAACGCACCGGAGAAAAAGAAGGCAGTGAAGCCCGCTTCGCCTTCAGCAACGAAGAGGCTTATGAACTGGAAAGCCCGGGGCACTTCCTCCAGTCTTCTTCATGGATCGATTTCTCCATCACCAAAAACGTCTTCACGATGTTGCTGGCCTCGCTGATCCTTTTCGTCATTTTCTTCAGCGTGCGCAAATCGTATGAACAACGGGACGGCCAGGCCCCCAAAGGGCTCCAGTCGTTTATCGAGCCTATTTTCACTTTTATTAGGGACGAAGTGGTAAAACCAAATATCGGCCATCACTATGAAAAATACATGCCGTTCGTAATGTCCTTGTTCTTTTTCGTGCTCATCTGCAACTTGTTGGGCCTCATACCCTTTTTTCCTGGCAGCGCCAATGTCACCGGTAACCTCGCAACAACTGCAGCCCTGGCACTCTTTACCCTGGTCATCGTAACCATCAGCGGCAACCGCCATTATTGGCAACATATCTTCTGGATGCCAGGCGTGCCCGTACCTATCCGCTTTATGCTTGCCCCAATAGAATTCGCCGGGGTGTTCATCAAGCCCTTCACCTTGCTTATCCGTCTCTTTGCCAATATCACCGCAGGCCATGTAATTATCCTCTGCCTCGTCGGTATGGTTTTTATCCTCGGCGATAATGGCAAAAACTTGGGCGGGGTCATTAGCGGAAGCGTCCTGACCGTCGCTTTTGTCTTTATTATGAACCTCCTGGAACTCTTCGTGGCATTCCTCCAGGCTTTTATCTTCGCCCTGTTGACTTCACTCTACATCGGCGCCGCTATCGAAGAACATCACTAAACCTAAGAGATACGCGAACATTTTTTAACTCAATATAATTCTACCACAATGACTGGAACATTGGGAGCTGTTGGTGCCGGTTTAGCCGTTCTCGGCGCAGGCATCGGTATCGGCCAGATCGGCGGCCGCGCCATGGAAGCAATCGCCCGTCAACCGGAAGTAACCGGCGACATCCGTACGACAATGATCATCGCTGCAGCCCTGATCGAGGGCGCGGCCCTGTTCGCTATCGTAGGCGCGTTCTTCTTCTAAGAAGCCGCCTTCGGGCAAAAAAAAGAGAAGCCACGGCCCTGCGGTTGGCAGGCCGTGCTTCATCCCTACAGCTGTCCCCAAAGCTCATTCTCCGCTGTACCGATAAATTTTTATTCATTTATATAAAGTTACCCGCATCATGGCCCTCTTATTTGGTTCAACGTTCTCGCCGATACTCCCCGATTTTGGGATCTTCTTCTGGACAACCCTCATCTTCTTTATTGTCTGGAGCGTGCTGGCCCGCTTCGCGTTCAAACCAATCCACCAAATGCTCAAGAAAAGGGAAGAGGATATCCAAAGTTCCCTCGACGAAGCTAAACGCGCCCGGGAAGAAATGACCAAACTACAGGCTCATAATGAGCAAATCCTGAAAGAAGCCCAGGAAGAACGCTCCAGGATACTGAAGGAGGCAAAAGAGGCAGGCGAAAATATATTGAAAAACGCAAAAGAAGAGGCAAAAGAAGAAGCCCGCAATATCGTCATCTCAGCCAAAAAAGATATAGAACTCATGAAACTCGAAGTCATGACCAATATCAAAAACGAAGCGGGCGCTATGGCAATCTCCATCGCCGAAAAAATACTGACGCGCGAACTCCAGGATAAATCCGCACAGGAGGCCCTCGTCCAAAAATTGGTAGATGATTTTAAGCTCAATTAATTCCACTAAACCCAAAACCATAACGTATGTCCGTAAAAAAAGTCGCCTCCAGGTACGCAAAATCCTTGCTCGACCTGGCTGTGGAGTCCAACAAATTAGAAATTGTCAAAGAGAATATGGCCGGCTTGCTCTCCCTGATCCGCGAAAATAGGGAATTCAGTGCCTTCCTTAAAAGCCCGGTCATCCAGTTTGCCAAAAAACGGGCAATCCTCGAACAATTATTTAGCGGCAAACTGGATGAACTCACCCTCAAATTCATCCTCATCCTCGCCGGTAAACAGCGTGAGGCAATCCTCGTTGAAGTCACCTCTGCTTTCCTCGATCAATACAGAAAGCTAAAACATATCTCCATCGTAAAAATCATTTCCGCCACACCACTGCCTGAAGATCAAGTGAATCAGCTCAAGCATAAACTCGAAGCCAGCATCATTGGCTTCGAAAATGTAGAAGTAACCACGGCAGTAGATCCAAAACTGATGGGCGGCTATATCCTCGAAGTCGAAGGAAATGTGTACGACGCCAGCGTCCGCCATAAGTTGGAGAACCTCAGAAAAGAATTTAAAATCAACTTGTACGAATCCAAAATTGAAGCCCGTTAAATCCTTGGCCCCCTTAACGGCCAAATCAATTTGTTTCGCCGCAATAAATGATTCATATCGCCCCAAAAGGGCATAAAAATTATCGAATATGATTGATGTAAGACCTGAAGAAATATCTCAGATCCTCAAACAACAAATTTCCGGCTTCAACAATACAGCCGAATTGGAAGAATACGGCACCGTCCTCCAGGTTGGCGACGGAATCGCCCGTGTATATGGCCTCAATAACGCACAATCCGGCGAGCTAGTCGAATTTGAAACAGGCGTCCAGGCAATCGTGCTCAACCTCGAGGAAGATAACGTGGGCGTCGTTCTGATGGGCGCCGGCGACAATATCCGCGAAGGCTCCCGGGTACACCGCACCGGACGTATCGCCTCTATCGAAGTAGGCGAAGGTTTCATCGGCCGTGTCGTCAATCCGCTCGGCCAACCCATAGACGGCCGCGGCCCTATCGCCGGCGATAAGTACGAAATGCCCCTGGAACGCAAAGCGCCAGGCGTTATCTTCCGCCAGCCGGTATCAGAGCCGCTCCAGACCGGTATCAAGGCAATTGATGCAATGATCCCGATTGGGCGTGGCCAGCGCGAACTTATCATCGGCGACCGCCAAACCGGAAAAACCGCTATCGCACTCGATACGATCATCAACCAAAAAGAATTTTTTGAAGCCGGTAAACCCGTGTATTGTATCTATGTCGCCTGTGGCCAAAAAGCCTCTACCGTAGCACAAGTCGCAAAAATCCTCCAGGACAATGGCGCCATGGATTATACGGTAATTGTCTCGGCTTCCGCATCCGACCCGGCACCAATCCAATTCTTCGCGCCCTTCGCAGGCGCTTGCATAGGAGAATTCTTCCGCGATACGGGTCGCCCCGCATTGATTATTTACGATGACCTCTCCAAGCAGGCTGTCGCGTACCGCGAAGTCTCCCTGCTGCTCCGCCGCCCTCCCGGCCGCGAAGCATATCCCGGCGACGTCTTCTACCTCCACTCCCGCCTCCTGGAGCGCGCGGCCAAAGTCATCGCCAATGACGAAATTGCACGAAACATGAACGACCTCCCGGCTTCCCTCATGGTTGCCAAGGATGCTAAAGGCAACCCACTCGTCAAAGGCGGGGGCTCTCTGACTGCACTACCCATCATCGAAACCCAGGCTGGTGACGTATCCGCTTATATCCCAACCAACGTAATCTCGATCACAGATGGGCAGATATTCCTCGAATCCAACCTCTTCAACGCAGGTATCCGCCCGGCAATCAACGTCGGTATCTCCGTGTCCCGGGTTGGAGGCGCCGCCCAGATCAAATCTATGAAGAAAGTAGCCGGTACGCTCAAACTCGACCAGGCTCAATACCGCGAACTGGAAGCTTTCTCCAAATTTGGCTCCGATCTGGATGCCGCTACCATGGCCGTTCTGGAAAAAGGAAAACGCAACGTGGAAATTCTCAAACAACCACAGTATGCGCCCGTCTCCGTCGAAAAGCAAGTGGCAATTATCTTCCTGGGCACAAATGGCCTGCTCCGGGATGTGCCGGTCAATCGTATCCACGATTTCGAAATGGTGTTCCTCACGACCCTGGAACAACGACACCCGGAAATCCTCGAAAATTTTAAGTCCGGCAAATTGGAAAAAGAGGATACAGACCGCCTGCGTACACTCGCTTCCGAATTGGCAAAACAATACAAAAAGTAGTCCGGCTGTTAATCAGTCACTACTGGTGTGCCTATTGTGCCGCGTCTTTTTTCATAGATATTTTCATGCGCATCGCGCATACAACAATGCTTGATTATGCCAGGGAATTTAAAAGAAGTCAGGGAACGCATCCGCTCGGTAGTTAATACCCAACAAATTACCAAAGCGATGAAAATGGTCTCGGCCGCAAAATTGCGCCGGGCTCAGCAAGCTATACAACAAATGCGCCCCTATTCAGATAAACTGAACGGAATGTTGCGCAATATCCTGTCCAATCTAGAAGGGGACGCGGCCTCCGTCTTTAGTCAGGAACGACCCATCGAACGGGTATGCATCGTGGTGATTACTTCCAACCGCGGCCTCTGTGGGGCTTTCAATTCTAATGTCCAAAAGGCCGCAGTGGCAGCAATCGAACACAAATACGCTTCCCAAAAGGCAAAAGGAAACCTCGAAATCCTCTGCATTGGCAAACGTGGCTACGAATTCTTCCGTAAACGGTACCCGGATTGTAAAATCCATGGCGAACACGCACTGCTTTTCAACAACCTGAGCTTCGAATCAGTGTCCGCGGTATCCCAAATCCTTATGGACGGGTTCCTCTCCAAAACCTTCGACCGCGTGGACGTTGCCTACGGGAGATTCAAAAACGCCGGAGTGCAAATCGCTGAACTGGAGCAGTTCCTCCCCGTCCCAAAATTGGCTTCCGAAGGAAAATCCGCAGGCCTGCGCGCAGATTATATCTTTGAACCGGATAAAACTCAACTACTCGAGTACCTTATCCCAAGTATCCTCAAAACGCAGTTCTTTAAGTTCAACCTCGATACACACGCTTCCGAACACGGCGCACGTATGACGGCAATGGATAAAGCAACGGAAAACGCCAGTGATTTACTCCGCGACCTCCGACTTAGCTACAACAAAGCCCGTCAGGAAACGATTACGAAAGAGATCCTGGAGATTGTCGGTGGTGCAGCAGCCCTCTCGGGCGGCGAATAAAAATATTTTGAAAGCGCTGTTTTTTGGCCTTAACTTCGTAAGACCAAAAAACAGCGCACCTCAAAAATGCGCCCAAATTATCGCCATGAAAGCTGTCATTCCTGTCGCAGGAGCAGGCACAAGGCTCCGCCCGCTAACCTATACCCAGCCCAAACCGCTTATCCCCGTTGCAGGAAAACCTATCCTCTCTTTCATCCTCGATCAGCTCATTGATGTCGGTGTCCGCGAATTTGTCTTTATCGTGGGATACCTGGGCGAAAAAATCCGCGATTACGTCGAACACGCCTATCCTGATATTTCCAAAGTATTCGTAACACAGGACGAACGAAAGGGGTCAGCACATGCGCTCTGGACGGCAAGGGAATCCTTCCGTAATACCAATGAAATAATCGTCTTCTTCGGAGATGCCATAATCGACATGGACTTCCAAAAAGTCTTAAATGAACCCCATTCTTGCCTGGGCGTAAAAAAAGTACAAGACCCCAGGGCTTTCGGAGTGGTCGAGTATGGAGAAGGTAACCAAGTCAAATTTATGATTGAAAAACCCCGTATCCCCAAATCAAACCTCGCCATGGTAGGATTTTACCGGATCCGGGAAGTACCTATGCTGATCGAAGCGCTCGAGTACAATATCGAAAATAATATTAGCACCGATGGCGAATTCCCCCTTACTGACGCCCTGATGCACATGATCCAAAATGGCGTAATCTTCACAGGGATCGAAGTGGATAACTGGTTTAATTGTGGAAAAAAAGAAGTACTCCTTCAAACAAACGCTACTTTGCTCGACCGGGAAGGATATGCGTCCTCCAACCTCCCTCCTTTTGATAATTCCATCATTATCCATCCGGTAAGTATTGGAGAAAATTGCCATATCGTCAATTCAATTATCGGCCCGCATGTTACAATTGGCAGTAACGTGCAAATCAATTATGCAATAGTCGTAGATTCTATTATCGGTAACTTCGCCTCAATTAAGGAAGTTATCCTCCAGCATTCGGTCGTAGGGAATGATACCGCCATTACCGGCCTCCGCCAAAGCTTCAATATCGGCGACAATACCGAAATAGATTTCAGCCTCCCCGCCTGATTGTCCTCGCGTATCCGCTAATCATTCACCAACCCGTCCTTTTTTTATCGGCTGCCACTTCAGGTAGGTGCCCGAACGCCATAACCACTCCAAAGGCCCATAGCGAAAGCGACCAAGCCAAATCTTACTGAATGTTATCTGCAAAGCCGTGATGCCCTGCCCAATCAAAACTGCATTAGCCGCGCCTATACTCCCGATCAGACCAAGACCCCAACCAAAAAACACGAAAGTACCCGCTATCGTCTGCCCAATATAGTTGCTCAATGCCATCCGCCCATACGGCTCAAACACTCCGAGTAATTTTCGCGGAACCGCGTAAGTAAATGATACCAAAAATGCCGATACAATAGAACTGCTGATTGAAAGATTGGAAATATCCTGAATGGTCAATCCAAAAATTGTCCTCCACGAACGACCGTCAAACGGTTCAAGTAATGCCCTTTGCACAGGATACAATAAATAGGCAACGATCAGGCCCCCAATAAAAATCATATACAGCACCGGCTTACGCCCCGAAAACCGTTCGAAAAAACCGTTCCGCCCCAGCCAAAGCCCAAGTAAAAACATCGCAAAGGTCAAATACCCCCGACCAAAAATATCAAACTGAAAGGCCATCTTCCCCAACCAGCCATCCCAGACGTTCAATGCAAAAATATCCAATAGCCCTCCGCTCTTCGCCACCTCAAAATAATGCGTGTTGGCTGCTTCAAACAATTCACGCTCCCCCACACTCATCGCCGCCCCCCACCGAAGCTTTGCCCATAGCACCAGGTACCTCGGCAACCCAATAATGATTCCAAAAGCCGTGGTCAGAATGACCCAGGAAGGTAAACGGTAAAATGCCAAAAGAACTATGCCCAGCAAGGCATATACCGTGAGGATATCCCCCCTGAAAAAAAGATTATGAACCGCCCCAATAATAAAAAGTATCACAAGCCTCCACAAAAACCTTCCGGCAAATGGCTGACCCCTGCGGCCGGCACGGTCCATCTGTATGAAAAAACTCAACCCAAACAATACAGAAAATATCGTAAAAAATTTACTCAGAAAAATCGCCCGGTTCAATGCTTTTACCTGAAGGTCTATGGGAGCCTGCACCGCATAGTCGCTCATCCCGGGCGGCGGATACCCCCCCAAAAATTGCTCCACCATGTGCACAATGACAATCCCCCAAAGCGCAAAACCACGCAGCGCGTCTATTACATGTATCCGGTCTTCCGATGGTCTTACCATTGATTACCATTTTCTATATGGCTCGTTGTAATGTCTTACCTATTTTGGCAAGGCGCTGATCACACGGCTCACCAACCCATCCATGGCATTATTCTTTATCCACCGTGCCACAATGACCAGGTCGTGCACCGGATCTACATATACCATGTTCGTACCATTGCCCAAATGATAAAATGATTCCGCCGGGGCGCTGGGCAAAAGCTTTTGCTCGGTGTTCAAAAAATAGTTCATGAAGCCATACGTCGGCTGCGATGGGGTAGGGGTCAGGGCCATATCCAGCCAGCGTTCCGAAATCAGTTGCCGATCCTTCCAATACCCCCGCCGCAACGTCAAATATCCAAAACGCGCCATATCGTACGCATTGATGAACATACCGCCGCCCCAGTGACCTCCGCCACTTACCGATTGTACCATACTGCCGTCTATAACTACCCAGGAATTTTTGTACCCAAACCAACGCCAGGTAGGCGAAGCGCCTATCGGATCCATGATATACATGCGAAGTACCTCCGGTAAAGGCCTTCGCCAAATATTCAGCGCCGCCAAAGAGAGTACGTTCACGCGTACATCATTATATTCGTACACGGTACCCGGCGTGTGGTAACGCCGCACATACCATTCAGAAGCATTCGCAGCAGGCCGGTCTGCCCAATCCGGCTTCCCCCAAAGTACGCCCTCCCAATCGCTCGTCTGCCGCAGTAAATGATCCCAGGTAATCTCCCGATTGTGCGGGGTCGAAAAGAGATCCAACAACATCGGCTGTCCAATACGCTCCGCCCTGTCCAAAAAGGGATTTGGCTCAAGTAGATGCACCGGAGCTTGTGATAAATATACCTTTTCGTGAATATCTGGGATTAAGCCCCGGTCAAATGCCAGCCCAACAACTGTCGAAAGAAAACTCTTCGTCACACTATGTGTCATATCTACCCGACCCGGTTCGCCCCAAGAGGCCACAATGTATCCTTTATAAACAATAATCCCGCTGGGTGCCCCACGCTCCTTGAACAACCCAATGCCATCGCCAAAAGGCTCCTTGCCAAAGGATTGGTAATGGGAAAGCTCCATGTTCCTCGGGTTCTCACTCTCCGATGCGATAGCAAATGTTACGGCTGCTCCAATTTCCACAGTGTCCAGACCCATTGCCGAAGGCAGGCGCTCCTCCCATTCCCTGCCCGGATAATATACCCCTCCACCTTTGCCCGCATTTGACCGCGCCTGCCCATACGCGCCACACACCTCACAGATCTGTATGGCAAGAAATAGGATAAAACCGGTTGTTCTCATACCAGCTTGTTATGCGTTATTTATAGAAAAGATTAGCCGTGTTGCGCTAAATTAAAGTTTGAAACCGATGTTTTTTTGTGATTTTTCTTCGAAAAATCACAAAAAAACGTATCTATTTACCAAGTGTGTCTGCGGCTTCGCCGCGAAGGTTTTTTGGGGGTGTGCCAAAAGCTTTTTTACGGTGCTTTGCACCGAATGATGTTTTGAGAGACACTTCATTTTCACGATTTCGCTTCGCGAAATCGTGAAAATGAAGTGTCTCTCAGAAGAATATTCTGCCGCCGCAGGCGGCAAAAGACTTTTTACATAGCCCCCGCGGGTTCAAATTATTATTTGGCGCGAAGCGCCGAAAAAAGACGTTTTACGCAACCACCGCAACGGTAGCCTAATTCCCCGATCCCGCAGCGCGAACGGCAGGGGATGGTTTCCGCGGAAGCATCCCATCGCGCATTGCAGAATGCATGACGAAGGAAGCAATGACCGTCGCAGCCTGCTTCAGGTCCTCTTCGACCAAATGATCCCAATTGTCCATGTTGGAGTGATGTGTACGCGTAGAATACGCTATGGGGTCCTGGATAAACTGAAAACCGGGAATACCCACCGCGTCGAAAGCGAGGTGATCAGTACCGCCTGTATTGGACAGGGTCAACGTACTGGCCCCAAGATCTTTAAATGCATCCAGCCATGCACGGAAAACAGGGGCCACCGCACTATTCCCCTGCAAGTAAACCCCCCGAACCCTGCCAGTACCATTGTCCAGGTTATAATATGCAGAAACCTTGGCCTGGCCAGGCTTCACTTCCTGAAAACTGCCGTCCGGGGCGGTCACCGCGAAATGCTCGCGTACATAAGCCCTCGAACCCAATAACCCCTGCTCTTCTCCACTCCATAACGCCAGGCGCAGTGTACGGCGCGGCTGTATCCCCGTCTCTTTGATGGCCTGAAGCAAAATACGGGCGGCTTCCATCATTACCGCCGAACCCGCAGCATTGTCGGTCGCCCCCGTCCCGGCATGCCAGGAATCAAAATGGGCACCAAACATGACGACTTCATCCTTTAAATCTGTACCCGGGATCTCCGCAATGATATTATGCTCCATCTCGTCCGGATTGGTGTAGTTGGCTTTGAGTTCCATCGAAACCGTAACCGGGATGCCCTTTTGTACCAATCGGAAAAGCCGGTTATAATGCTCTACCGAAACGGTCGCCTGCGGAATGATTTTTGCATCTTTAGCTTGCGCACGCCCCTCTGCAGCACGCGCGCCGGTCACAAATACCGTTCCCAGATCCCCCTTGTAGCTCCTGTCCAGAATAGCCGCAGGCTGCTCTTCAGTCAGAAATTTCCATAACTGATTGTTGAAAGAAAAACCCCCAAGGCGATTGTAATCGCGGTCAGGACGAGACCCCGGAGCCGGTGCATTGGCCATATCCAGCAACTCACTGTCGCCAAAGCGCTTCGCCGGCGCATCCATCCATTCGCTCACCTCGCGCAGGGTATCTAAAAGAATAAATTTTCCCTTAATCTTCCCTTTGTAATTTGCCAAATCTGCTTCACTGCTGGCTTGTAAATATACAACCTCGCCCGTCACCATCCCGTTTGTTGCCGGTGACCATGCCTTTGGATAGGCAATGATGGGAAAATAGTTCGGAGTCCTGGCGTGCATCTGGAAGTAGGTCATTTCCCACCCACGGCCAAAAGGGCCCCATACCTCCGTATGCACATTCTCCATACCCCACTCCTTCAACGCCTTTTGTGCCCATTCCGTGGCTTTTTCCAACATAGGCGAGCCGGTAAGCCTCGGGCCATATACGTCGGTCATCCAGCCGGCAACCTCCATGACCTTGCTATGCTCCAGCCCGTGTTTACGGATCGCCTCGTTCAGCCTGGCATGCACAGGCTCTTGCGCCGATACACCGTGGACAAAGATGCCGGTGAGCAGCAACACAAAGAATAAATGCTTCATTTGCCAATTATTTTTAGGTGAAAAGAACTTGTCAGAGGCTTTTTGTGATGCGTGCGCTCGTTGGGCATAAGCGCTGTGCCTTAGCCCACACGAATAAATTTTAGGGTTACCGCATGGCCACCCAATCGTTAAAAGATGCCGTATGGACAAAAAACAGCCATTTTTATCCCGCGACCCGCCACTCTAAGCCTAATTATCCTGGGCGTATAAGGGTATCCCGGCAAGGTTCAGTAAACTGATCTCGATTTGTTTTAACTGGAAAAGATTTTGAATGACCCGGTCATTGGCCTGGATGCCTTGTAAAATAGCTTCGCGGACTTCGAAATTGGTCGTGCGCCCCAGTCGGTATAATTCCCTTGCCAAAGTCGCTTGTTCCTCTGCTACTTTGAGGTTGAGTGCTTCTAACTCGGCCAGCTGACGAAGCGCCTGATAATCCCCATAGCGGGTACGGATTTGTGCTTCTACGATCTGCTGCAATTCTGCCTCTCGCAAGGCAGCATTCTCTTCGGCAATTCGGGCGTTGGCAATGTTTCGGGTCCGGTTGTTGCCATCGTAAATATTGTACCGCAAAGTCAGCCCGATTGTCGGCCCAAAGTTCCTGTTGGAGAGTAAAAACCCAATATCGTTGCGCTGAAAATTGTAGTTTAATGTCCCTTGCAAGCTCAACTCAGGCCACAGGTTGCTTCTAAGACCCGATGTAGCCAATGACGTAAGCGCCCGCTCAATCCTGCTGAGCAATAAACTTGGGTTGGCTTGCCGGCCACGCTCCAGCAACTCGTCCAGACTTGGAAGAAGTATGCTGCTCAGTACACTGTCCACCTGAAAACCTTCATCAACAGGCCGGTTAAGAAGCTGGTTGAAATTCTTCCGGGCCCGCTGGATATCGGTCTCCAACTGCACTAAACGCGCGCTATCTGCCGTAAATCGCGACCGCGACTGCAAGAGCTCAAGCCCGGTCGCCGTTCCAATGCGCTTCTTGTTCTCTACCAACTGAAGCAAATCCCGATCCAGGCTCACTGCATAACGCAGATTGTCCGTGGACAATTCCAGCTGAACGAGGTTGTAATACGCCTCCAGGATGCTCGCGGCCAAATCCTGCATTTGTGCTACCGTCTGTGTGCGACTCTGCGATTCTAACGCCTGCAACCGGTCCTGCTCCACAAACATCCGAAATCCGTCAAATGCTGTCCAGTTTACTTCAAGGCCTGTGCGAAAGCTGATATTACTCGCCCCCTTACCCCCACGCGTCTCCCCATTGAAAAATTTTTGCTCGGTGTTGTTTACAGCATAAGATGCCGTCCCGACGGTAGAAATGGTAGGCATCATACCCGCATTGCCCGGAGTATTGTTGTTGCCGGCAAGAACTTCCTGATTGCGCAGGATTTTAATGCTGAAATTTTGCGCTATCCCAATCCGTACCGCGTCTGCAGCGCTCAATATCTCCTGCGCACCCAATCTCCCCAAACCAATACCCGTCGTTACAATAGCGTGTACAAAAAACAATCTAAGTATATATTTACCGCTTAGGCGGCAATAAAAAATGTTTTTGTTGTCCATTTTCAGCATTTTCCTTTAATTCAGATGTTTCCTTCAACAAGTTCGGCCTCCTTGCTTTTTCCTTCAACGACGCTCACTTTTTTCGATCTGTTGAAAAATGGATAAATGGCAGGAATGACATACAACGTCAGTACAAGCGAAAATAATAGCCCCCCAATAATGGCCACGCCCATCGGTATCCTGCTCGTAGCCGCAGCGCCCAGGGCCAGCGCAATCGGCAATACCCCAAGTATGGTAGCAATACTGGTCATCAAAATTGGACGAAGGCGAAGCGTAGCAGATAAAATCGCCGCTTCCCGCGGGCTCATCCCTTCTTCCTTTTTCTGATTGGCAAATTCTACGATCAATATCCCGTTTTTAGTCACAATCCCGACCAAAACAATGATACCAATCTGGCTGAAGATGTTCAGCGTATGCCCAAAATACCACAACGCGGCCAAAGCTCCCGTCAATGCC
Source organism: Saprospiraceae bacterium (assembly GCA_049315745.1). Lineage (GTDB taxonomy): Bacteria > Bacteroidota > Bacteroidia > Chitinophagales > Saprospiraceae > JADJPL01. Next base: position 8,755 of record JBMOJO010000015.1, on the reverse strand, counting down.
AGCGGAACGGTTATCATGATAATCAGTGGATCGAAAAAGCTTTCAAACTGCGCAGCCAGCGTTAGGTAAACCAATACCAACGCAAGCAAAAAAGCAAAATACAACCCACTCGAACTTTCTTTGAAATCCTTTGAAGCACCGGAAAGGGCGGTCTGGAACGATTCGTCCAAAACCCGCTTTGCAATTTCCTCCATCGCCTCAATACCCTGGCCCAATGTGTACCCCTCAGCCATACCCGCGGATACCGTTGCAGATAGATACCGGTTGAACCGGTACAGCTGGGGGGGGCTGGATTCTTCCACAAACCGCACCAAATTACTCAATGGGATCAACGATCCACTGGTGCTGCGCACAAATAATACTGAAAGGTCCCCGGGATCGTCCCGGTAGGGCCTGGCCGCTTCCCCAATGACTTCGTACTGCTTACTGTCCCGGATAAAAAACCCGTAACGCGTGCCGCTCAGGTAAAGTTGCAGCGTCTCCGCAATATCCCGGACGGTAACGCCAAGCTGACGCGCCCGCTCACGGTCTATATCTATGCGGATCTCCGGCTTATTGAATTTCAGGTCAAGATCGGAAATTGCAAAGGCGGGGTGTTTCCCAACTTCTTCCATAAAACGTGGAACGGCCTCCTTCAGCTTCTCGAAATTTGGCGCCTGGATTACAAATTGAACCGGCAAACCGCGCTGGCTGCGGTCCACACTGATGGTCTGCTCCTGTGCAATAAATGCCCGGGCATAGTTCAACTTGCCCAATTGTGGAAAGACACCCTTCACAATCTCGTCCTGGCTCCGCTCACGCTCATGCGGCCTCAACAGCGATACGTTTACAAAAGCAGAATTCACCGATGTCGAAGCACCAAAACCCGGAGAGGTAACCGCTGTATATGCCCGCCCCTCCGGAATCTGCTCAACAATCTTGAGCACTTCAAGCTGGTACCGGTCCATCATTTCATAAGACGTACCCTCCGGAGCGGTAGAAATAATCCGGAAACTGCTCTTGTCCTCCATGGGCGCAAGCTCAGAAGGAATTTTCTTGCCTAAAGCAAAAATCCCATACCCACAAACCGCTACAATAACCCACGCCAGCCAGTTTACACCCATAAAACGACTCAAAGAACGGCTATATACTTCCGTCATCCCCGTAAAAAACCGCTCCGTAAACAGGAAAAAACGACTGTGCTTCTGCTGGCGCAAAAGCCGGGAACTCATCATCGGCGTCAGTGTCAACGATACCAGAGTGGAAATGATAATCGCCCCCGCTACGACTACCCCAAACTCACGGAACAATCTCCCCGTTAATCCCTGAAGGAAAATAATGGGAAGAAATACGATCACAAGCGTTACAGATGTCGCAATAATCGCAAAATAAATCTCCTTCGACCCCTCGTGGGCCGCCGTCCGGGGCTCCTCACCCGCTTCTATCCTGCGGAAAATGTTCTCCATCATCACAATCGCATCGTCCACCACTAAACCCGTGGACAATACGATTCCCAGCAACGTCAATACATTGATGGAATACCCAAATAAATACATCACGAAAAAAGAACCGATCAACGAAATCGGAATAGCTACCACCGGGATCAAGGTCGTCCGCCAGGTTCGCAGGAAGAACAATATCACTAAAACCACAAGCCCAAATGCAATTAAAATCGTCTCCTCGACCTCGGAAATCCCCTGCCGGATATTAAGGGTCGTATCAAATGCATAATCGAGCCGGATATCCGATGGGGCGCTCCGCTTTAACTCCTCAATGCGCTTATACGCCTCGTCCGCAATGTCAATGTAGTTCGCACCAGGCAAAGGGGTAATCGCCACCCCCATCATAGGGATCATCCCCTTCCCCCGAAGAATACTGCGAATGTTTTGTGGCTCCAGATCAACATTGGCAACATCCTTGAGCTGAACGACAGAACCCCGCTCCTCACGCAGCACAAGCTCCGCAAATTCCTGCGGAGAGTTAAGCCTGCCCTGGGTACGCACGCTGAGCTCCGTACGGTAACCTTCAATCTTCCCGGAAGGAAGCTCCAGGTTTTGGCGCTGCAGTGCATTGCGTACGTCAATCGGCGTCAACCCATACCCCGCAAGTTTTACAGGGTCGAGCTTGATCCGAATCGCATACTTCTTCTCCCCCCATATCCGGACCCCGGACACCCCCGGTATCGTCTGCACCCGCTCCTTGATCACATTGTTCGCGTATGCGCTCAGCGACATCAAATCCCGCTTGTTGCTCTGAACGGTCACCGCAAGAATTGGCGAAGCGTTCGCATCCGCCTTAGAGACAATCGGCGGATCAGCGTCTGGAGGCAAGAGCCGCTGGGCCTGCGAAACTTTATCCCGCACATCGTTGGCCGCTGCCTCTAAATCAGTACCCAGCTCAAACTCTACCGTAATACTGCTCCGGCCAGGTGCGCTTGTACTCGACAATGACCGGATCCCGGCAATCCCGTTCAGCGATTCCTCCAATGGCTCCGTAAGCTGGGATTCTATTACGTCCGCATTTGCACCCGTGTAATTGGTCGAAACAGAAATGACCGGCGGATCAACGCTTGGGTACTCCCTCAGGCCGAGAAATGAAAAACCAATGACGCCAAATAACAGCACGACAATAGAGATTACCGTCGCCAGAACAGGCCGCTCAATACTAATGGATGCTAAACTCATAAGTCGCCAGGATTGGGGGATTCAATAATTTGAGAAGGCATTACCGGCATCCCCTCACGCAGCGAAAGCAGGCCACTCAGGATTAAAGTATCCCCGGGATTAAGCCCGGCAGTGATTGCAATATAATTTTCCAGTCGCTGTGCAACCTCAACTTGCTGCCCGTGCACCAAACCATTGCGCATGACCAGGACCTGCTGCCCGTTCAGAATGGGGATTAATGCGTCCGTAGGGACTAATACTACCTTCTGGCTTTGATTGGTCGTTACTTTGACCTTCGCAAAATTTCCGGGCTGAAGGGTATTGCCCCCGTTGCCACACCGCGCCCGCACCGTAAGGGTTCGGGTCGAGGACTCCACCTCGTTGCTCAACGCGTACACCTCTGCCTCAAAGGTCGTCCGGATGCCTTCTACCGTAAAAGCAATCTTCTGACCGATCCGAAGATCCCTGCTGAATCTTTCCGGAATGTCAAACTCCAGTTTTATCGGATTGGTCTGTTGTAACCGTACTAAAATATCACTGCTGGATACATACGCGCCCTCGCTGATCTGGCGCAGCCCCAGCCGCCCAGTAAACGGCGCACGGATCCTGGTCTTGTCTATCGCGACCTCCGTGATCCGGATGTCCGCCCGGGTCTGGTCAAGGCTGAGCGAAATCCGGTCAAATTCTTCCTGCGCAATGCCATCAATAGCGAGCAGATCCTTCGCCCTGGCGATTTCCCGGATATAATATGCTTCGTTTACCTTCAATTTTGCCAACTGCGCCTCCAATTCGGCGCGGTCCAATTCTGCAAGTAAAGCACCCTGTTGCACCGGGCTGCCTTCTTTGAAGAGGATTTTCGTCAATCGCCCACTCCGCTCCGGACGGATATCTACAAATTCATTCGCTACCAGGTTTCCCGTCGTCTGTATGGTATTCTCCAGTGCCTGGGCAGCAACGATCATATAATCAACCGGTGTGACCGGTACCGGGCCACCAGGACCACCGGGAGATCCCCCGGCAGGAGGGCCGCCTGCTGTTTTCTTTCCGGAACATCCCGCTGTGGCAATAATCACTAAACAAAATACTGAAATAGCAAAAGCATGGCCCAGGCGCTCCCGCAGGCTACTCGTGCCCCATGCCCGCTGACCTCTTAAATAGAAAGGAAACATAAAATGATTTGATCGTGTAAAAAATTCCCCAAATCTAAGAAGATTATGGTATTACCCGAAACCATTGGGCGATTGCCGGCAGACCAAAATCCATTCATGCGCCTTTGATAGGCGTTTTATAGTCATTTATACGTAATCTACGGCGTTTTGTCAGTGTTTTTGAGCCTGAATATCCCCACCGTAACTGTACGCCTACCGAAGGCGCAATGCCGTACCCGCAACAATGGTATCCCCATCTATCCTGTTCATCTCCCGTAATGTACCCACACTGACCCCATATCTCACCGAAATACGGTAAAGGGTGTCCCCCGGCTGTACGATGTGGTACCTTGCCTCGACCGGTCCAGCATTCCGAGGCGGAAAAGAAGGTGATGATCCACTACCGCCCGGAATAACAGGAAGCGGAAGGGGCGCTACTCCCCCCTGCGCAGGCAAAGGCCTTTCATGGGCCCCACCGGTACGCTGGCTTCCCACCGAGGGGAGGAGCAGGGGATCGGCTCGAAAAGATGCTTGTACCACCCCCGATGGCCGGGGCTGGGCCGCCAAGGAAAAAACCTCCGGCGCTGATTTTGTTTTACTGCCCTTCAGCTTAATCCGCTGGCCGGCTGCTACCTCACTGCCCGGCTCAAGCAAATTACGCGCATATAAAGAAGATAGCTCGATATGATACATCCGGGAGATATCTGCCATCAACTCATTTGGCCGCACGATATGCCACATCGGCTTTCCCCGATATCTGCTTCTTCCGTAGTGCGGGTTCCGCTGCCCAAACGACCGCAACACCCTTGCCGGATGGTCGCGGACTTCCCTGTAAGTCAACAATAGCGCCGAAGCCGGAGCCGTTCGCAGATGAGCATCCGAAAATAAATGATTCCGAATATCGGACAACACATACACCGCTAACGGGGCCAGGGGCTTCAATTCCTGGCGCCCGGGTAAGGCTTCCTGTACCCTGCCCTGGTAATAGCCCGGGATCAATGACCCAACCAATGCCTCAAATTTTGCCTCCAAACGGGCCGGCTGCCACGATTCAATGCGGTTGGATGCCACCGCTTCCTTAAAGGACATCCGATCGTACTGTGCTAAACTTAACTCCTCAATGATGCGGATCAACTTGAGATGATATTTAGGGTCCGTAGCATAGCCCGCTTTCTTTAAGCCAAATGCCCAACCCCTGTAATCCGTTGGGTCCAGCCTGAACAAAAAGCCGTACCGCTCTTCCTTGAGCGGGTTGCGCAAAAACTCCGAATGGGCAATGTAACTCTCCTCAACGGAATTATATTGTCGAAAACAAGATTTCAGCGCTTGACCCAACCGATCATATTCGTCATCAACTTTATAGTACTGAGGCCCGTTCCATGCTTCCCGGCCCCCACATTTGATGCCAAAATGATTGTTGGCAATCACGGCAAGATCCGTCGTCCCCCAACGCGACTCAAGGATCGCCTGGCCAAGTTTGATGCTCGCGGGAACCCCGCGACGGCCCATCTCCCAAATCGCCAGCGATTTATACTTTTCAACGTACTGCAACTGCGCCTCAACTTGCTGCGCCGACACAACTACCTTGCCAAAAAACAATACCAGGATGATGGTGAAAACGAACTTTGATGCCATGCAGTTCTTAGCTTTTTCTTTTGCTAACGCTTACAAAAGAATTAATCCCTATTCAAAAATAGCCTTTTTTTTACTGTGCGGCACATTTTTTAATGTACATCCCCAACGCCTCCCGTAATTTTAACGGAAACCCCTGAATCGAACCTCCCGATCGTCCGTATCCCACTAAAAACAATCCTTTTATTTACTGTTTTTCCGGTAAGTTGCCATACAAATGCCAAAATCCGATTATATTGCAGCCAACATACTAAAGAAGACGGATACCTAACAATACCCGCAATGCAGGGAAAAGAACTACGGGTTCGCGCGTCCTTCGCATGCGATTATTTACCGCGAAAACAGTAAAATAAAACTAATGGACACCTCGGAACTCGGCCAGATTATTCGTCAACACCGAAAGCTCAGCGGCCTTACCCGCATCGAGTGCGCGCGCCTGGCAGGCGTGGGAAAAACCGTCGTTTACGACGTCGAACACGGAAAGCCCTCCGTCCAGTTGCTCACCCTCCTCAAAATCCTCCACGTACTCAATATCCGTATCCGCCTCTCCAGTCCGGTCATTAATGGATCCGCAGATGACAAAACCACGGAAATATGAGCCGCTGCCCAATTTCTTACCAAACCTGCGGCCCGGAAAAATATAGCGTCACCGGACTGAAAAAATTTCGTCGTGGACTAACAACAATAGCGCCGTTCAATTATGAGGATATTCAAGGGCAGCCCCCATCCAAATTTGAAATCAACTGGCACGGCAACTGGTCCTTCGGAAATATTGTACAAGGATCCGGGGAAATGAAAGTCAGCAATAAAAAAAACCGGTTTATCCTTATCCCCCCCGCAAAACCCATCTTGCAAACTTCTGAAAACATAGACCTCAGTACGCGCATCGCCCAAATATGTGCGATTAAAACGGTATTCCACGGCATGATTTTTAATACCGACCAAACCCTTACCTTCTTTGCAGAAGTCCCGGGAATGTCAGGCCAACAGCCCCTTCCGATTACAAAATGTGGCGATGCGGTTAAATCCCTGAAAAAACCAATTAAAACCGATAGCGTCGAAGGCATCGTGGAAATGATCGAGCACTTCTGTACCTTCCCCGTCATCGAAAAATACCAGCTCTTTCAAAGGATCCTGTTCTCCTGGCTCATCGGGTACCATACTGCCTGCTGGAAAGACTACCTCCTCCTCCAATACCCCAAAAAAACAGTCCTGGCCCCTCCGATCTACTTTGCCAATACGACGCTGTTTTTCGGCCGTCAGGATCGGGAGCTTACCCTCAACTTCCAGGGCCAAAATTCTGCTTTCGAAGCAAAAGATTTTACCCAGCTCCTCGGACGCGAAATCCTCAACCTTCCCGAAGAACCCATCACCTACTTCCTGCACTCCCTCAAAAAAAACTATTCCGATATCCGGCATTCGACCCTCAACAGCTTCCTGAGCGAAGAACTCAAAGAACTTTTCCTCGATGGAATCGTAAGCAGGTTCAGCCGCCTGAAGCTTTAACCCCATTTTACCGTCACCGCACCTATCGAACAAAGGATAACCCCATCACAACAAGTCTAATGTACAGCTCTTCATCATGCCTGTAAATTCTATTGATATGAATCGGTTTTCCATTCCAATCCAAAAATGGCGCGCCCTTTGGAACCCCGAAATGTACCACGGCTGGGGCAAAAAAAACAGCTTCTTCGAAGGATGGTATTTCAAAATGATCGCACCTTCCCAAGAACAGGCCATCGCCGTAATCCCCGGAATCAGCATGGATAAACAGGGTAAAAAACATGCTTTCATCCAGGTCTTTGATGGCACCCGGAAACAAGCATTCTATCATACGTTCGATGAAAAAGATTTCTTCCCCTCCAGTGAAACCTTCTCCCTCCACCTCGGCACAAATTTCTTCTCTCCCGCTAATATCATCCTCGATCTGCCCGAAATTCAAGGCGAACTCTGGTTTCATAACCAACATGCCTGGCCCAAAATGCTCGGAGCACCCGGTATCATGGGCTGGTACGGCTTTGTACCTTTTATGGAATGTTACCACGGGGTTGTCAGCCTCCACCATACCATTTCCGGCAACCTCCATTTTCGCGGAAAATCCCTCCCGATGGACAATGGTATCGGCTACCTTGAAAAAGATTGGGGGACTTCCTTCCCAAGCGCCTGGATATGGATGCAGAGCAATCACTTCCCCCATAACGGGCCGGTCTGCCTAATGGTATCCGTTGCCAAAATCCCATGGCTCACAACGTCTTTTACCGGGTTTATTGCCGGATTCCTATTCGAAGGACACCTCTACAGGTTCGCTACCTATACAGGGGCAACGATCAAGGCCGAATTGAAAGAAAATATCGTGCATATCGTCCTGCAGGACAAACGCCACCGACTCGAAATCACCGGCCATCCTGCCGAAGGTGCCGACCTTTGCTCCCCAATGAATGGGGAAATGCGGGGAAAAGTGAACGAAAGCCTTCAGTCCCGTTTGGATATCCGCTTCTTTTCCCGCGGTAAATGCCGATATGAAGGCTCCGGACAACACGCCGGACTCGAAATCGCCGGGAACGTAGAAGCTATGACCGAAAGGAACTAATCCACCCGCAAAATGGTTTTTATTTTAGAACACAGACCCGCGCCCACGGGCCCAAGCCTGAAATAAATGATGAAAAAAGGAAAAATAAATCTCGAACGTTATCGCCGCTTTTTTAGCGAGAGGAACTTCTGGAGTGTCATCGGCAGGTTCGCACAGCGCCTCGGTATCAAAACAGTATATACCGCCCTGCTGATGTATTATGCCTATCGGCGTAAAGAAACACCCTTCTGGGCCAAAAATATCGTGATCGGTGTACTTGGTTACTTGCTCGCACCCCTCGATTTCCTTCCGGACCTTACCCCCATCATCGGTTTTACCGACGATATCGGCATGCTCAGCTTCGGCCTCGTAACGATCGCATCCTTTATTAATCAGGATGTCCGGAATCAGGCCCGCGAAAAGCTCGCAAAATGGTTCCCAAAGTTTGCAGAAAACGATATCCAGGAAGTCGAAGAAAAACTCTGATGAAATGTAGCCGTTCCAGTTGACAGGCTCATTGCCCCGGAAAATAATGCTTCGCGCCAAATTATCTTTTTAAAGACACATCATTTTTGAAATTTCGTTTCGCGAAATCTCAAAAATGATGTGTCTCTGAAAATAATATTCTGCCGCCGAAGGCGGCAAAGGACTTTCGGCACGGCTTCCGGTATGTGAAGTCAATCGCGGCGAAGCCGCAAATATCCATGGCAAACAAAACAGGTACCAAATTTCTTAATTTTCTTCCCTGGCACTGCTCAGCAGAA
>JBMOJO010000469.1:0-1817 GCA_049315745.1 Saprospiraceae bacterium | reverse complement strand
ACGAAAAGCCGGCCCCATATCTCTACGCTGGCGAGCTTGGCGAGCATATAGGGGTCGGAATGGCTGCACATATAGCTGACGGCCTCTTTTCCCATTTTCATCTGGGCCTGCCAAAAGCCGTCCTGGAAAAAGCCTTCGTCCACCTTCAGAAACATCTGGCCGTACATGGGAAATCCATCCTTCTTCCGAAATACAATGGACTCCGGAAGACAGTTTTTGCCCAGGCACCTTACCAGCCATTTATCTATCAGAAACGGGTGCTTCCAGTTATAAAATTTTGATGTCCTGCCAATTTTATACTTCACGGGCAGGTTCAGCCCAAACTTCATCAGGTCATCATCCAGAAATGGGAACCTCGACTCGATGCTATGCATCATCCCCATGCGGTCGTTTCGCCACAAAAGACTGTGAAGCCCGCTTTCGACCATGGCCGGGGAACGTAACTGATCTGCATAATGGTCGTGATTTTTTAGGAATCCGTAGGCCTTTTTATGTCTGGTTTCGTTAATTAACTGCTCATAATTAAACGCCATCTTTCCCACCTCCCGCCAGTAGCTCGTATTCTCCAGGTTGAGATAACGCTTCAAGCCGGGTATTTTACGGTAGAAGTTCGACACCACGTTTTGCGGGAACTGGATCAGGGCGTCGTAGCGGCGGGTCAATAAGCGGGGGTATCCCAGGAACAGCTCATCGGCCCCCTCGCCGGTTATCACCGCTTTATCCCCGTATGCAGCCGTCAATGCGGCCACATTTTGAAAGGGTGCGGCGCTCGGGTGTACCACCAGGGGCGATTCGTAATACCAGGTGGTCTTGACCCAGTCGCGGATGAACATGTCCGGCTCAAAATCATAGGCATGCAACCGGCTCCCCAGATGCTCTGCAACCTGCCGGGCATAGGCGAACTCCGAGAATTTTCCCTTTACATTCGCTGTGTAAAGGTTTACATCCCTGAATTTTTTGGCAACCGCCGCATTCAGGGAAGAATCAATCCCCCCACTTACGAAGGCTCCCATGCCTGCATCGGCGACGATCATAGAGCGCACCGATTCGGTGAACAGGTGTTCGAATTCGGAATAAACCTCCGCGAACGAACGGCGGTTCAGCCGGTTCCATTCGGCTTCTTCGATCCAGTCAGTGGTCTCAAAGTAACAGCGGTCCTCAAAAGACTTCGCGTTATCCAACCGCAGCTCGAGGTAGTGGCCCGGCTCTAACTGGTGGACGTGCTCGAAAGCGGTATATCGGCGGGTATTTTCCAGGGCGCCGGTGACCCCGTGCATGAAATGCTGCCGGCTCAGCCCCAGGTCTTTCAGGGCGAACACCAGAGCCTTCAGTTCTGACGCAAAATAGAATATATCCTGCTTCCAGGCATAGAAGAGCGGCTTGATCCCGATACGGTCACGCGCGATCCAGACCTTTTGTGCTGTAATATCATAGAAAGCGAAGGCAAACATCCCTTTAATCTGCAGGAGGGTCTGCTCGACCCCCCAGTGGATCAGGGCATAAAACAGGACTTCCGTATCGGAGGTCCCTTCAAAGGGCGGGTTAAACGCTTCGGTGAGTTGCTGCTTCAGGGACGGAAAGTTATAGATCTCCCCGTTGTAAATCAGCATATAGCGCCCATTGCGCATGGGCTGGTTTGCCCTTTCGTGGAGATCAATCAAGGACAAGCGGTTGTGCGCGAACATCGCCTGGTCGAACAGGGCATATCCCCTGCTGTCCGGGCCGCGGTGGTGTTGTGCCTCCGCCATATCCAGCAAGACTTGCTCCTGCTGAGGGTTAAGCTGTTCGTAAGAAAGGATTCCGGAAAGGCCGCACAT
>JBMOJO010000166.1:0-7991 GCA_049315745.1 Saprospiraceae bacterium | reverse complement strand
AAAAAATCAGGAAACCCCCTTTTTAGTCCCCTCTTCTAACATCACTTTCTCCTGATGGTTTATAGATTCTTCGTGAATCGAACGCAAAAGGATGGTGACGAAATCTTCGCTCAATCCCTTTGCCTTGCCTTTGGCGATTGCCCGGTCCAGGATTTCTGCCCAGCGGCCAGACTGCAGGATAGCGATGTTATTGCGCTTCTTGTAGCGGCCGATGCCCTGCGCAAGCAGCATCCTGCGGCCGAGCAGGTTGAGCAATTCTTCGTCAATTTCGTCAATTTCATGCCGCAGGTGCTCGATATTGTGGATATATTCAGGATCGTCTGAAGTTACCTGGCGCAGCTTGATCCGGGACACCAATTCCCCATATTGCACCGGGGTGATTTGCTGGGCAGCATCGCTCCAGGCTTCGTCGGGGCGGGGGTGTACTTCCGTCATTACCCCGTCATAACTCAGGTCAAATGCACGCTGTGCGACATCGAAGAGCGTATCCCTGCGCCCGCAGATATGGCTGTTGTCGCAGATAATCTGCAAATCGGGGTACAGGCGGCGGAGTTCGATCGGGATTTGCCAGCGGGGTACGTTCCGGTAGGAAGAGTCCCCATGGTGGGAAAACCCGCGGTGAACAGCCGCAATCCTGCGGATGCCCGCATTATAAATCCGCTCGATGGCGCCAATCCACAACTTCAGGTCCGGATTGACCGGATTTTTGATGATCACAGGGATATCCACGCCTTTCAGGGCATCCGCAACTTCCTGCACAGAAAAGGGGTTCACCGTTGTGCGGGCGCCCAGCCAAAGTACGTCCACGCCGTATTTCAATGCTTCAAAAACATGCTGGGTATTCGCCACCTCTGTCGTAGTGCGCAGGCCGGTCTCCTCTTTTACCCGGCGCAGCCAGCTCAACCCGACGGTTCCGATTCCCTCAAATTCCCCGGGACGGGTACGCGGTTTCCAGATTCCGGCGCGGAACAGGTCAATATAGCCCAGGGCCGCCAGCCCGTGGGCAGTCTCCAAAACCTGTTCTTCTGTCTCGGCACTGCAGGGACCCGCAATCAGGATGGGCCTGTTTTCCCTGCGCTCAATAATCGGTTGAATGTGCATTTGCATGGTTCCTGTTTTTATGATCAACTGAATTTATCCTTCGAGAAATAATGGGGCTGTGTAAAAAGGTTTTTTACGGCGCTTCCCGCTGGATTATGCTTTGAGAGACGCGTCATTTTCACGATTTCGCTTCGCGAAATCGTGAAAATGATGCGTCTCTAAGAAATTTTCTGCCGCCGCAGGCGGCAAAAGACTTTTTACACTACCCCTATTCACTTTTGAACGGGTATCTGAACGCGGCCCCGACAGGCCCCCGTCCATGCCGTCACGAAATAATTTTCCGGATCCTGTTGGCTTCCAGGATCAGTTGATAAAAAGTATCGAAATCTTTTTTAATCAGCAAGCTCCTGAAGCGGGAGAGTTGTTCGATGTGTTCGTCGAGCACATCGAGCACATTATCCCGGTTTTGGCGAAAAATAGGTATCCACATATCTGCCGAACTTTTCGCCAGGCGCACGGTAGAGCCAAAGCCCGAACTCGCAAGTTCGAATATCCGGTCTTCATCTTTTTCCTTGGCCAGCACCGTCAGTGCGAGGGCAAAAGAGCTGATGTGCGAGATATGGGAAATGTAAGCCGTATGGACATCATGCGCACGGGGCTCTAAATATGCGATTTTCATTGGGATCGTCCGGTAAAGGGCCTCTGTGATTTCTACGGCGTCGGGGTCGCTGAGCGCTGTTTCACACAGAACCGTGTATTTGTGATCGAATAAATCCGGCACTGCTGCCTCCGGCCCCGAGTATTCTGTACCGGCCATAGGATGCGTAGCGACAAAGCGCCCCCTGCGGGGGTGGTTCCGAAGGCGGTCCAGCAGGCGTTCTTTTGTCGAGCCAACCTCCATCACGACCTGCTGCCCGACACGGTCCAGGATATATGGAATGACTTCCATCATAGCATCCACCGGGATGGCGACTACGATGATGTCTGCTGCCGGGATGGCGTCCTCCAGCGGCATGTCCTCGTCAATCAGCCGCCGGCGTACCGCCTTATCCAGGTTATCCTGGCTCGCATCCACCCCGATAATCCGGTTGGCAAACCCATTTTCTTTCAGTTTTATGGCCAAAGAGCCTCCAATCAGCCCAACCCCTACGATTACAATGTTCATAAAGCGGCATTTTCTTTTTGAGGCAGGATGAGCTGTGCTTTCACCCGCCGAAGGGCTTCCACATACACCTCCCTGTCGCTGCACAGGGAAATGCGGATATATCTGTTGCCTTCACTGCCAAATATCCCGCCGGGAGTAATGAAGACATGGGCTTTATCCAGGATTTCGTCGGACAAAGCGTAGCTGTCGGCGTAACCGTCCGGTATGCGGGCCCAGAGGAACATCCCCACCTGGCCGGGATCGTAAAAACAGCCCAGAACATCCAGCAATTCCAACGCGATTTGACGGCGCTGCCGATAGATGGCGTTCAGTTCGTGGTACCATTCCGGGGGTTCCTGTACTGCCCTGGCCGCTGCCAGCTGTAAAGGCTTGAACATCCCGGAGTCCATGTTGCTCTTAAAGCGGAGGACAGTATCGAGATAGGGTTTCCTGCCGGCGAGCATACCAACACGCCAGCCCGCCATATTGTGGGCTTTACTGAGGGAGTTGAGCTCCAGCGCTACGTCCATCGCACCCGGGGTACTCAGCAAACTGATCGGCAGGTCGTTGAGAATAAAGGTATAAGGATTATCATTGACCAGCAGGATGCGATGTGCCCGGGCAAACTCCACCAGATCGCAGAAAAACCCGGGATCCGCCTGAGCGCCGGTAGGCATATTCGGATAGTTTAACCACATCAGCTTTACCCGCCCGAGATCTTCCCTGGAAAGTCGGTCCAGATCAACCGTCCAGCGCCGCCCCGCATCGAGGGCATACTCGCGGATCTGCGCGCCTGTAAGGTGGGCAACGGCCCGGTATGCCGGATATCCAGGGTTGGGCACAAGGACTTCGTCACCGGCTTCGAGATAGCTCATCGAGATATGCAGGATACCTTCTTTTGAGCCGATGAGGGGTAAAATCTCCCCTTCCGGGTCGAGCCTGACCGCAAAATATTCGGCGTACCAGGCAGCCAGTGCCCGCCGGAGCTCAGGAATCCCGTTATAGCTCTGATAAGCATGTACGTCGGGCCTGCGTGCGTGTTTGGCCAATTCCTCAATAACCGCCTCCGAGGGCGGCAAGTCGGGGCTTCCAATGCCCAGGTTGAGGACTTCTTTCCCATCTGCCCGCATCTGTGCTATCTCCCGCAGCTTCCGCGAGAAATAGTATTCCTCTACTACGCCAAGGCGGGATGCGGGCACAATGATTGGTTCCATCATATCGCATTCTTTCATTTCCCAGCTACCGATGGTACTGGTTGGGTCCTTTAATAGGATTGTTGCGATGGGGCGGGCTGCAGGTCAAAAACCTGCCGCTCCCGGCGCCCCCCTTACCAAAAGCCCTGCTGCGAATCGCCGGCACGACCGCGCAAGGGCACTCAGTCTTCATATAATTCACCTTGCTTATATACCCCCATGACCCGCAACTCGTGCGTCAGGGGCCTTATGGCCTCTATCGCCTGTTCGAAGCCGACTTTCCCCTCGGCAACAAAATCCACATAAAACCTGTACTCCCAGGGCTTTCCGATAATAGGGGCCGACTGGATCTTGGTCAGGTTGATATCATACGCAGCCAGTACCGCCAGGACCTTGTACAGGCAGCCTACGGTATGGTTGGTCGAGAAATGGACAGAAACTTTATCTGCACCTTTCACGGGCCGCGCATCCGATTCATGGACGAGCACTAAGAAACGGGTGTAATTAAGTTTGTTCGTTTCGATACCGGGGGCCAGGATTTCCATCCCATAGAGCGAAGCCGCCAGTGTGCTGGCGATCGCGCCTACGCCCCGTGTGCCGTTCACCTTGAGGTTCTGGGCGGCAAGCGCCGTATCCTCGATCTCTACCAGGCGGATCTGCGGATATTGCTGAAAATATTCCCTGCACTGGTCTATGGCAATTGGATGGGAATGCACCTCCCGCAAGTCTTCAATCTGCTGGCCGGGCAGGGCCATCAGGTTCTGACGGATCCGGAGATATACCTCGCCGATAATCGTCACCGGCAACTCATGAAGGAGCTTGTAATTTGCCATCAGGCTTCCCGCAAGGGTATTTTCGATCGCCATCAGGGCAACGTCCACACCGTCCTTATTGGCAAGCCGATGGCCAAGCTCGTGAAAAGTCAGTGCAGGAACGACTTCGATGGGCCTGTCCACAAAGCAAAGGCGGGCGGCGATATCGTGAAAAGCCCCGGGAAATCCCTGGATGCAGACTCGTAGCGGCATCACCGCTCCGGTTCCGTTTTCGAGGCCTGCCATATTGGGCAAAGCGTTGATCATAATGTTTGTTTATCAGGCTTATTGAAATGGATGATCTCGAGGAAAAAAATCCACTATTTTACCCCCGCAAAGGCTTTTTGAAGAAGCACAGGCGGGCAAAAAAGAGCCATTTTACACCACGAGAATCCCCTCGCAATCAGTCTATTCAGGCGAAGCAACGGAAAGGCCGGTATAATGCCGTCCGACCGAAGGGCGCCACGTTATTTTTTGCACAAAAAAAAAGCCCCGCGAGCGGGACTTTTTTATTTTATCTTCAACCTGTTGAACAACAAAATAGAGCAGTCCCTTCACGGTGCGCCGTAAAAGTAAAAGCTAAAAAAATAAAAGCTGTTGTTCAAAGTACGCATGATTCGATTTTAATGGTTAAACGAACATTTCTGTGCGTTCGTCAGAACAAACCTAATAGATTTAAAGGGGGATAGCAAAAGTTTTCTTAAATATTTTTTTCCTTTTTTACGATGTGAAAAACCCGGGGGTGCATCGCTGCACGGATTTCGCGGGAAAAGTTTAAATTCGCAAAAAACTAAAATGCCTTATGAGAGCAACAGGGATGATGATCGCCATTTTCGCTTTTTCTGCGCAGCTTTGGGCACAGGCACCTGCCTCCAACATTTATCTTTTTGATATGGCCAGGCGCGGCGATACCGGCTTCGTATTTACGAAACCCCGTTTGATGACCTACTTCAACGCCGGCGGGTACAACAACCACCCGTTTTTCATTTCGACAGACGAATTTCTCCTCTCTGCCCGGCAACCCAACGAAGCACAACCCGACATCCTGCGTATCGGGCTCCGGGATTCTTCCATGGCCTACCTTACCAAAACGATCGAGGGGGAATATTCCCCAAAAACCGCTCCCTTTGAGTACAGCCGGGATGTGTATTATACCATCCGGATGGAGTTCCTGGGCAAAGACACCTTGCTACGCCTCTGGAAAATGTCTGTTGACCCCCGGCAGGCAGAATATCCCTCCCGCGTTTTCCCCGTCTTTAAGGATATTGTCAATGTCGGCTATTATGAATTTGGGCCCGGTGGGCAGGTCGCGCTGCACCTCAACAGCAGCCCCGGTGGCACCAACGCACTTGCGATCGCACAAATGAACACGGGCAATACCGGGCAGCCTACTACTGTCGCAACGAATATCGGGCGCTGTTTTCGTTTTGCCGCCTACCCCGCTCAACTCGTGTACCTCCAGAAAGATGGCGATGCCGGAGACATGCTGATGGCCCTCGACCTGACCTACTCCCCCGGGCCCAATGTGGGCGGCACACGACAGCCCAAACCCCTCATCGCACCTTTACCCGGCAGCCAGGATTTTGCAATACTCTCCGATGGCACCCTGCTCATGGCATCTGGCGGCCGATTGTACAAGTTTAAGCCCGGAAAAGATACTGCCTGGGTACAAGTTGCTGATTTCAGCGCCTATATGCTCAATCAAATCACCCGGCTCGAGCTGAACCGGGAAAATAACCGCATCCTGCTGGTCAATTGATAACCGGAGCGCGGACAAGCTCCTTCCCGGCAGACCGGGAATTAAAAGTACCGTTTATATGGATCTATTTATTCACGCGCACGATTTGCAACTCCGGCATACCTTTCGTATCGCCCACGGCTCGAGAGATGTCCAGCCGACGATGATCGTCGCCCTGCGCGACGGGGAGCTGCAGGGGCTTGGCGAAGCGACGGCAACCAAATACTACGGGCTCAGCGTCGGGCAGATGGTCGTGACCCTGGAACGTCTGCGGCGGCAGATCGAAGACACCCCATTGGAAAGCCCCGAGCAGTACTGGGAAGCCCTGTCGCCCTGGTTAAACAGCTACCCGTTTGAGCAGTGCGCACTTGATGTCGCGGCCCACGACCTTTTTGGGCAAACCATGGGACTGCCGCTCTATAAAATCTGGGGCCTCACCACCGACCACCTCCCGATGACCAACTATACCATCGGCATCGGCCCCATCGAAGAAATGATCGCCCGCATCACCGAAACCCCCTGGCCCCTGTACAAAATCAAACTCGGTACAGACCACGACATGGAAATCCTGCGCACATTGCGCAAACATACCCACGCCACTTTCCGCATTGATGCGAATACGGCCTGGACTGCCGATCAAGTCCTTGCAAATGCGGAGGAGCTGATTGACCTGGGCGTAGAATTTATCGAGCAGCCTCTGCCCCCCGGCGACTGGGCAAGCCAGCGCCGGCTGTTTGAGCGTTGCCCCCTGCCCATTATTGCCGACGAAAGCTGTCAAAGGGAAGAAGATGTGCGTAAGTGCCGGGGCTTTTTTCACGGGGTCAACATCAAACTGATGAAATGTGGCGGGCTTACCCCGGCACGGCGTATGATATCGGCGGCACGCGCCCTCGACATGAAAGTGATGGTCGGATGTATGACGGAATCCACGGTAGGTATTTCCGCGATCGCCCATTTGCTCCCTATGCTCGACTATGTGGATATGGACGGCCCGCTGCTCCTGAAAGAAGATATCGCGCACGGGGTTTGTATCCACAATGGAAAAGTCCACTTCCCCGAAAGACCGGGCACCGGTGCCGAGCTGTTGTTCGATATCATGAGCTGAGCGCATACCAAAGCCCTGCAGGATGCCCCAATACGATATTCCACTGCCCATGCGCCAACGGTCGTTTTCCGGAACGGCATACCTCGGCATCCCCTACCTGCCGGCATTCCGAAGGCATTTACTGGAAGGGATCAGGCATTGGGGCACACATTACGGCGGCTCCCGTCTATCCAATACCGCGCCAGGGATCTATGCCGAGGCAGAAGATTTCCTCGCCGGAATGGTCGGTGCTGCCTCTGCACTGCTCTTCTCCTCGGGCACCCTGGCCGGGCAGGTACTGCTAAAGGTCCTCGCCGCGGAAGCCGCGCTATACCTTGCGCCGGGTGTCCACCCCGCCCTTTGGCTGGATAACAGCCCCCAGGAAACAGACTTTGATAAATGGGCCACTTCCGTAGCGGCATTGTGTGCATCCCCCGGCCCCCCGATCGCCCTGCTCGCCAATTCCGTTGACCCCCTGGGCGTACGGACTTTTGATTGCTCGTTCCTTTCCGGTATCCCTATCCGGAGAAGGGTCATCCTGGTTGTGGATGATTCGCATGGTTTTTTCCTGCTGGGAAATAATGGAGAGGGTGTATATCCTGCCATCGCTGCCTTACCCGGGATAGAGCCCCTGGTCATCAGCTCCCTCGGTAAAGCGGCAGGTATTCCCGCAGGGGTTGTTTTAGGTTCGGAGGCGTGGACCTCAAGGATAAAAAACACCCCCTTCTTTGGTGGCGCATCCCCTCCCCCGCCTGCATATATCCACGCGCTGCTCAACGCCGGGGCGGTATATGACGGCCAGCGGGCGCGGCTACAAGCCTTACTGCACTATTTTACCGGCCACCTGCTCCAATCCACCGGTTTGCATTCCATGCCCGGGTTCCCCGTATTTCGCGTAACAGATCCGGCAAAAGCACGGGCATTGCAAGCATCCGGAATCGAAATTTCTGCTTTCGCCTACCCCACCCCTTCTGATCCA
>JBMOJO010000014.1:0-32053 GCA_049315745.1 Saprospiraceae bacterium | reverse complement strand
CGCGCGAACGCGCGTAAAAGATGCACGCACACCAAAGATTATTTCTCAGGACAGCTACATGCTAAATAGATACGAAAATGACGTGTCTCTCAAAACATAATTTGGCGCGACGCGCCGAAAAAAACCTTTCTACACAACCCCTGTAAAATTTTGTGAAAACTTTCAAACAAAAAATCGCATTTGTGATTCCCTGAATATCCGCAAAGACAGGATAAAAACAGATACCCCAGTTATTCCCGCGTTGATCACCAATGGCCACTGAGGATTCTTTCCAAATATTTCCAATACCCTATCAACAGACAGAAGGATATTATGCAATCCAAGAAAAATAGTAATGCCGACAATTACAATAGTCATTAAATTGGAAAATATACCATTGGCATAATCCCCCAATAAAGCCCGGTCATTTGCAGAAAGAAGCAGGAAAGTAGCCATTAGCGGCAACAACAACCCATTCAGGGCTTGTGCCAGGATAATTACGGGAATGGGCTTGAAATCCAAAACGCCAAAAACCATACCGATAGCAAGTACCCCGCCCCACACCAACCTGAATTTTTTTGAAGACCCCCCCCAATCACCCTCGTTTTCCTGACTTGACCTGTGCCCGAAAAGACTCTGGCCGGCAACAGCCGCGGCCAGCGGCGCTGTCATGGCCGAGCTAAAACCGGCCGCAAAAAGGCCAAGGCCAAACAACCATTTCCCAAAAGCACCAAAGCGTACCTCAAGAGCCGTCGCTACACTTTCATAGGAATAATCCCCGGAAATCTGGGTGCCAACCAAGAGAATTGCCCCGGAAATCAATCCTCCTATCGCTACCGCGATCGTGATGCCCCACCGCATTTCCCATATCTTCTGCCCATATCCAATGCCCGACCCCAAAAATAAATTATACGGAACAATCGTCGTGCCGACCAGCCCAATAATCAGCAATGCCGAACCCCTTGGGATGGAAGGTACAATCGCATGTGATACGATCTCGCTCCCGGCTACCGGTGTATATACCGCCGAAAAAGCGAATGCGATACCCATGGCAGCTACCAATGCCCCCATAAAACGCGCAATTTGCCGAAGACTGCCCATCCATAATAATATTCCACACAAAAAACCTACAATAAGGGTAAGCAGAGGCCTGGAAAAAGACAAAAACAACCCGAGCCCGGCTACCGCACCCAACAAATTGCCCGCTTCGTACGCAACACATCCAAAAACTAATGCACCAAAAATAAAATAAAGCAACTTTGCAGCCCCCGGCTTACCTTGCATCCTCAATGCAATAATTGCGCCGAGATTCTTTCCTGAAGCAATGCTCAAGCGTGCCGAAGTTTCCTGTAATATAATAGTGGATACAATTGAAAAAGTCAGCGCCCAGAGCAGGTCAGCCCCAAATAAAGCCCCCGCCTTCGAAGTCATCGTTACTGTCCCCGGGCCAATAAATGCAGCAGAGATAATAGACCAGAAGAACACACTCGACAACCCTTTTTGAAAGTTTACATATCGGGCCATAAGATATTTTTATCAGAATAAAAGACCGATGCTAAATACACTTTATGATAAACTTGTTGAGACGGAATGCTAATAGGTAAAACGGCTGTTTTTTCCATCACGATCGCTCATCGCAACAAGTCTGATAATCCGGCAGTCACCTACTCCGGACTTGGAAAAGTCATCACCTGCCTTATCTTATATGGTTTCTTGTGCTGCGACTCGAAATAAGTGCGAACCTGTATCTCCACCGTGATACCAATTGTAACGAGTTGTATGCCGCTCAACAACAACAACAGTCCGAGGATAAGCAAGGGCCTGCCCCAGATATCATTGCCCAGTAATTTTAAGCAAAACAAATAAATATTAATAATCAATCCCATGGAAAAAAGCAAAAGGCCCGTATTACCGAATAAGTGCATTGGGCGCTTGAGGTACTTTTTGAAGAAAAGCATCAGCAGCAGATCACTCATGACTTTCAAAGTCCGGCTAAGGCCATATTTTGAATGCCCAAATTTGCGTGCATGATGTTTTACATCTACTTGGGTAATTTTTCCTCCTTCGAGATGCGCCAAAATGGGGATAAACCGGTGCAATTCCCCATAAATACCCAGATCCTTCGCCAAATCAGCCCGAATGACTTTCAGGGCACAACCATAATCCTTGAGGTGAACACCGGAAGCGTTCCGGATGATGTAATTTGCAATCCGGCTTGGAACCTTGCGCAGGAAAAAACCATCCTGGCGAGCTGCCCTGTTCCCCGCTACCATGTCCCACTCCCCTTCTTCGCATACTCTAAGCATACCCGGAATATCCGTTGGATCATTTTGCATATCCCCGTCCATCGTTACAATATAGCTGCCCGCCGCATAGTCAATTCCTGCCATTAATGCCGAACTCTGACCATAGTTCCTTTTAAACTCAATGATCTTTAGCCGGGGATGGGCGATCGCCTTTAACGCCTGGACGGTATGGTCCGTAGAACCGTCATCTACAAAAATCATTTCATAATCCACCTCTTTCAGCGCAGATGTAATCTGCCCTGTCAAGGGGCCAACATTTTCTTCTTCATTAAATACCGTAACCACCACAGACAATTTGTGTAGCATACGCCTGCTTTTTATTTCTTCATCAAAAATCCTTTGCCTACGCTATTGCCTGCAACAGATTATATCCTGATTACTCAGACAAAGGCCCAATGTCGTAAGTCAATTCCCCGTGCCTGACTTTAATCTCCGATACCTTCCGCAATTTAATGCCGGGATAGTCATTTGGATCAATAATATACCACGCAGAAGTGTCTTTCCCCAATAGATCTCTTGGGATAATGGAACCCCGCGCAACGGTAAGATAAAAAGAATTCGTAGGCTGCATATCTGTTTTTTTATACACCTTCATTTGCGCTTCCCGATAAGTTTTGCCTGCAAAAAGGGAACTTTCCCGACAAAGTTTGCCGAAGTCATGTGCATTCCGATCAGGTAACACAAACCAGTTAAAACCGACCCTGAACAATAGCAGCGCTATAACCGCCATTGGCATTCCCCAAACCGAAACGTCCCTCATCATCTTCCAGAAAACCAAACCGGATGCAATACCCAGCACGATACTTTTTAATGCCCAATCCGGAACGATTTGCAGCCTGCCCAAAAAGAAAGGTAAAAATGCCGCTGCAAAAAAACTCCCCGCCATAACCACTAATATCCCCAAAAAAATCCGGATGTGCAGCGTTTCACGCTCTGCGTGCCAGACGTGCAGATCGAGCAAAATACCAAAAACCAATGGCACAAACATCAACAGATAACGGGGGTAAACTTCCGGGGAACTCCAATACACCCAAATATTCGTTAGCACAGCCACCGCTAAAAAACCCGTAAAACGATGCTGACGAATCCTATCCACCACCCCCCGCTCAACAAGGTAAATTCCCATTAATGACCACGGAAAAAAATGATAAACCATCTCAAAGGGAAAAGTAAACAAGTGCACCACCGTACTGCCCAGACCATAGTTCACCACAGTCCGCTTGGAAGATTCAGAAAACAGCGTTTGAAATACTGTGTCAAGTGTATTAAATTGCAGATAAATACCATAATATAAACCGATTACAACCACAAAAACCAAAACACCCCAAAAATGCTGCCAACTCAATAGCCTTCTAAGTGCCCCACGGAAAAGAAAATATCCGGAAAGGGTCAGGCCTACAAATACTAAGGCCGGAAGGCCCTTTAATAAAAATCCGATCGCACCAAGCAGGTAAGTACCCAAGAACAAGACCGTCCACCTCCCCCGCTCAAAAAAATGATAAACCGTCATAAACATACCGAAAATGACCCAGCTAAACGTACAATCAATCAATGCGAGCATGGAGTCCCAAAAAAGTATGCGCCCACAGGTAACTAGCATGAAAGCGACAAGCAATGCGCGTTCAGGCCCATAATGCCGGCGGAAAACAAGAAAAACAGAAGCCGCGTACCCCAGTAAAGCCAGTACCGTCGGAATTCTCGCCGTGAATTCGTCAACTTCTCCGAATAATTCAAAGAAGACCAGTAAAATCCAGTTAAAAAGCGGTGGTTTGTTGTAATAGTACTCGCCATGCAAAGTCGGGGTAATATAATTTCCAGACCATTTCATTTCTAAAGCCACTAAAGCGCGTATGGCCTCATCGTCAATAAATGTCAGCAACCCTAAATTAATCAGGAGTGCAGGCAGGAGTAGCATACAGGCCAATATGACCCATAAAGCGTTCGGAAATATTTTCTTATGCACACAGGTTGAATTGTCAAAATCTTGATACAGGGAATATCCGGCTTGTTACAACAGAATAATTCCCGGCCGCTAAATACGCCGGTTTTTTCTGTTACGCACGCCCGGCGCAACAAGGCCCCAGGCGTGTACCGAAAACTATGGCAAAGGTATTACACAGATCAAAGGAATTGGCACAATCAGGACAGATTTTGAAATCATAACGAATACAAAAATTTAAAGCCGCCATGTTAACTTTTAACGTTTTGTCAAGTGTTTACAACGCGTTCTTCCTACTCCTATACACTGCGGGCACCTTTCCCGGCCCACCAGATTCCAATATACAACCACATACCGATACCACCCAGTGGCTGGAAATTACCAGAATAGATGCCAGTATCCGGCTTGACATCCGCTATGCCACCAGGAATAATTTTGTGGGGGCACAGATGTACGAATGCGCCCGCTGCTTCCTGAGGCCGGCTGTCGCCAGGGCGCTCGTCGAAGTACACAAAGAACTGCGCAAAAAAGGCCTGGGCCTGAAACTCTACGATTGCTACCGCCCCCACGCTGTCCAGTGGGCACTCTGGAAAAAAGTCCCCAACCCTCAATACGTGGCCGATCCCAGAAAAGGCTCGATGCACAACCGCGGCTCCGCAATTGACCTGACCCTGGTGGACGCAAACGGACAGGAACTCGATATGGGTACCCCTTATGACTTCTTCGGTCAGGAAGCGTACATTGACTATACCAATTTACCTAAAAAAGTACTCGAAAACCGAAAGACCCTGCAAAGCGCAATGATCGCAAAGGGGTTTCGTACCACCCGGACGGAGTGGTGGCACTTTTCTTTTACCAAAGCAGCTTATCCGATCAGCGATATGCAGTGGCCATGCCCCTAAGCCATTTTTATCGTCCACCCAAAACAAAGAAAAGCATTCATTCGTTTCCACATTGTATTTTCGTAATTTTGCAGTCCTTTGACTTACAGGACACACAACACCAATTTATGCAGTTTAAATCCGACGTAGAGGCTGTAGATGCACTTGCCGGCGCATACCTCGACCTGAAAAAAGAAATCGGCAAAGTTATTGTAGGACAGGACGAAGTCGTGAAAGGGGTAATCATCGCCCTGTTCAGCAATGGACACAGCTTGCTGGTCGGTGTGCCCGGCCTTGCCAAAACATTGCTGGTAAGTACGATCGCCGACGTGCTCGACCTGGACTTCAAGCGGATTCAGTTTACCCCCGACCTGATGCCATCAGATATTACCGGATCGGAAATCTTGGATGAAGATCGGCACTTCCGTTTCAATAAAGGCCCTTTATTTGCAAATATCGTCCTTGCAGATGAAATTAACCGGACTCCACCCAAAACCCAGGCAGCCCTGCTGGAGGCAATGCAGGAAAAATCCGTTACGGTAAGTGGGGTCCGCCATCTGTTGCCCAAGCCCTTCTTTGTATTGGCTACCCAAAACCCTATTGAACAAGAAGGTACCTACCCCCTGCCCGAAGCACAGCTCGACCGCTTCATGTTCAATATCCCCTTGGGGTATCCTTCTTATGAGGAAGAACTCGAAATCGTAAAAGGTACAACTGCGATACAGTCTATTGAATTAAGGCATGTTGTAACCGGCGACCAAATTCTGTATTTCCAGCAGCTTATCCGAAAAATCCCAGTTTCAGAAAATGTCCTGAGCTACGCCGTAAGCCTGGTCACAAAGACCCGGCCCAATACGCCGATGGCACCGGCAAATATCAACAACTACCTGTCCTGGGGGGCAGGGCCCCGGGCATCTCAGTTCCTCGTGCTCGGTGCAAAGTGCCATGCTGCAATCAAAGGCAAATACTCACCAGATATCGAAGATGTCCAGGCTATCGCAAAATACGTACTACGACACCGGGTTGTCCGAAATTATAAAGCAGAGGCGGAAGGCATTTCTGAAGAAAATATCATCGAAGGCCTGCTCTAAAATATTGGGCAAGGATATCCAAGTATTTCTGAAATATCTGGGGTAACTCATGTGTGCTGCCGCCAAGATATGTGCTCTGTTGGAGCCGTCCCTGCAATCAAATATTTGGCCTGTTTCGATGGAATTCTCAAAAAAATGCGCTGTCTTGCGCCAAACCCTAGTAATCCAGCATCTTTCACTTATGATCGTGCAGGAAAACATGGGTAAAACATTACCCTGGTTGTATTCCGGCAATAAAACCAAGCGCAATGTCCGTTTCCAATACTTTCTCCAAGTACTCCCTCTCTCATACCCTCATCGCTTTTCTGTCTCCGATAATCCTGACAAACTGCACCGGCGATGTGGCAGAAGGTTTGCGTCCTACAGCAAACGCCTTTGGAAAAGTCAATGACCTCGTAGTCATCGCCGACAAAGAAGTCTGGGAAAGCCCGATTGGTGATTCTATCCTTTATTATTATTCCGGCCCCTTTCCTATCCTCCCTCAACCCGAACCTATTCTAGAGATCAAATATTTCAGCCCGGAAGATCTTGAAGAGGACCCGCTCAGAAAGCAAATGCGCACCTACCTTTTTGTTTGCGATCTCAGCGATGAAAATTCCCTTTCAACGAAAATGATGAAATTCCTCGCCGGGGAGCAAAATATGGCACAGATTAGCGCTAATCCTAAGAGCAATATCGTAGTGGGCAAGGATAAATGGGCAAAAGGACAAATGCTGATCTTTCAGTTTGCACGAAACCGACAGGAATTAATTGAAAACTTGAAAAACAATTTTCCCGCTGTTCTAAAAAAAGTACGCGAAAACGATTACAAACAAATTGACGCTACGGTATTTTTTGAAGGCCGAAGCGAAAAAATAGAGCAAAGCGTACGCGATGAGATAGGCGTGGAGATGCGTATCCCTAAAGGGTATATACAGGCGCTCAGCGATGGGGAGATTATGTGGCTGCGGCGGGAAACTGATGAAACTTCTTCTAATATCATCCTGAGCAAGATCCCCTATCAAAACAAGGGACAACTTTCGCGCGAAGGTATCAAGGCGATTCAGGAAGCAATCGGGAAAAAGTATGTCTCGACCCAGCTAGATGATACTTACATGAAAATCAATGACGTTGATTTGCCGATGTACGTCAACCCCATTCGGTTTAAAAACCTCTACGCCTTGGAGGCCCGGGGGATATGGGAAATCGTAAATGACTATATGGGCGGTGCTTTTGTCAGCTACCTCGTACTCAATCCCAAAACAAACGATTTGATCTTCATCATGGGCTTTTTACACGCACCCGGCGAAGATAAACGCAATTTTATCCAGCAAATTGACCATGTCATTCATACGACCAGGGTCCCATAGTCTATCCGCATGCCACCTTCGGCGGCAGAATATTCTCTTGGGGTTGTAGGGTTGTGTGAAAAGTCTTTTCATGGCGCTTCGCGCCAAATTTAAGTTTGAAACCGACGTGTTTTTCATGATTTTGCTTCGCAAAATGATGAAAAACACGTCGGTTTCAAAAGAATATCCTGCCGCTGCAGGCGGCAAAAGACTTTTTGCACAACCTCAAAATTATAATTTGACGTGAAGCGCCATAGAGCGTGCAACTATTCCATAATCAGGGAAAGGCTTTTCTTGGTAAAGGCCGATAATTCCTCACCCTTTAACATACCTTGCTGAAGCAGGGCAAGCTGGAGCAGAAAACCGGCAATTTCCCTGCGGTCATCCGCACTTTCCGTTTTCAGGAGCTTTCCGCAAATCAGCGGATGGTTGGTATTGATTACAACATTATAAGTATCCGGAAAACCATTGCCTTGCATTCCCTGGAATGACTGCATTTCTTTCATTCGGCGCATGAACTCCGGCCGGGTAATCAGGACAGGGGCAGATTCCGGAGAGAGTGCTTTCGTTGACAACATCGCATCCGAAGCAGGAAGTACCTCTTTAAAAATCTCTTCGACCTTTTTAAGCTCGGATTCACTCAAAACCGACTCCCGTTGTTCGTCTTTTTGGATCAGATGGTCGGGAGTATCGGCATCAACACGGACAAAAGAGACGTTTTCAAGCTTATACTCTAAGTGTTGGATGAAATGGTTGTCTATGACCATATCCATTTTCAGCACATCGTACCCATTATCCTTGCATGCAGTTATCTGGCTATGGTGCTGATCGGGAAATGGCGTATAGAGGATAACCACACGTCCATTTTTGTCTGTTTGAGTCGCTTTGACTTTTTCCACATATTCTTCTACCGGATAAAATGAGCCGTCTATACTTTGGAGCAGTGCGAACTTAATGGCCCGCTCGTGGAATTTTTCGTCGGAAAGCATACCATACTTGACGAAAACACCGAGATCGCCCCATTTTGTGTCATAAGCTTCGCGATCCTTTTTAAACAATTCCTCCAGTTTGTCCGCAACCTTTTTCGTGATGTAGGTTGAGATTTTACGAACGTTGCCATCTGCCTGCAAATAGCTTCGGGAAACGTTCAGGGGGATATCGGGGGAATCAATTACCCCATGTAAAAGCCTCAGGAATTCTGGTACGACATCTTCGATATTATCGGTCACATATACCTGGTTGGAGTATAACTGGATTTTGTTGCGCTGAAGCTCCAGGTTATTCCCTAATTGGGGAAAATACAGGATACCATTGAGCGTGAAAGGATAATCAATATTGAGATGTATCCAAAAGAGGGGGGCTTCAAAAGAATAGGGGTAGAGCTCGCGATAAAAGGAACGGTAATCATCATCGGAAAGGTCGGCAGGAGATTTTTTCCATGCCGGATCGGGATTATTGATGATATTGGGCACCTCAGCGGAGTCCCCCTCTTTATCCGCCTCTGCAGGTCCCGGTTTCGTACCGAACTGGATAGGAATAGGCAGGAATTTGCAATATTTTTGAAGCAGGGACTCGATACGGGAATCTTCGAGAAACTCCAGGCTATCGTCGCTCAGGTGCAGTACCACATCCGTACCCCTTTCCGTTTTAGTATTTTCATCCAGCGTATATTCCGGATTACCGAAGCAAGTCCAGGTTACCCCTTTCGAGCCTTCAGTGAAAGACTTGGTATGTACCTCGACTTTATTTGCTACCATGAAAGCAGAGTAGAAACCGAGGCCGAAGTTGCCAATCAAACTGGCATCGTCTTTATATTTCTCCAGAAACTCTTTAGCGCTGGAAAACGCTACCTGGTTCAAATATTTCTGCACCTCTTCTTCCGTCATCCCAATTCCATGATCCCGGATTGTAAGGGTCTTGTTTTCTTTATCCGGAATCACCTCGATGGCTAAATTGCCCAGCATTCCACTGAACGCACCACGCGAGGCGAGTGCTTTGAGCTTTGAGCTTGCATCTACCGCATTGGAGACCAGTTCACGCAGAAATATTTCGTGATCGGAATAGAGAAATTTTTTGATAATCGGGAAAATGTTCTCTGTCTGAACTGAAATTGTACCTTTTTGCATTTTCTGGAATTTTATTCTGTTGATAAATACCTTTGAATTTGAAGGTTTGACGTGCCTAAGCTCAAAAAACCTCAATTGAACTCAACAAATGTCATACCAGAACGCTTTGCCTGTCAATTTGACATTAAATTATCTGTTTGTTCAAATTACCGGGGCGGCGTATAAGTCAGACGGCAGCCCTATTGGGCTGGGGTGCTCATGGGGTAAAGACAGCACTTTATTTCACTGCGATAAGCCGCTGCAACAAGACGGGCAAATAATTTTTTAGCTGAAAAGTTTGTTTTTGAACTAAAAAAATCTTTCCTTCGCAGGAGCTTTGAGTTTATCCAGTCTGATTGGAATTTCTTCCAAACTATGTTTTCCGAGACAGCACCGGCTTCTGCATTACCTTAGTGGAGTATTTGTTCTTACTAAAGATACTTTTGCTTTCAAATTTCGCGAAGTCCGCTTCGTGGAAGATGATTGTTTGAGGTGAGCAGGAAGCCATATTGGGGGGACGCTTGGCGGAATGCTCACCCTCTTCAATTTTATTCAGATGCGTATGCGATTAAGATATGTCATTTCGGGGAAACCCGGATGGCTTTGCCGATTCAACTGGGGGGTAGAATCGGCATTTTTTTTATATGGGAATTTTATTTATCCGTAGCACATGGCGTCCTCCATCGAAGGGCGTTTCCAAGAAAACCCTTACAATTTCCTCTGCTTCGGCAGCGGCTATGAAACGCGAAGGCAGGGAAAGAATATTGGCATCGTTGTGTGCGCGGGCGAGTGAAGCGATTTCAGCGTTCCAGCATAGTGCCGCACGGATGCCCTGGTGCTTATTGGCAGTAATAGCGGCTCCATTACCACTTCCACAGATAACAATCCCCAAGGCTGATTCACCCGATTCGACAGAAAGTGAAAGGGGATGAACATAATCGGGATAATCCACAGAAGATTCCGAGAAAGCCCCGAAATCCATGACTTCGATCCGCCATTTTTGAAGCAACTGCTTCAGGTGTTCTTTGAGTTGGAAGCCGGCATGGTCACAGCCAATTGCGATTTTTTTCACTTCAACCATAATTGGAATAGGGCAGATGCTGAAATCTTGTCGGCGATTCTCGCCAAAAGTAGTTTGAAGGGGTTGTGTGAAAAGTTTTCGCCGCCTGCGGCAGCGAAATATTCTTTGGATGGAGACATCTTTTTCCTGACTTTGCTTCGCAAAATCAGGAAAAAGATGTCTCCATCCAAATTTAATTTGGCGCGAAGTGCCAAGAAAAACAACCTGTTTACACAACCCCTTCAATATAAAATTCTGCCGCCAAAGGGTGGCGTTTTGCTTTTGATATGGCTCCTATCAGAAGAATATTTTATAAATGAAGGGCCCGAAAACTATTTACTGCCCGGCAGGGGGCATACCTGAAGGATCCGGCTGCCCGGTCACTCTATAAGGTGCGAACCTTGCTTCAAGCTTAGTCTGAAAATCCTTATCCTCACCTCTTTTGGCATCTGCGATCAGCCTATCCATTGTCCGCCTGGCCATATCATAATCGAGTTGAAAGCTATTGGCCAGGATATCCGGAGATACCGAGGTGTAGAAACGGAGCTGTTCTTCCGTATTTTGTGCGAGGATTTCCATTATCGGTTTTGCCTTATTGTAAGCATCCGCGTCCATATAAACATCGAGCATATAGTATGCCCGGTAATCATACGGGAAGTTCATATCGGGAAACACTTCGAAATATTTATCTGTCAGGGCAACCGCCTTCTCCTTTTGCCCACTTCTAAGGATCTCCCCAGCCGCACGGCGCATACCGAGCTGCATACTTTGCAAACTGGGCATGTAAGAATTATCTACGAAAGTTTCTTTCTTGTCAAAATTACCCCAACGGAACTTCTCCATAACATTCTTGTAAAAAATATCCGTTGCCACGCGACCACTGCCAATCAGGCCGAACGATTGATCGGAAGGGGACTGTACCGGGACGATACGTAGGCCGAGGCCTTCGAGTTGCATATAATTATCGAGGCCAAAGAATTTTTCAGGACGGGTAGTAACGGAGAAATAGATTGGCCGCTCCCAGAGGTTAGAAGCGATGATATCCAAGACCGCAATATCATCTTTTTGCAGAAAATCCTTTCCTGCCAGATTGATTGGGATACGATCCACTACCACCGAATCAGCAGGCCCGATCAGCCCTGCCCTTTGTGCCGCAGCACGATCAACAGGCAGATAAACCGACTGGGTAGGCATATAGCTCTCTGTAAATTCTCCGCTCTGTAACGGAAGGGGATGGTCTTCGCCGATAAATTTCAAAAACTGTTGGAGGCTCATTTCCCGGTCTTCTCCGAGCTTAGGATAAAGGACCTGGTTGCGTTTGCTTCCACGCATGGCATCGGAGGAAATCGAAAGTTTCAAGGCAGGAGAATCGTTGACTTTCCTGCGCAGAAGATCAATGTACCAATCTACTGCGATCAGGCTCAGATTGACAACACGGACATCCGTACGTATCCCTTCAACTTCCTGGGCGTACCAGAGGGGGTAGGTATCGTTATCCCCATAGGTGAAAAGGATTGCATTAGGGGCGCATGACTCCAGGAAGTTGGACGCATAATCTCTTGAGGCATAATGATCGCGACGACTCATATCGTCGAAATTCTGGGTAAGCATGAGCAGCGGGGCCGCCATAACCGCCATACCCGCCAACCCAGCGCCGACAGGATTGTTGAGCTTAAGGCGCTCCTGCAGAATTTCATAGAGGGCCAACACACCTAACCCGATCCAGATACAAAAAGTGAAGAACGAGCCGACCATAACATAATCCCTTTCCCGGGGCTCGTTCGGCGGTTGATTGGCATAGATAATGATCCCTATACCCGTAATTCCGAAGAGGAACAACAGGCCGAGAAAATCGTGTTTTCGCTTATTATAATGATAAATCACGCCTAATAGCCCGAAAAGAAAAGGTAAGAGGAAGTAGCGGTTCCGCCCTTTATCTTCGCGCATTTGCCGGGTAATTTTGCTTTGGTCGCCAAGACGGATATTATCAATAAACGGAATACCCGATATCCAGTGCCCATTGGACTTATCCCAGGGATAATAGCCCTGGACTGCATTTTGACGCCCGGAGAAGTTCCACATAAAATAGCGCCAATACATCCAGCTCAGCTGATATTTAAAAAAGAAGCTGACATTATCCCCCATATTCGGGCGGCCCGGGGGGAGTGGTTGGCTGGGATCGAGCCCCAACCAACGCTTATACAAAGACGGACGACCCTGCGAGCCGTCGCTAAGCCTTGGAAAGGCCATCTCCTGCCTTTTATCGTAAACATACGAAAGGCGCTCATCCACCACCTCGTATTTGTCCCCAACCCGGCCATATCGGTTTTTGGACTTCACGTCAATTGGCCTTGCGTCAAAATGGGGCCCCCGAAGCAGCGCACGCTCGCCATATTGCTCACGGTTGAGATACGGCAACAGACGCATCGCGTCCGTGGGCGTATTCATATTAATTGGCGGACTGGCATTTGCACGGGTCACGACCATGCCATAAGTAGCGTAAGAGACAATTAGTAATGCGACTGCAACAATAGCATTTTGCAAAGTCGGGTTATTTTCCCGCTCGGCATAGCGCAGGCCAAATACGACGCCTGCAACTAAAATCAGGACGAGCGGAACCAGCCCGGAGTGAAAAGGTAACCCGAGACTATTTACCATGAACATATCAAACAAACCCCACAGTTTGGGCAAGCCTGAGACTATAAACGACTGAACGCCAAAAATCATCAGCAAGCCCACCCCAAGTGAAGCGACCATACCCCGGAAAGTGAATTCTTTATACTTTTTCAAATAGAAGAAAAAAGCCAAAGCAGGGAAGGTAAGGATACTTAACAAGTGAACCCCCAACGACAAGCCTGAAGAATAAATAGCAAAAATCAGCCATTTATCGTATTTAGGTTCATCGGGCTGGTGATACCAGTGGATTGTTGCCCATAAAGTCAATGCCGTAAAGAAAGTGGACAAGGCATATACCTCCCCTTCCACTGCCGAAAACCAGATGGAAACACTAAAAGCCGTAGCAAGGCCTGCGGCAAGACCTGCAAAAGCAAGAGCAATCGTCTGCCCATTATCCGGGTTCCCTGCCCTCCCGACCATGGCAATTTTACCGAGGATAATCGTCACCCAGGCAATGAACATGGCCGCGAAAGCAGTGGAAATTCCAGAAAGCATGTTAACGGCAAAAGCAATATCTTCCGGTTTGTCCGACACGATTGTCGCAATCCATGCAAATAACCTTCCTACCAGCAGGAACAATGGCGCCCCGGGCGGATGGACTACCTGCAGCTTGTACGCACCAAGGATAAATTCCCCGCAATCCCACAAACTGCCCGTACGCTCGGCAGACAAATAATACACTACAGCCGATATGGAAAAAACCAGCCAACCTGTTAGGTTACTAATCTTTTTGAAAGAAAACATGGCAATTTTTTATTATACAATATCCTTAAATAATGTTGTTCGACGATGAAACGGACAAACCGGACAGCAATATTGCCACAGGCTTGTCTTTGCCAACTATACTTTTTAAGCAGACAAAACTAATAAAATAAATTCAACCGTTCCCCGGGCAAAAGTTTATTGTTGCAATATCCACCTATTATAGGCTAACTTTGCGGAAAATTAATAGCCATGTTTAAACTGGTACTGACCATCGTGACAATTTACCTGGCCTACAAATTTTTTTTTGAAGGCCGTCTTTTCCTGAGATATCCGGGACCACAGCAGCGCGAAGAAGGGCCTAAAAAAGCCTCTGGAAATACTGCCCAGCCCCAGCCGGGTAAAAAAGATGATTACATTGATTACGAAGAAATCAAATAATTTGGAAAATACTTTTAAGATTGGAGACCTTGTCTTGTACAAGAATAACCAGCTCATCGCCCTCAACAAGCCGGCAGGAATACCTGTGCAGCCCGATCTCACCCACGATAAAGACCTCATCGGCCTTGCTGAAATTTATGCAAAGTCCAGCTTGTTCCTAATCCACCGGCTCGACCGCCCGGTGAGCGGGGTCGTTTTGTTTGCCAAAACTAAAAATGCGCAAAATATGCTCAGCGATGGCTTCCGTTCAGGGACCGTGCAGAAAACTTATCTGGCCGTTGTACAAACTCCCCCTTCTGCCCAGGAAGGTGTGCTCGAACATTTCATCGCAAAAGATTCCCGCAGCAAACGCGCTAGGGTGGTAAGTGAGGGGGAGAAAGATGCACAGAAAGCTATTTTGCGATATCGCGTGATTGGCCACAGCGACCGCTACCACCTGCTCGAAGTCATAGCGGAAACGGGAAGGTTCCATCAAATCCGATGCCAGCTCGCAGCAGTCGGCTGCCCCATAAAAGGGGATGTAAAATATGGGGCCCGGAGGAAAAATCAGGATCGTTCGATTCACCTGCACGCTTGGAAGCTTGCCTTCTCCCACCCTGTTGATCAGTCCAGCGTCCAAATTACCGCACCACTGCCACAGGACCCTTTATGGCAGGCCTTTGACGGTATCCTTACAGCATCTGAACCACCCACCGAACAGGCATGACGTTTATGGAAGTTATCCTCAAATATTTCCCCCAGCTCGGCGAACGCCAAAAGCAACAGTTAGAGGAGCTGGGCCAGTTGTATGTGGAATGGAACCAAAAAATCAATGTTATTTCCAGAAAAGATATTGATGCGGTTTATGAACACCATATCCTCCACGCTTTAAGTATTGCAAAAATAATGGCCTTCCAGCCGGGCGCACAAATACTCGACTTAGGTACAGGTGGCGGCCTGCCGGGCCTACCGCTTGCTATTGTTTTTCCAGATACCGCATTCACCCTTATTGACGGCACCAGCAAGAAAATCATGGTAGTAAAGGAAATTTCCACCGCCCTGGGCCTTACGAACGTCGCCCCATTACACATACGGGCGGAAGAACTCCGGCAAAAATTTGATTTTGTCGTTACCCGCGGAGTTGCCCCACTCGACAAACTCGTCGTCTGGACAGAAAAGCTCATGGAACGGAAGCAACGCCACCTCTATCCGAATGGACTTTTTGCACTCAAAGGCGGAAACCTGAAAGGTGAAATCGCTGCATTACCGAAAGGAAGCTTCTATGAACTCTTTCCGATTGCGCGTTTTTTTTCAGCGCCTTATTTCGAAGAGAAGTTCGTTGTCTATGTACAAGGTTGAGTACCTTTTACAATTTATCGTTATCTTTACGCAGGTAATTTAAGCACTGGGACTATAAAAATCAAGAAAGATGTCTTTTGAAATTGAAGGGAAACTGTACAGAAAGTTCCCCACCGAAAATAAAACCGGCACTTTTCAGGCAAGGGAATTTGTCATTGAAATCGAAAGTGGCTCTTACGCACAATTGATCAAATTCCAGCTGGTGCAAGATAAGTGCGGCCTGCTGGACGAATATCAGGAAGGCGAAGCGATTAAAGTCTATTTCGACCTTCGCGGAAGGGAATGGAACGAAAAGTTTTTTACCAACCTCAATGCCTGGCGCCTTGAACGCCCCAAGGACAAACCCGCACAAGCTGCTGCGCCGAAAGCCGCAGAGCCGGGGGATTTTCCTTCTACCCGAGACGAACCGAAAGCCGACTTCGACAATGACCTGCCTTTCTGAAATCAATCAAGCCCAAGGACCTTTAGGATTTGGGCGGTATGGTCTTTCGTATCCACCTTGTCGAAAATTTTCTCAACGATACCTTCTTCGTTGATGACGAAAGTAGTGCGCAGCACCCCTTCGTAGGTGCGCCCGTACATTTGCTTTTCGCCCCAGGCGCCGTAGAGCTTCAGGATCTGTTGATCGGTATCCGGGATAAGGGGAAAAGGGAGTGCATACTTTGACTTAAAGCCCTGGTGTTTTTTCGCACTGTCCGGACTCACCCCAACAATAGCAAAACCCCTTGCGAGCAGGTCGGCATAGTTGTCGCGCAAATTGCAATTTTCTGCTGTGCAGCCCGGGGTATCATCCTTTGGATAGAAAAAGAGAATAAGTTTACGCCCTTTAAATTGGCCGATCGTGATCGGGTTCCCTGCCTCATCTGTTGCATTGAACTCCGGTGCCTTATCCCCTACTTTAATTATCGTCATCGTGTTACAATTTATCTGCGAAACATCATATCAGGCATATTGTTCGTTTTGCCCGGACAGGCTTCCTTGCAGCGGGGGGTATGGGCGCACACGGCTATTTTCCCATTACAACGCGTATTTCACGGTAAGCCCTGGTACCCATCAGCGCTGGAAGTTCCGTTCCAAAACAGCAATATTACCCATGGCATCCATAACTTCGAGCCTTAACTGGTGCGTACCTTTTCCCAAGGTTTCATCAAAAGCATATTGTATCCTTCTGTTCTTTTCATCGTAAACAAACATTACCCATTTGCCGTCAATAAATGCCTTGAAGCGCAGATTCGGCAGATTTACAGAAGGTGAAATATTATCACTGATTTTGAAACTCATTGTGGAATATCGCCGCATATCCGGAGAAAACCGCTCGAACTGGATTTTAGGAGGTACCGTGTCCAGCATGATACAAAACTGTCCGAAGCTCCGCACCGGGGCGACGAGCATGCCATCGTCCTGCCATTGCCCACCCCAGTTTGTTATTGACCCTTTCGAAACTTGTGCGACAAATGCCTTCGCCCGCAGGTTTAGCGGAACCCCTTCTGCACGCAACCCAAGTGAGAAAGTGCGGTGCAGGGGGATATCGTCCGGTTGAAAACTGTGCAGGTAAGAAAACTGTCCAGCTACCGATGGCTTAGCTTCATGTCTGATAAACGCATTTTCATAAAGGACCCCCTCGGGAATATGCACGTAAAGCCGGAAGTCCTCGATTTGATGCGAACGATCGCAGGGCCAAAAAAACTGATAGGGCATATTGCTTGGCACAGCATATCGTTCAGCCCCGCCCCGACGTATGTACAATACTGCCCTTGAGGTATTACCGGCAATATCCCTGACAGAAAATTCCAGTCTTTTGACTTCTCCGGGGTCAAGCAAAAGGCGACCTGATTTTTCCGGAGTATAAATCGAAAGGAAATTGCCCGGAAGTTTGAAACAGCGGTGAAAATAGCTTCCCCGGTTCCTTTGCTCGGGATAATCAATATGCGCGTTGAGAAAACGGCTTTCATCCTGTCCAATCGCATCCATTCTGAAACCATAAATGACCTCATCCCCATCAAAAAGGTCCAGCCCATATATACCATTCCAGTTGGAGACACCGTCCATGTGGTCATAGGCTTTAATCGCCAGGCCAAATTGGGGCGTATTAACCTCAATGGTATCTGAAGTTAATTGGTATCTGCCATTTTTAAACACCAGGGGAAGCACGCGGGAAGCAACTGTATTGAATTGCCCGTCCATTTCATACACCTTGATCTCGTGCAGGCGGGGTGGGATGGCATCGGCAACCTTATAGCCAAACAGCAGTGGATTGTGTGGTTTATTGGTGGCTGTTTCACGGATTTCAAAATGCAGATGAGGGCCGAAAGAATGCCCCGAATTGCCCATAAAGCCGATCAAATCCCCCTTGTTGACCTCGAACTGTCCGGGATAAGGGCGTGCGGTCAGTTCAAATGTCTCTGCATCCCGTTGAAGGCCCAGGATGTATTGACGAACAGCGGTAGAAAAAGACTCCAGGTGGGCATAAAGCGTCGTATAGCCATTAGGGTGCTGAATATACAGGTGGTTTCCATAACTATCCGGAGAAACGACAATTTTTGAAATAAATCCCCCGGCTGCTGCGTAAATCGGTGTGCCAATCGCACCTTTGATATCGATACCCGCATGAAAATGGTTAGGGCGCAATTCTCCGAACGTACCCGATAACCGAAGGGTGGTCGCTACGGGATGTTGAAAATATCCCTTGGGGTATTCCGTCCCAAACCCACCGAGCAAACAGAGGCAAGTGGCTGTGAACAATAAATATCTGATTCGCCGCATCGCAGACTGTAATTTTTTTTTTAGTGGTTGATCCAATTTCCCCAGTTACCGACATCCGTTGTATAATCCCTGTTTTCCCGAAGGATGTCGAGGAAGGTAGTTCTGGCGACCGGGCGCGCGCCCAAGCTCCCCAGATGCGGCGTTTCCTGCTGGCAATCTACAAGCAAAAAGCCCCGTTCTTTAAGGATTTTCACCAATGTGATGAATCCAAATTTTGACGCATTGCTCACACTGGCAAACATAGACTCCCCGAAGAAGATACGCCCCAAGGCAATACCATATAAACCCCCAGCCAGGCTTTCGCCCTGCCAAACCTCAACAGAGTGGGCATAACCCATAAGGTGGAGGGCATGGTATGCCTCTATCATTTCGGGCGTAATCCACGTTCCATGCTGTCCTTTTCTGTAAGCATCCCTGCAGCGCTCCATTACCTGTACGAATGCACGGTCAAAAGTCACTTGAAATTTTTGTCCGTTAAAGTACGTACGCATACTTTTAGAAACCCTCAGTTCGTCCGGGAACAATACGAACCTTGGATCGGGGGACCACCAAAGATAAGGGTCATCCTCCCCAAACCATGGAAAAATACCTTCCGAATAAGCCAGCAAAAGCCTTTGAGGGCTTAAATCACCTCCAATAGCAAGCAGGCCATCCTGGTCGGCCAGGTGTACAGGCGGGAACAGGTGGTTATTTTCGGAAAGCCAATAAATTGCCATAATGCGTTATCCACATATTTTTCCACATTTTCTTTATTTGTACTTTATATACAGATGAAAATTCACAAATAATACGGCGGAAAGCAGCAGCATCGCCCCTGCCTGGTGCAATACCCCCCAACTGACCGGGATAATCCCAAGGCTGTTCATGACCGTTATGACACCTAACATTACCTGCACTAAAAATAAGCCTGCCATCACCCAGACGCCTCTGCGCAGTAAAGGTGAACTTGTAGCGCGCAGCACATGCACGCTAAATATCAATCCAATGACAATCAATATATAAGCAATATTTCTGTGCAAAAAATGGATCAATGACGGGGCGAAAGCACTACTGTCGTAGCTGCTGAGATTGCCTGCATCCCATGCTTCCCGATCCATTAATACCCCGGGAACATGGGCCCCGTTGTAGTCTGGCCATGTGGGGTAATATATTCCCGCTTTCATCCCCGACATTACACCTCCGATGACAATTTGGATTGCAAGCAGTACCCCAACGGTACCTCCCCACCTTTTTAACGAAAAATTGTTGATAACCTGTGGAAAAAACCCACAAGTTTTCAACATCGTCCAGAACAGATAACTATAAAGAAGAAGAGCGAGGGAGAGATGTACCGATAATTTGTATGCGTTTACCCAGGGGCGGTCTATCAAACCGCTTGCGACCATTATCCACCCAAACGAGGCGACAAGGGCTGCGAGGGCAATAACTACCAGGAGACGGCGCATCAGCAATTTGTCAATCCATCCCTTCCTCCAGAAAAAAACGAAGGGGACGACAAACACCAGGCCCATCATCCGCGCCCAAAGACGGTGGAAATATTCCCAGAAATAAATAAAGCGGAACTCCCCCATCGTCATCCCTTGATTGATTTTCTGATATTGGGGCGTTGCTTTGTATAAATCGAAAGCTTCTTCCCAGGCTTCAGCACTCGTCGGCGGGAAGGTGCCGGTGATGATTTCCCATTTGGTGATTGACAAACCAGAGCCTGTAAGGCGCGTTACCCCTCCGATCACCACCTGAAAAAAAACAAGGACTATACCTGTCATTAACCAAATCGTAACTGCCCGTGGGTAGGTACGGGGCGCGTGCAAAGCATGTTGTTCCTGAACCATCTTATCTTTTTTCAAAGCAAAACAAATTCTGCCGACATTGTTTCCTGCGTTTTCCACAATCCTATAATAATGACAATAAAATAACTTTTAATAAAAAAATTTATCACAGGCCATCATTAGCGCTGTGGATTTGTGGAAAGCGCAACGATTGTTTTTATAAAATGCCGGGTTATTGGCTGTAAAAGTAAAGTTATCCACAGCATATTGACATACAAAAACCAAGTTTTCGGGGATTAAGGGGCTTTATCCCCGGGATGTTGGTATTTACAATCCCCAAATCCACGTCCCGGTTTAAAAATGTGATAATGCTGTGGAATTCGATTAATTTTACGGATGAAAAGTGTAAAATACCGGGGAAAAATATGTGGGAATTGTGCAAAAAAATAAGGACAACGGTCAGCTGTGGATAATTTACGCGTATTCCACACAAATTCACAGATAAAGGTGTTGAAAACCTGGTGCCTGGATTTTCGTTGACCGGGTTATTATTGCGGTGGTGCAGTTAATGGAAAAATAAGACTTTTTTCATGGAAAAACAGAGGGTATATGCGTGCGGTCGTTCAAAGGGTGAGTAAAGCATCTGTGACCATTGAGGGGAGGGTTAAGTCTGCTATCAGTAATGGACTTCTGGTCCTTTTAGGCATAGCGGATACCGATGGCCGGGAGGATATCGAATGGTTAGCGGCAAAAATATCCAACTTGCGGATTTTTTCGGATGAGGCCGGCCTTATGAACCTTTCCATTCAGCAGTCCGGAGGGGGGATACTGGTTGTTAGCCAGTTTACATTATTTGCAGATACAAAAAAAGGTAACCGGCCGTCGTTTATCCGGGCTGCCCGGCCCGAAGTGGCTATACCGCTTTACGAGGACTTTTTAGCGCAGTTGGCTTCTTTGGCAAAAGTGACCGTAGCGACAGGTGAGTTTGGGGCGGATATGCAGGTCGCTTTGATCAATGACGGCCCGGTAACCATAATTATAGATACAAAAACGAAAGCGTAGTGGAAATCCGAGAAGCACAGCAGATAATAGACACATGGATACGGACTGTTGGCGTACGGTATTACAATGAGCTGACGAACACGGCGATTTTGATGGAGGAAGTTGGGGAGGTTGCGCGTCTCATGGCCAGGATATACGGGGAGCAATC
Source organism: Saprospiraceae bacterium (assembly GCA_049315745.1). Classification (GTDB taxonomy): domain Bacteria; phylum Bacteroidota; class Bacteroidia; order Chitinophagales; family Saprospiraceae; genus JADJPL01. The sequence continues at coordinate 10,465 of JBMOJO010000014.1, read as the reverse complement.
ATTTAAGCGGCCGGAAGAAGCTGTAAGCGCCCGGGAAGACCTTAAAGATGAGTTGGCAGATGTACTGTTTGTATTGATTTGTATCGCCAACCAAACCGGTGTTGACCTCAGCGAGGCATTGAAAAAAAACCTGGAGAAGAAAACGAGTCGCGATGCGGAGCGACATGCGGGTAATGGAAAGCTCATGAAATAGGGCAGAGAATAAATGGCGTGAGCAGGTCAGGCCCGTTGCACCAGGTTTTTACTACTCTTTTCTAAACGGGGAGGCTTCTTGCCCTTCCCTGATCAGTTTAAAAGCAAAAAACAGACTGATTGTCAGCGTGACAATAGCGAGTAAGGCGAGTGCATCATATATTTCCTGGATGATAAAAAAGTCGTAAATACCATGGACTGTTACAGCTAGGGCCCAACCCTTGAAGCGCAGTAATCTTTTTTTAGGCGTTTGGAACGTTGCTTTACCTACATAATAGCCCATCATGGCCGCGAAGACGGCATGTGCCGGCACGGCGGTAAGGGCCCTCAGGGCAGTGGTTGGCATCCCAAATTCCAGGGCATAGTAGATATTTTCGAGCGTAGCAAACCCCATACTGATCATTACCGAATATACAATGCCGTCCAAAGGCTCGTTAAAATGTCGTTTGTAGGCCGAGGAGAACAGGAGCGCAAGGAATTTAACGGTTTCTTCGGGGATGGAAACGAGTACGAAAGAAACAAAAAGTGCGGGCAGCAGCGACGCAGATTGTTCCCAGCCCATGATGAAGAACCACTTTTGAGCTTCCATGACCGGAAGGGTGATCAGTGCACCCGTGAAAAAAGCAATCGTCAGCGGTAAAAATTTCTCCCGTTCGTATTTGTCTATCCGATAGATAAACCAGGCAATGGCCAATCCGGGAGTAACAGCCAGCAGCAATTGGAAGATCATCGGTATTGTTTTATTTTGTGTTGATGAGATCGTTACAGGAAATTCACAGGTCCTAAAATAAGGTTATATGGCCAAAGCCCTTGATGCTGAAAATAATGCAAAACTGGTAGAAAACCTCCAAAACGACCTGCATCTGAAACAGTTGCAGATCAACAGGCTGTTGGGGATAACGCAGGCTATTAATAACAACGTTTCGGCCCATGGATTGTACGAGATGTACCGGTCTTTTTTAGGTTGGGAACTGGGCGTCCATAAAATGGCCTTATATGTAAGGGAGGAGGATGGCAGATGGGATTGTACGGCATCCATAGATATCCTGCCCGAGCTTCTGCACCTGGATATCGGGGATTTGCTTCCGTCTTTTGACCGGTTGAAAAGCCTGGACGGATTTGAGCATCCGCTCATCAGGGAGTTCAATATTGTAATTCCGGTGAAGCACAAGGAAGCGCCCATTGCTTACGTATTTATAGGTGGTTTTGGGGAAGACGAGGATGTTTACAACAAGATACAATTTATTACCACGATCACGAATATCATTGCAGTTGCGATAGAGAACAAGCGTTTGTTCAAGCGTCAGTTGGAACAGCAAAGGTTGCGCAAGGAGATGGAGCTTGCTGCGGAAGTGCAACAGATGCTTATTCCAAAACGTCTGCCCGGCAATGACCGATATGAGTTTGGGAGCATATACAAGCCGCAGCTCAGTGTTGGTGGGGATTATTTTGATTTCATCGAGTTTGCGGACGGTAAAATTGTTTTTTGTATCGGAGATTTTACAGGCAAAGGGTTGGCGGCAGCACTGCTCATGGCCAATTTTCAGGCAAACTTCCACACCCTGATCAATCAACGTTTAGGGCTGGATGTTTTCATCAGGGCAATGAACAAATCCGTTAACCGGATAACGGACGGCGACAAGTTCATCACTTTTTTTATTGCCGAGTACGATTTCAATACGGGGCGGCTGACGTACGTGAATGCCGGGCATAACCCCCCGATCCTTGTGGGCCATCAACAGAAACAATTGCTCAATAAAGGTTGTATTATGCTTGGTTCTTATCCCGAAATCCACGAGATTGAAATTGGCTACTGTGATATCGAAGGGTCAGAAGCTATGATTTTGTCCTACACGGACGGTCTGGTAGAAATCCGGGATGAAAATGGGCAATATTTCAATGAAGAAGCGCTTGTAGATTTTGTTGCGCTCAATTACAAGTGCCCGGCGGGAGAATTCAACAATAAACTTATGGCATATATTGACCGTTTCCGCGGTAATGAGAATATACCGGACGATTTTACGGTACTCACCTGTAAAGTTCACCGGAATTGACCAGATTTTCATAAATTTCAGCATCAAAAGGTATAAGTCGGGCTCAATAAACGTATGACTATCTCATCATAACTTTGACGCTTCATGAAGGAAAAGTATATCGCCGGGTTGCTTGCGCTTTTTTTAGGTTCTCTGGGCATCCACCGTTTTTATCTTGGCCAGAATGGCCTGGGTATTCTCTATATACTCTTTGCGATGACAGGGATTCCGGCGATTATTGGGTTAATTGATGCCTATTTATTTTTTTCCATGGACCAGGACAGGTTCGATATCAAGTATAACAGGGAATATTTTCGCGCCGAGCGCGTAAATAAGGGGAATAAAGGACGCAACCGCAACAAGGAAGAACGTCCTGTTGCTTCCAGGCGTACGGAAAGCCGGCCGGCAGATACCCGGCGGGCTCCCCAGCGGGGCCGGGACGAGGAGATAACGGCCGGTAAAGCTGCAGCTCTGAAGAAAGCGGGGATTACAAAATATAAGGACTATGATTTTGAAGGTGCGATCGAGGATTTCAAGGAATCCCTGCGGCTTTCCCCCAATGATGTGGCTGTCCATTTCAACCTGGCGTGTGCTTATTCGCTTACGGAACAGGCTGAAAAGGCTTTTCATCACCTTGACTACGCGGTTGGGTCAGGTTTCAACGACTTTGATCGAATAAAAACGCATGATGCCCTGGCATTTTTGAGGATACAGCCGGGTTTTACAGCTTTTGAACAAAGGGGGTTCCGGATAATCCCCCAAATCGAATCCGTAAAGCCCGAAGACGATCTGTTGGGGCAGATTACCAACCCGGATTTATTGTTACAGCTCAAAAAGCTTGACGAACTTAGGGGAAAGGGCTTGCTTACAGAAGAGGAATATGCGTATCAACGAAAAAAAATAACCGGATAAGCATTTTTTATCCATCTTTTTTTTGTTAATTGAACAACCAAAAGACTCGTATATCCGAATGATGACGGCCGAACAACTCATTTCAGGTTCTATTGTCCCATTGCAGGGGTCGGACAGCGGCGAAATCGCGCTCGAGATGATGGAGGAGTTGCGCGTACGTCATTTACCTGTCGTCAATGGGAAAGCGCTACTGGGTATCGTCAGTGAAGCTGAGCTGCTGGATGCTGACCTCTCAAAGCCCATTTCCTTGTGGTACAGGCAAGCGCCACATCGGATGTTTGCGCGGTCTGGCGACCATATCCTGGAGGTCATGCGTATATTTTCTGAACAGGCACTGACAGTAGTCCCTGTTCTGGACGACGAAGAGGGTTATCTCGGTTGTATTTCCCTGGACAGGATACTCACTTATTTTTCCGCTATGGCGGCAATTAATGAACCCGGGGGCGTCATTGTGCTGGAAATGGACAAGCGGGACTATTCCCTTTCGGAGATTGCCCGGATTGCGGAATCGGAGCGAGCGGTCATCCTGAGCACATTTATACATTACTTTCCTGAATCTGCCCGTATGGAAGTGACGCTCAAAGTGAACCGGCAGAATATCCAGGGCTTGATTGCCTGTTATCAGCGTTTCAACTATGAGGTAAAGGCTTTTTTTGGTGAAAGCGATTATGGGCAGGGTTTACAGGAACGGTATGATGCGCTTATGGCCTACCTGAATGTATGAGACCTGCTGTTTTTGTTTATATCAGACTTGTTCCGATGGGTTATCGCGGTGGAAAAGATACGTTGTTTTTCGTCCATGCGAGGTTTTTTTGAGGGAGCTTAGCTGGCTACGCGACCGAAAAGGGGCGTAGTGTGGGCAAAAACAACTGTTTTTTCATGAGCATCCCATGGCAACAAGGCTTTATTAAGCTCTTCCTTTGCACAAGGTCGTTATTTTGCGAAGATGCGGCAAACAATCATCGCCATATTATTTTGCCTGAATGCTGTTACGGTGTTATCAGCGGACGTTTTCGTCCATATTGACTCCATTATTGTATCGGGCAACAAGAAAACGCGGCGGGAAATCGTCCTTCGGGAGCTGCCATTCAGGGAAGGCGACAGTATTCCGCTTAGGGTACTGGACACGGAGCTACGTACCGCGGAGCGTTGGCTAATGAATTCCGGATTATTCAACAGTGCCAGGGTATTTTTTCATAACTGGGAAGGGGCTGCGAACAGGATCCAGTTACAGGTGGAGTTGGAGGAAGCTTGGTATTTCTATCCGGTGCCATTATTTGAGCTTGCCGACCGGAACTTCAATGTATGGTGGGTGGACCACCGTCGCAGTTTTGACCGGGTGAATTATGGCCTGGATTTCCTCTACCGAAACTCCACCGGGCGGTCAGACCGGCTGAATATTTCTTTCAAACAGGGTTACAGTGAGATGCTTTCGTTTCAGTACAACCTTCCTTACCTCAATGCGGCAAAGACATTGGGGGTTTCGATGCACCATTTTTACACACGTAACCGGGAGGTCAATTATGCTACGATCGGCAACAAGCAGGCATTTTTCAGGCTTGAGGACGATTTTTCGATTTCCCGTTTTGTCGGTAATTTCGCTTTGGTTTACAGGCCGGATTTGGCAAAATATTACAGGTTGAGCGTGGGATATGTACAGAATAAAATTTCGGCAAAAGTTGAGGAATCTTTAGGCGTGGATTTTTTTCTCAACGGGGACACGGTGCAGCGTTATTTTTCTCTTGGGGTTTCTTACACAACCGACTATCGCGACGCCCGGCCCTATCCTTTGGAAGGCACTTATTTTTGGGTTGAGGCGAAAAAAGATGGCTTGGGAATCTTAAAGGACCGCAATGCGCTTACGTTGTGGGGGGATTATCAGCGCTACCTTCCATTTGGGGCAAGCCCTTTTAACCTTGCGTTATCTGTTAAGGGAAAATTATCTTTGATCCGCGAGCAGCAGCCCTACAACGATTACCGTGCCATTGGATACCAAAGGAATACCTTGCGTGGCTACGAATATTATGTAATAGACGGATTGGACATGATATTGTTTAAATCCAGTTTAAGGATAAAATTATGGGAAGACGAAGCCAGGTTTGGTAAAATGGTTCCGATTGCCGCATTTCGGAAGCTACCCTTCAAGTTTTTGCTTTCCCTGAACAGCGACTTGGGTTATGGCAACGACCCCTGGAATACCTTTCAAAACAGCTTCAACCGCCAATTGTTGTGGGGGCGTGGGATTGGGCTGGATACGGTAATATTATTTAATTTTGTACTACGTGTAGAAGCCAGCATGAATCATGTTGGCGAAAGAGGGTTTTTTATTCACTTTAATACGAACCTATAGATGCAGGTGGTAGTATTCAGCAAGATTGTCAAAGAAAAGGATCAGCTCTATTTCCAGCATCTCTTTGACGCGCTGCATCAGGAAGGGATACTGTCGTATGTATATCGGCCATTATTCCATCAACTCAAGGACAAAGTGGATTTTAGGCGGGATGTGGGTATTTTTGAGGGGTATATTGATTTTAGCCTCAAAAAATTTGATGCGGTAATTGTTTTGGGGGGGGACGGCACGATCCTGAGTGCCATCACGCATATCCGGGATGCAGAAATTCCTGTAATGGGGATTAACCTTGGCCGTCTGGGTTTTTTGGCAGGTATTGAAAAGAAGCGGATCGGAGAAGCGATTTCCCATTTGTACCGCGGCAGATACTGGCTGGACCAGCGGGTGTTGCTCTATCTGGAATCCAACTTGCCATTGTTCGGGAACACCCGCTTTGCCTTAAACGATTGTACCCTATTAAAGCGGGATACTTCGTCTATGATCACCATACACGCTTATGTAAACGGGGCATATTTGAATTCTTACTGGGCCGATGGCCTTATTATCGCAACGCCTACCGGTTCGACCGGGTATTCCCTGAGCTGCGGAGGGCCGATTGTCTTTCCCCGTTCCGGGAATTTCATCATTACCCCGGTTGCGCCGCACAACCTCAATGCCCGTCCCGTAGTAATTTCGGACGATTCCATCGTTTCGTTCGAGCTTGAAGGCAGGACCGAAAACTTTTTATGTACCCTGGATTCCAGGGTCGAGAGCATCACCACCGAGCATCAGCTTGCCCTTCGGAAGAATGATTTTGGTGTCCGTTTGATTCAATTACAGGACATTAGTTTTATGGAAACGCTGCGGAACAAATTGTCCTGGGGTATTGACTCCAGAAACTATTAACCCGGTTGTTGATGAGAAAGCGCGGGAATATAAGGATCGGAATTTGCAAGGGCTTGGCCCGCAAAAGCTTTTCAAAATGAAAATACTGCTTAAGCGGCAATTTGAAAATATAAGCGTAGAGTTTGACGCACCTATAGACATCAGTATTCCGGTAATACCCGGGGAGCAGGGTGTAAATTGTTTTTATGCCCCCTGGCCGGAAGCATGGCCATTAGAATCCGGGGATTTTATCGGGGATACCCGGAAAGGCGGGGCGGTCAATTTTTATAATCTAAAAATCAATCCGCACGGTAACGGCACCCACACAGAGTGCGTTGGGCATATTGCCCTTGAGCGGGTCAATATTTGTGAAAGCCTGCGCAGGTTTCATTTTTTTGCCAGGCTGGCATCTGTTTTCCCGCGGAAGCAGGAAAATGGCGACCGGGTAATTGCGTTGGATGACATTCGGGAAATCATCGCACCGCAATCCGTAGAGGCCCTTATCCTTCGCACGATGCCCAATGACGCGAGGAAGCGCCAGATGAATTACTCCGGAACCAACCCTCCTTATCTATCTGCTGCTGCGATGCAGTATATTGTAGATTGCGGGATCATGCATTTACTGATAGATTTGCCTTCGGTTGATCGGGAGGAGGATGGAGGTGCACTAGCTGCCCACCGGATATTCTGGCAGTACCCCGGCCCTTCCGTGCGCAGGGAGTGTACGATCACAGAGTTGATATATGCAGACTCTTCCATTCCCGACGGTGATTATCTGCTCAATTTACAAGTCGCTTCGATTTTCCTCGATGCGGTGCCCAGTAAACCTGTGCTGTACCGCATCCAACCGGGGAATAGACCAGCAAGCGCTTCAGGATCATAAACGAAGAACGACAATGGCCTTTTCTGCTACCACCTATCATTCCAGGCTGTACAGGGCATTCAAGGGGCTGGAGCGCGGCGACCATCAGGGGGTCGTGCGTTTTTTTGAGCGGGAGGAGGAGGGGATACTAAAGCTGGTGTTTGAAGAGTATTATGAAATCCTGATGGCATATTGCGATGCGCTTTTTGAGACGGGGGCTTATCGGCAGCATATTTTAATGGCGGATGTTGTCATATCGCTTACGATGCGGCACAATATCCATTTATTTGAGGGTAGGGATGTCTTCCGGCATTTTCTTTTTCGCAAAGCTGCGGCTTTGTACAACATCTTCGAGGGGGAGCAGGCCGAGCATATCCTAAAAGAACTCATGAAGATGGATCCCTCCGACCGCGAGGCGATTTTTCTGTATTCCAAATGCAGGCAGCGGCAGTATCCTGGTTTGGTCGGGGAATTCAGGGCCCTGAGTATCCTGTTGATCTTGATCAGCGCTTGTATGATCGCGGTGGAAATTCTATTCGTCATTCCATTTTACGCTCAATATTCATACGCTTTAGCCGAGTTTCGCACAGGGGTGTTTTTTACAGGCATTTGCGTATTTATTATCGGCAATGTCATTGTCGCGCTTCTTGCCCGGCGGGATGCGCGGCGTTTCCTTTACGGGATTTCTTCAAAACAGGGCCGGGGTTTTTTTTGAAAAAGTTCGCTTCCTTTTCTTATTTTTCCCGTATAAATCCAACGTGATTTTAGCAGTGTCCCTTTGCATGGCTTTCGACAGCATAGTGGCCCTCCCAGGGATTCGGGCAAGATTTACTCCTCAAGCCATAAAAAATTGAATTTAAAGTATTTATTTCTCTAAAAAAAAGACAAAGTGGGAAAAGCAGGTAGCAGAAGGACTTTTCTTCAAAAAGCGCTGGCCGTAACAGGGGCCGGCCTGCTCCTTGAGCCGGGAGCAATACAGGCCAGCGACAAATCGGCACCAATGATCAACAAGTCGGTGAATCCAAATGCGAAGCTACGGGTTGGTTTCATCGGTGTTGGGTTGCGCGGTCAATCGCATATTGATTTAATCCTCAACCGCAAAGATTGCGAAGTAGCGGCAATTTGCGATATTGACGCAAAGATGCTTGCCCAAGCACAGGCGATAATCAACAAGAAAGCCGCCGGAGCGGTAAAAGTGTTTGATAAGGGCCCCAAGGATTACCTTCAGCTGCTTGCGGAGAAAGATATAGACGCAGTAATTATTTCAACGCCCTGGGAGCTGCACACGGAAATGGCGGTCGCGGCGATGCGTGCCGGGAAATACACTGGGGTAGAAGTGTGCGGGGCATTTTCGCTGGACGAATGCTGGGAGATGGTCCGCACGCATGAGGCAACCGGAGCGCACTTGTTTTTTCTGGAAAACGTTTGTTATCGAAGGGATGTTATGGCGGTGCTGAACATGGTCCGCCAGGGTATGCTGGGGGAGCTGCTGCATTTGGAAGGAGGTTACCAGCACGATCTTCGCGGGGTAAAGTTCAATGACGGGGCCAGTGCATACGACAGCGGGGTGGAGTTTGGCGAGAAAGGTTTCAGTGAAGCCCGTTGGCGTACCCGGCATTCGGTTCATCGCAACGGTGACCTGTACCCGACCCACGGGATCGGCCCGGTGGCCAATTTTATCAATATCAACCGGGGCAATCGTTTTGCCTATCTTACCTCGATGAGTACGAAGGCAGTCGGGTTGCACGATTATATCGTCCGGCATCCCAAAGGGGGCCCTGAGCATCCCAATGCGGGGGTGAAATTCCGCCTGGGGGACGTAGTGACTACGATGATACAGACCGTGGAAGGCGAAAGTATTACCCTGTTCCACGATACCAACCTGCCACGGCCGTATTCGCTGGGGTTCCGGGTACAGGGTTCGCGAGGGCTGTGGATGGATGTCAATAAATCTATTCATATCGAGGGAAAGAGCCCTGCCCACCAGTGGGAGGCAGCCGAGCCCTATCTGAAGGCTTATGATCACCCGCTTTGGAAGCGCTACGAGGCCGACGCGACCGGTGCGGGGCATGGCGGCATGGATTTTTTTGTGCTGAACGCGTTTGTGGAATGTGCAAAATCAAACAGCGCTGCAGTGCTCGACGTGTATGATGCGGCTACCTGGATGGCGATTACCCCGCTATCAGAAGAATCCATTGCACTCGGCGGGCAGCCGGTAGCATTTCCGGATTTCACCCGTGGACGGTGGATACAGCGGAAGCCCGATTTTGCGATGACGGATAAATTTTAATGATTTTTACTGCTTAAACAGTAGATTTATTGTGATAAAATTTATAGCAGCATGGTTATTATGGCTGCTGACCTTTCGCAATAGGTCTAAAAATAATCTTAAGTTATGCAACCTACATTGGTCGTGCTTGCCGCCGGTATCGGCAGCAGGTATGGAGGCTTAAAGCAGGTGGACGGTATTGGTCCCGGCGGAGAGGCGATTATCGAATATTCGGTTTATGATGCATTGCGGGCAGGCTTTGGAAAAGTTGTATTTATCATCCGAAAGCATATCGAGCGGGATTTCCGTGAAAAAGTTGGTGCAAAAATCGAAGCCCAGGTAGCTGTGGAATATGTCTTCCAGGAACTGGACAGTCCGATTGAAGGGATACAGCGGTTTCCGGCCCGCGACAAGCCCTGGGGTACGGGCCATGCCGTGTTAGTTGCCCGGGATGTGGTAAAAACACCTTTTGCGGTCATTAACGCCGATGATTATTATGGCATTAGTGGCTTTCACAGCATGGCGGAATTTTTAATGGGGTCGTGTTCAGAAGCGCACTACGCTATGATCGGATATGAATTGGGTAAGACGATTTCGGATTTTGGCACGGTTTCACGGGGCGTTTGTTCTATGGACCATGCGCATTTTCTGACCAGTGTAAACGAGCGCACCAAAATCGCCCGGGGGGACGGACATATCTACTATGAAGAGGACGGCAGGCAGATAAAATTAGAGGATGGAACATTGGTATCCATGAATTTTTGGGGCTTTCACCCGAGTGTTTTCCATTATTTTCACGAGGACTTTATCCGCTTCGTTCAGGAGCATACCGACAATCCGAAGGCAGAATTTTATATCCCGATTACCGTCAATCGTTTGGTTCAGGAGCAGCAGGTGCGGTTATCGGTATTGGCGAGTGAAGATAAATGGTATGGGATTACCTATCAGGAAGACAAGCCTGAAGTTGAAAAAGCCTTTAGGGC
>JBMOJO010000165.1:0-8042 GCA_049315745.1 Saprospiraceae bacterium | reverse complement strand
CTCCAAATTTTTTTGAAGGTTTTTTTAAAAATAATTTCGTTGCCTTTTGGCGGCATCCTACCTGTCGGGCGAGGAACCATCCTGGTAAAAGGCGGCAGGTTTCTGGCAGGCGCGTTTGCCGCGACGATAAAGAAAAGGCGTGGGGGGCGTTTTCTGCGGTAAAAATCCAAACTAAGCAGCCTGTGCGGCAGCTGGGCCTATCAAAAAGCGTAAAATGGCCAGCCTTCGTGTAACAAATTTGCCTTTTTAGCATTTAACAGTATGGGCTGAGCTTCAGAATAAATCGTAATTTTGATTTCCCGTTCAAAAACAATCAATGTATCACCCAATGAAAAAACACAATTTTGGCGCAGGTCCCTCCATCCTGCCAGCCGCGGTATTTGAAGAAGGTTCGGAAGCGATCAAAGATTTTGGCTCTACCGGCCTATCCATTCTGGAGATATCGCACAGGAGCAAAGCATTCGAACAGGTAGTCGAAGAAAGTAAGGCATTGGCCTCAGATCTCTTCGGGCTCAGCAGCGACTATGAGGTGCTGTTCCTCACCGGCGGCGCCAGCACACAGTTTTTCATGGCGCCGATGAACCTGCTCGGAGAGGGGGAAAGCGCAGGATATCTGGACACAGGCAGTTGGTCGTCAAAAGCGATTGCGGAGGCCCGGCTATTCGGAACAGTCGAAGTACTGGCATCATCCAAAAGTACAAACTACTCCTTTATTCCCAGGGATTTCGAAGTGCCGGGCCACCTGCAGTACCTTCACCTGACGAGCAACAACACAATTTTCGGCACACAATATCATTGGTGGCCTTCGACGGATGTACCGCTGGTTGCAGATATGTCATCAGATATATTCAGTCGCCCGGTGGACGTTTCGCGATTTGGGTTGATTTATGCCGGTGCACAAAAAAATATGGGCCCTGCCGGCGTAACGCTGGTTATCGTCCGAAAAGACCTGATCGCAAAAGCAAAGCGGCAACTGCCCACCATGCTCCAATACAAGACGTTTGCGGACAATAACTCCCTGTACAACACACCGCCTGTATATGCCATTTACCTTTCCATGCTCACGATGCGCTGGATCAAGGCCCTGGGAGGGCTGCAAGGTGTAGAAATCCTTAACCGCTCCAAGGCAGGGCTTTTCTATTCCGAGCTTGACCGCAACCCTTTGTTTAAGGGGGTGGTAAGTGCAGTGGAAGACCGTTCGCTGATGAACGCCACTTTCAAACCTACGCAGCCTGATTTGGAAAAGCCCTTCCTGGAACTATGTGCAGCAGCCGGTATCGTAGGCATCGAAGGCCACCGTTCGGCGGGCGGGTTCAGGGCCTCGATGTACAATGCGTTACCAGAGGAGAGCGTCCGCGTACTCGTGGAAGTAATGCGCGCATTCGAAAAACAGTTTGGATAGCCCCAGTAAACAATCCGAATGCCCAAGAAAACATCGCAGCAACTGGAAATCCTTGGCTCACAGGTTGAGGTAATGTTGGTAGAGGAATACCGAAATTCTTACAGGGCGTCTGTAGGCAAACAAAAACTGATCTTCCGGATCCCCAGGGGCCTTTCCCAGGATCAGCTTGCGCAAGCCTGGAACTGGTTCACAGAATGGGCAGAACGCCTGTACCTCGACCGGCCTGCCATTTTCAAACCGCTTGTACTTTCCCAATATGGGAATGCAGATACCTTGCAGGTTGGAAAAAAATCATATACCCTCGCGATCTCCCTGGAGGATCGCCTAACCTCGAGCGGGAGGCTGCTTCCCGGAAACGAAATCCAGTTGCGTATCGGAAATAGGCTGGGAGAAATGGAAAGGCAGAAAGTGACGAAAACGCTGTTGAGCCGGATTGTCGCACAGGACTTTTTGCCCGAAATCACATCGAAAGTTGCGGCAATCAATGCCCGGTTTATTCGCAAGCCTGTCAGACAGGTACGGCTGAGTTACCAGCACTCCAAGTGGGGAAGCTGTACCAGCAATGGCAACATCAACCTTTCCACGCGCCTGCTTTTTGCGCCGGATGATGTGATTGAGTATGTAATTTTACATGAGCTGGCCCATTTGATAGAAATGAACCATTCCCCGAGATTTTGGGAGATTGTCAGCAAGGCGATGCCGGCGTTCAGAGATCAGGAAAGATGGCTTAAGGAAAATGGACCGAACTGCGATTTCTGAGTGCGCTGTCGGTGAGGGGAGGGAATAAGCGATGCCTCCCTCCCCTGCCGGATCGATATGCCGAAGGTGTTACTCTGCGATAACTTCGAAGCGCACCTTGGCGATGATATTCTTGTACAAGTGTACATCGGCCACATAAGTACCCACTTCTTTGACCTCCTCGGGTACTTCGATTTTTTTGCGTTCGACATCCAGGTCCAACTGTTCCTTTATTGCCGCAGCAAGCTGGACATTCGTGACGCTGCCGAAAATCTTTCCACTTGTTCCCGCTTTTGCGCCGATATTAACCGCCTTAGACTCCAGTTTTTCGCGGATTGCCTGGAATTCGGCGATTCGTTGGCTTTCGAGTTCCAGCTCTTTTGCTTTATACTCTTCGAGGCGGGCCATATTGGCATTGTTTGCAATCTGGGCTAGACCTTTTGGGATGAGGTAGTTACGTCCGTACCCCGGCTTGACCTTTACCACGTCAAAGCGGCTGCCCAGCTTTTCGATATCCTTTAACAAAATAATTTGCATGGCTTTGAATTTTTCCGCTGCGCGTGCGGAGTTTGAAAAAAAGCGGTGGGCATACTACTATTTGAGCAAGTCCGTGACGTAAGGCAGCAGAGCAAGTTGGCGGGCTTTTTTGACCGCTTCCGAAACTTTACGCTGGTACTTGAGCGAGTTGCCGGTGATGCGGCGGGGGAGTATTTTGCCCTGTTCATTGACGAATTGGAGCAGAAAATCTGCGTCTTTATAGTCAATGTAACGGATACCAAAGCGACGGAAGCGGCAATATTTAGACCGCTTCTGGCCGATTTTGGGATTACTCAGGAATTTTATTTCGTCTCTGGTTGGCATTTGAATTCGATTTTGAGGTGAGAAAGCTTACTAAACCTTGTCGTCTGCAGGAGCTGCAGGGGTAGAGGGAGCATTATACCGTGGCCTTGAGCCCCGGTCGTTGTACTCGCCTTTTTCGACTTTTTCTTTCTTCTTTATTTTCCCAATCAGCCCGTTGCGTTTGTCGGCATTGTATTTAACGCCGTACTTGTCCAACTTGACCGTCAGGAAGCGCATGATGCGTTCGTCCCGGCGTAAGGCAAGCTCAAACTCGGTGATTAGATCGCCGTTGGGCGATTCGAATTCAATACAATAATAGACTCCGGAATTACGCCTGTTGATCGGATAGGCCATCTGTCGCAGGCCCATTTCATCAATCTGTACGATATTGCAGCCCTTCTGGCGCAACAGGTCGGCATATGTCTGAGCCGTCGCTTTGATCTCTTCTGACGACAGCACGGAGTCAACGATGAAGGTTACTTCATAGTTTTTCATTGGATCAGACATTATTAATTGTTAAAAAATCAGGGCGCAAAGATAGCTTTTTTTTACTAAACATATAATCTGTGCCCAAAATATAATTGATACGTTGGCGAAGGGGGGCCGCTCCGTACAGATGAGAATGGGCTGTCCCTGGCCTATACGGGGCGATGCCTTGGGATATCCTTCACTTTTCACGTACAGAGACCGTCATATCGGGGTCGTAATCGCCCTGAATAACGGGTGACTGACGGTTGAGGGTATATTGGCGGACGTTCACATATACGAAATCGAAAAGTTCCTTTACCGTAACAATCCCATCCGCATTCACGTCGCCCTCTCCTTTCAGGCCCCGGATAAGAAAGTAGCTGAACACCCCCTGGCGCAGGCCCTTGGCCTCGAGGGAGGTTTCCTCTGATTTAGAGGACATGATCAGCGCGGTTCCGGGCTGTGCCTTGGCCAACGTGGAATAGTAATTCTGCAGGAGGGGCAATTTACCATCGCGGGAGGCAAACATCCCGCCGGAATGACAGGCATCTGCGATAAACAGTTTCAACTTTGCGGGGCTCCGGCGCAAGATCATATTCACCTCTTCATGCCGGATTTGATTCCGCAATCCGTCGTAATCAATAGGAAGAAAAGTGCCGGGAAGGCCGTGGCCGGAAAAATACATCAACACCAGATCATTGGGCCCTGCCTTATAAAAAATTTCCTGCATAGCCCGCAGGATGGCATCGCGCGTTGCCGACTCATCAATCAGCAGCCTGATCTGCTCGTCGGGCACCGCCCCGCCTTCTGGCGCCTTAAGAAATGCGTAGATACGGTAGGCGTCGTCGTCCGTATAGCTTAAAGGAACCATGTGGCTATATGCTGCGATACCGACGATGACTGCCCAGACCTTGACAGCGGGGCGCTCCTGGGCTTTTTCAGTACTGGGCAAAACTACCGGTGGGGGCCCTGGTTTGACCACTTCCTCGACAATACTTTGCATAAATACCCCTGCATCCCAATCCCCGCTGACCCTCCGGCCATCCGGGAAGAAGATGGTGCCACGGCCCTGCAGCAGCCCTTCTTTCACTGTACCTTCGAAGCGTTCGCCGTTAGCATAATATATGGTGCCCCGGCCTTCCGGCAATCCGTTCCTGAAAGTCCCGGTATAACGACTGCTATCCTGGAAGAGGTAAGAACCAAAGCCATTCCGGCAATCCCCGCTCAGGCACCGTGCGACTACCTGTGGAAGCTGCGTTGACTCCTGCTCCACTTCTCTGTTGTCGCCGCCGGAAGCGTAAGTTTGTACGAGCGTGGACTCCAGGATATTGCCCAACTTCCATACGGCGTTATGTACACGCCCGTCCGGATAGGATAAACTCCCCTTTCCATCCATGAGGTCGTTTTTCCAATTTCCCCTGTACTCCGTACCGTCGGCAAAATAGCAAATCCCACTGCCGTTGCGCCGTCCGCTCACAAACTCGCCGGAAAAGATATTGCCATTTTCATAGATATAAATCCCTTGTCCGTTCACACAGTTTCCTGAAATACATCCTACGGAGACCGCGTTGGCCTTTCCGTTAGTCTGTAAAACGAGGCCGGGGTCTTCGGTGACCAGGTTCCCCTGGCGCCAGTAGCCCTTTTTAACGTTCCCCGGGGAAAAAGTCCTGATCCCGGCCCCCTCCTGGCGGTCGCGGAGCCAGTACCCTTTATAATTTCCGCCATCGGGATAGAAACAGGTGCCAAATCCATCCCGAAGGCTCCCTTTAAACTCCCCAATATACCTTGCCCCACTGGCGTAGATCATGACCCCATTGCCATTCATACAATTTCCGCTCACGCACTGGGCATGCAGCAAGGAAAAAAAGGGCGAAACAAACAAACAAAACAGGTAAATCCGGAACATACGAATAATCTTTTATGTGTCACATAATGTAAAGCGTACAGGCAAACGACCAATATGTTGCAGGGGTCGGTACGGGGAAACGGCGAGCCTTTTGAGCCCACGATAATCCCGTCGCAACAAGCCTGGTCCGGTTAGTGCCTGTCGTTAAAATAAATTTTCAGTTGTGTGTAGCTGCCAACAACGATATCACCGGCGGCTTAACGTGGGTCAATTTTACGCGCGGCGTCAACGCACAGTACCGAAGGGCATGTTGGGATCAAAAGCCCCCAATAACAGCGGACTTTGAGTGCCGGCAGTGTATGCGTGTACCTTTTCGAAGAGAAACGAATGAATTTCCCTCACAGTAACCACTCCATCGGCATTCTTATCTGCTTCGCCGCTTGCGCCCTTGATAAGGAAGTGGCTATAAACCCCTGAGCGCAGCCCGGAGGCTTCCAGTGAAAACTCCTCTCCTTTGGAAGACAGCATCAATGCCAAACCGCCATTGCTATTACTGAGACTCGTGTAATATCTCTCGAGGGCGGATACAACGGAGGAACGTTGGGCGAGCGCACCACCGGCATGACAGGCATCCGCGATCACGATTTTGTGCCGCGCCCGGCTTGAAACAATAATTTCCCTTACGCGCTCATGATAAAGCAGGTTATTTGTCCCATCATAATCCACAGGCAGGAAGGCATTCTCCCGGCCATGTCCGGAGAAATAGAAAATCAGCATATCGCTTTCACCGGCTGCATCGGCGGCTTTATGCAGTGCGGCCAGGATTGCTTTGGCGGAAGCAGCCTCATCAATCAGCAGATGAAGCTGATTGGCGGGAACGGCACCTCCTTCCGGGCTCCTCAGAAAGATCCCCATCCTGTAAGCATCATCATCCGTATAACTCAGCGCCCTGACATGCTTATACTGCGCCACCCCCACCACTACGGCATGGACTTTGGGGTTTTGGAAGGCAGTCGTATCGTATGAGGGCTGTGGTGAGCCGTGGCCTGGCCGATCGAACAGCAAGCGTACGGGCTTGCCTGCCACCCAAAATGCGCCAATTACCCTTCCGGAAGCATAGAACATCGTCCCTTTTCCCTGGGGCTGATGGTTGAGCCATCCACCTTCGTAACGGTCGCCGGAGGGATAGGCCACTTTGCCTTCCCCCGATGGGAGCCCATCCTGGAACTGCCCGATGTAGGAAGTCCCGTTCTGGTACATATATTTTCCGGGGCCGCTGCTGCAGGGCACTTCATTGCAGTTGCGAAGCGAGACAGAATCCGCTGCAGGTTGTTTTTCTGCCAACTGGACAACGGGCTGGTCATCTTCCCAAAAACCCTGTTGTTGGTGGCCATTGGGAAAAAATAGCTTCCCTTGCCCCGAGCGCCGTCCATTTTTCCACATTCCAGTATAGAGGGCACCGTCGGCATATTCCATCGTCCCCTCGCCCTCGAACTTTCCGTCAACAAAAAAGCCGGTATAGCGCGAGCCCGAGACCAAACTCAGTTCGCCGAACCCGTGGGGACGATTAGCTATCCAGCTCCCCTTATACACATTTCCGTTCGCGTAAGTCATTACCCCTTTTCCTTCCATTTGATTGTTCAGAAAAGCGCCCAGGTATTCATCGCCGCTCGCAAACGTGAACCGCCCTTGTCCTTCTCGGTATTGATTTTTCCAATAGCCACTATATCGGTGGCCTTCCGGGAAATACATCGTGCCGAGGCCATGGGCCCGGCCGTTGTGGAATTCACCAAAATACTTCGCCCCAGATGGGAAGACGGCTTCTCCGTATCCGGTTCTGCAGTCCCCTTTGAGGCAGGTTAACTGCCCAAGTCCCGCATTTGCAAGGGCAAATACGGCCAGTACGCTCAAGTTGAACTTCATTCCTGAAAGTTAGTTGGTGGAAGAAGAAGGAAACTTACCCGGCAACCCGGACAAAGCGTAATGGTCTTGTCATATTAACACCGCGTAAATATATGAATTAATTTCAACTATTAAACTGCTTTCTGTCAACCTTATTGCATCCCTGCATTTTTAAAAAAAAGTATTTTTGCAAAAAATGATTGAAACGATGAAAAAAGTGTTAATGATCGTGGCCTTGTCCACCCTGTGTATCTACTGCAGCAGCCCCTCCGGCGCCTCCGGCAGCAATAATGCCCCTGCCGCTCAAAGCGACGGCAAATATTTTGGCGAAAAAATCAACGAAGCCGGTGCAATTTCGTACGCGGCCTTGCTCCAGGCACTCAGTGGGGCAGATTCGGTCGCTACGAAAGTGAGCGGTACCGTCACTTCGGTTTGCCAGGCAAAAGGCTGCTGGATGAAACTCACCTCCGAAGGGGGTGACCAACCGGAAATGATGGTAAAATTCAAAGATTATGGTTTTTTCATGCCCAAAGACATAGCCGGCCGGCAGGTAGTCCTGCAGGGTACTGCCTATCGGGAGGTGACCTCTGTTGAGGAGCTTCGCCATTATGCAGAAGACGCCGGCAAAAGCACCGAAGAAATCCAGAAGATCACCACACCAAAGGAAGAACTCAAATTCATGGCGGCAGGCGTGGTTCTGCTGGACAAGTAAGGGGGGCAAGACGCGTCGTCCGGCGCTCAGCGCCGGACGATGCGTCTTAAAAAGTACTTGGGGTGGTGTGAAAAGTCTTTGAGGTTGTGTAAAAAGGTTTTTTACGGCGCTTCGCGCCGAATTATGTTTTGAGA
>JBMOJO010000164.1:0-8071 GCA_049315745.1 Saprospiraceae bacterium | reverse complement strand
TCGCTTCGCGAAATTTCAAAAATGATGTGTCTCTCAAAATAATATTTTGCCGCCGAAGGCGGCAAAAACCTTTTTTCGCGCTTGCGCGCAAAAAAAATTCACAAAGAGGGATCAAGCGCCCCACTTCAGCATTTTTTACACTCTTGCTGGAATTCACTGGGCAACATTCCGAACCTACTCTTAAAATGTACAGAGAAGTAACCCGGATTAGAAAACCCGACCTCAAGGGCAATGCTGGTCAGCGGCTTTTCCGGATCGGCCAGGATTTGTTCGCGCCCCTTATTTACCCTCAAGTCCAGCAATCGCTCCATCGGAGTACCAATGCCGTACCGCCTGCAAATCCGGTGCAAATGCCTTCTGCTCACAAACAAATGCGCCGCAATCTGATTAGTATCCAGCCCCTGATCCTGATAATGGCTCTTGAGAACAGCACCCACCCGGCTTGCCCATGCTGCAGCCTCTGCCAATGATTCCGAGCCCGGCACAGCATCTTCTTTCTGCTCGCCCGTTGCACTGCCCGGGCGTAAAAGCTCCGGCGGCTCAATAGTTATATCCGGAAATACCAATAGAAAAAGCGCGCTGAACAGGCCATCCAGAAGCAGTAAACTATTGCCAAAAATTTGAAGACGCATTCCCTGACCGTACCCAATGATGGATAATAAAATTGCCCCCGTTGCCAGTACTTTCAGGATCATGTCTATGTTGATCCAGACGAGTAACGGCCTGAAGCGACGAATGAAAGACCTGACGACCATACTTCGCAGGAGGAACGCCCATACCAAAGTATATCCCAGCAAATGCGCTGATTTGCAAACGGAATGAAACGCATAGGAAAATCTCCCACCTCCCGTGCTATTATAATCCCCCCTTGCATATTCCGAATAAATGGCAACTTTTTCTTCTGCCGAGAGGCTATAAAACGGAAGTAATTCCAACGTGTGCAACAAAAACGGCACAAGATGCAGGTATTGCACTTTCTGCCATGATAATTCGGGACGCACCAACCAAAGGGCCGTCCACATTCCTATAGGGCCAATAAGATACTGCAAGGGAGACTGGGTCCGGAATAGATGTGGCCAATCTGCTATTTTTCCAGATACCGCTAAAAACGAAATAAAGGAAATGTACGCCAGCAGCGCAGCACCAACGCCCAGAAACTTGAATGCGGGGAGAGTCCTCCGGAGAAGCAGCATAACCGCGATACAAGAATAGACCCCCGTACTGAAAAGCAATAGCATTTCCGTCATATGAGAAAATTTGAGCCTGTCACGAATAACTTATACGACAAAATAAAAGAGGGGGCAATATTATTTCACCCCCCCCGTACACTATGAAACACTATTCTTCTGTCGAAAAGTCCGAATCAAATTAACATCGGGCAAATCTAAGGTAATGCAGGCATAAACCCCACATCAACCGTTTTGTGATTCATCACTTTGTCCTTTTTTTTGTACATTTTGGCAGGATAATGTTAATAATGGGCTTGTTGAGATGGCTTATCGTGGTGGGGAAAATAAGCTATTTTTCCCGCCACGGTAAACTATCGCAACAAGTCTATTGTCCATATTCTCTGATTTTATCCAAACCCTGCGAATTTCCCTGAAACCTTCCCGATAGCGTATAGGTAAGGAAAATGGCCCATCAGGAACTGCCGCTAAAACAGAAAACCGCCAAAATCACAACCTCGTTTTTCCTCGCAAAATCACCGATACACCCGGAAATAGCCATTGTAAAAAGCCCGCTAATCGCTTTTTCCGTTTGATTCATGCTTTCCAATAAATATTCTTTCATTTTTTAAATTACAAATTAAAATTTTAAGAAATAACCAATAACCTTATATTATTTTTTAAATATTAAATGCCAGATTTTGACACCCTGGTACTTTTCGGTCCAAAAGAGGAGCTTTCCCTACGGATTATTGCGGTTTTTTGCCTTGTTTACTGCTGTTCTATTCATCATCTTTACTTGCACAGGAGGCCATAAATGTCTTACAGTTTGAGATTTATGCCCTCCTTCCGCCCTATTTGAAGCGTCCCCGGGCGGGCTTAGGTCAAATAAAGAAAAACCGTGGCACCGCCTTTTTCCGGTGCCACGGGGAAAAGACAAGATGATGAAAGATGATCAGCGTATGCCGGGAAAAGGGTTGTATGTGCCTTCCCTGGAAAAAGATTCCTGTGGCACCGGCTTTATCGCCAACCTAAATGGCATCAAATCCCACCAGCTTATCGAAGATGCGCTGACGATGTTGGCCAATATGGAGCATCGCGGTGCCTGTGGCTGCGAACCCAACACCGGCGATGGGGCGGGTATCCTGCTCCAGACCCCAGATGAATTCTTCCGTTTTAAGTCTAAAGAACTGGGGTTCGAACTCCCCCCGTTTGGTTCATACGGCGTCGGCGTGGTCTTCTTTCCCACAGAACGCAACCTGCGCAACCAGTGCCGGGTTTTGTTCAACGATTACGTTGATGAATGCGGTTTTGAGCTGCTCGGCTACCGGAAGGTGCCAACTGACAACGAGCTGCTGGGGGATTCCGCTGTTGACTCCGAGCCCCGGATCGAACAGATTTTCGTGCGCCCCAAGGCCCCCCTGGAGGAAATGGCCTTGGAACGTGCGTTATACGTCCTGCGCAAATTTGTAACCCACAATATCCATCTGATCTACCCCCAATCAAGGAAGCAATTCTATATAGCGTCCTTTTCCTACAAAACAGTTATCTACAAAGGCCAGCTCACTACCTACCAGCTCCGCCCCTACTACCCCGATCTCCAGGACGAACGCCTGACTTCTGCTATTGCACTCATCCACTCCCGCTTCTCTACCAATACCGTACCCAAATGGAAACTGGCACAGCCCTTCCGCTACATCGCCCATAACGGGGAAATCAATACCATCACGGGCAACCTCAACTGGTGGAAAACCAAGGAACGCCTGCTTGAATCCAGTATTTTCACAACGGAAGAACTCGACAAAATCCGTCCGGTCTGTGGGGAGCACCTCTCCGATTCCGGAAATTTTGATAATGTACTGGAATATCTGGTCCTGGGCGGGTTTTCCCTCCCCCACGCCCTGATGATGATGATCCCGGAAGCCTGGCAACACGACCCCAATATGCCCGACAGCAAAAAGGCTTTCTACGAATACCACACCACGATGATGGAGCCCTGGGATGGACCTGCCTCCATGGTGTTCACCAATGGCATTCTCGTAGGGGCCACACTCGATCGAAACGGGCTGAGGCCGTCCCGCTACTGCCTACTGGAAGATAACACCCTCATCGTCGCGTCCGAAGCGGGTGCATTGCCGGTGGACCAAAGCAAAATCCTCCTGAAAGGCCGACTGCAGCCCGGCCGAATGCTCATCGCCGACCTCGACCTCAAGCGGATCGTCGGCGATGAGGAAGTCAAATCCATCATCTGCAGCCGATTGCCCTACCGCGATTGGCTGGAGCAATACCGGGTCCCGTTGTCCGGAATGCCGATACAGATCCCCGCAACGATGGAGATGGACGAAAAAACCCTGCTCCGCAACCAGACCTTATTTGGCATGACCCGGGAAGATCTCAAAGTCATCCTCCAGCCTAGTGTCGAAGAGGGTCAGGAGCCGATAGGGTCCATGGGCGCAGATACGCCTCTTGCGGTATTGTCAAAACAAAGCCAGCACCTGTCCAACTATTTCAAGCAACTCTTTGCCCAGGTCACCAACCCACCGATTGATCCCATCCGCGAACGCTCGGTGATGTCTCTTTACGCGATGCTCGGTGGCGCACCCCCACACCTGGACCTCCTCCCGGAACGGGCCAGGTTTATCCACCTCGACAGTCCAATCCTAAGCAACGAGGACCTCAACCGTATCAAGTATGCCCATCAGACGGGGTTCAAAACCAGATTGATTGATATCCTGTTCCGCTCCGACGGACAAAAAGGCCGCCTGAAAGCTGCCATCGAACATATCTGCGCCGCAGCAGAAGACCTTACCCGCAATGGGGCAAATATCCTCGTGCTTTCCGACCGCAACGCCGACAGCAACCATGCCCCAATACCCTCCCTGCTTGCCGTTGGGGCAGTTCACCACCACCTCATCCGCGAGGGCCTGCGCAGCCAGACCGCTCTCGTCGTCGAAACTGGGGATGCACGCGAAACGCACCATTTTGCTACCTTGATCGGGTTTGGCGCAAGTGCCATCAACCCCTACCTGGCCTATGCCTCGATTGCCGAGCTGCGCCGTACCCAGGCCCTGCGCACCACTTACCCCCTCGAAAAACTGGTTGCTACCTACAACAAGGCCGTAGATAAGGGCATCCTCAAGATTATGTCGAAAATTGGCATTTCTACCCTGCAATCTTATCAAGGAGCACAAATCTTTGAAATTCTCGGCCTGGCAGAAGAGGTAACCGAAAAATGTTTTAAAGGTGCCGTCTCCCGAATCGAAGGCCTGGGTTTCGATGGAATTGCCGCTGAAGTCCTCGTCCGACAACGGCTTGCCTATCCGGAGCAGGGGCGGCTGAATACCCACCTCGAACCGGGTGGAATATATCAGTGGAAACAGCGCGGAGAAGCCCATCTCTTTAACCCGTCCTCCATCCACCTGCTCCAGCTTGCTGCCCGTAAAAACGATGCTGAAGCGTATAAAAAATACAGCGAGCTCATCAACCGGCAGTCCGAACAGGCGATGACCCTCCGGGGCTTACTGACTTTCCGCAGGGGAAAACCTATCCCTGTTGCAGAAGTGGAACCGGCAGGGGAAATATTGAAGCGCTTTGCCACAGGGGCGATGTCCTTCGGATCTATCTCGCACGAAGCCCACACTACCCTTGCCATCGCTATGAACCGGATCGGCGCGAAGAGCAATAGCGGCGAAGGCGGCGAAGATGCCATCCGCTTCGAACCAAAACCCAATGGCGACTTGGAGCGCTCCGCCATCAAGCAAGTGGCATCAGGTCGTTTTGGCGTGACGAGTTACTACCTCAGCAATGCCGACGAGCTGCAAATCAAGATGGCCCAGGGGGCTAAACCCGGAGAAGGCGGGCAGTTGCCCGGACATAAGGTAGATGAGTGGATCGGCAGGGTGCGGCATTCCACCCCAGGGGTAGGATTAATCTCCCCGCCGCCCCACCATGATATTTATTCCATTGAAGACCTGGCCCAGCTCATCTTTGACCTTAAAAATGCCAATCCCCGCGCGCGGATTAATGTCAAGCTCGTTTCAAAAGCCGGGGTCGGGATTATTGCTTCCGGAGTCGCTAAAGCCCATGCAGATGCCATCCTCATTTCCGGCCATGACGGTGGTACCGGCGCCTCCCCGCTGACCTCCATCCGCCATGCCGGACTTCCCTGGGAACTCGGTCTGGCCGAAACCCATCAAACCCTCGTGCGCAACAAACTGCGCGACCGGGTAGTACTCCAAACGGACGGTCAGCTTCGCACCGGACGGGACCTCGCCATAGCTACCCTGCTCGGTGCAGAGGAATGGGGTATTGCCACGGCTGCTTTGGTAGCTGAAGGTTGTATTATGATGCGCAAATGCCATCTCAATACCTGTCCGGTAGGCATCGCCACCCAAGACCCCGAACTGCGCAAGCGCTTTACCGGCACGCCGGAGCACATCATCCAGTTTTTCACCTTTCAGGCCGAAGACCTGCGCAGCATCATGGCCGAACTTGGTTTCCGCACCATCAACGAAATGGTCGGTCGGGTGGAGATGCTCAAGCTGCGGCAGGACCTGTCCCACTGGAAATACAAGGAACTCGACCTGAGCCCAATCCTATATAAAGAACCTGCTGAAGAAAGCGTCGGGCAATACCATCAACTTGCCCAGGATCACGGCATTGACGCCGTTCTGGACAAGACCCTTCTCCGGCAAGCATTGCCGGCACTCGAAGGCGGCCACGCCGTAGAGGCCGGTTTCACGATTCGCAATACCGACCGTGCCGTCGGCGCCATGCTTTCCAACGAGATCTCCCTGCGCTACCAGGCAAAAGGCTTGCCGGACGGGCATATCAACCTGCGTTTCAGGGGTTCAGCGGGGCAGAGTTTTGGCGCCTTCTGTGCGCCCGGCCTCCAATTTACCCTGGAAGGGGAATCCAACGACTACTTCGGGAAAGGCCTTTCCGGGGGGCGTCTGATCGTCATGCCCGACCGGAGCAGCCGCTTCGCTGCTCATGAAAACATCATTATTGGCAATGTGGCCCTATATGGCGCCACCTCAGGGGAAGCCTTCATCTGCGGAATGGCCGGCGAGCGCTTCGCCGTGCGCAATTCCGGGGCCAATGTAGTGGTAGAAGGCCTTGGCGACCATGGGTGCGAGTACATGACCGGAGGGACCGTCGTGGTGTTGGGGGCCACCGGAAAGAATTTCGCTGCGGGAATGAGCGGAGGCATTGCCCTTGTCTATGACCCGGAGGTGCAATTGCCAGGCTTGTTCAACGATGAAATGGCCGACCTGGAGCCCCTGACGGAGGCAGATTTCCAGCTCCTCCGGGACATGATAACCCGTCACCTGGATTTTACCCGAAGTAAACGGGCAGAAATCTTGTTAGAACATTGGCAGAACAACCGGCAGTATTTCATCAAAGTGATGCCACGGGATTATAAAGCGGTTTTGGAGAAAAAAGGCGTATCCCATCAAGGTGAAAAGGTGGGAAAGGCGAAGCAAAACGCATAGAATTCATTAAAACAACGTACCTGTATGTTAAGGGTATCCGCGGCTTCGCCACGAAGGATTTTGAGGTTGTGTAAAAAGGTTTTTGCCGCCTTCGGCGGCTGAATATTCTTCTGAGAGACACGTCATTTTCACGATTTCGCTTCGCGAAATCGTGAAAATGACGTGTCTCTCAAAACATCATTCGGCGCGAAGCGCCGTAAAAAACCTTTTTACACAACCTCTATTATTTCTCGGGGCAATGACCTGTTAAATAGTTACAAAATAATAATCACTCAAGCTCATGGCTGATCCAAAAGGATTCTTGAAATACCGGCGCGAATTGCCGACCACCCGGCCGCCCAAGGAGCGGATTAGCGACTACCGGGAGATTTACGAAGCTTTTCCCGAGGACAAAACCCGGGAACAATCCGCCCGATGCATGGACTGCGGGGTACCTTTCTGCCATTCCGGCTGTCCGCTAGGCAATATTATCCCGGAATTCAATGATGCCGTCCATCGCCAGGATTGGATACAGGCGATCGGGATATTACAGGGCACCAATAATTTCCCGGAATTCACCGGCAGGATTTGTCCTGCCCCCTGTGAAGCAGCCTGCGTGCTCGGTATAAATCAACCACCCGTTGCCATTGAGCATATTGAAAAAACGATCGCAGAAAAAGCCTTTGAGCTGGGTTTGATCCGTCCCAGCCCCCCGGTGCTCAGAAGTGGGAAAAAAGTTGCCGTGGTAGGCTCAGGACCTGCAGGGCTTGCCGCAGCCGCGCAGCTCAATAAAGCTGGGCATCTGGTTACTGTTTTTGAACGAAAAGACCGCATCGGCGGCTTGCTGCGCTATGGAATACCAGACTTCAAACTGGAAAAATGGGTACTCAACAGGAGGATTGCCGTGATGGAAGCCGAGGGCATCCGATTCCGCACCAATGCAGAGATTGGCAAAAATATCCCTGCCAGCGAATTGGTCGAGGATTTTGACGCGGTACTGCTTTGCGGCGGCTCGACTGTTCCAAGAGATATAGAGGTACCGGGAAGAACGCTAAAGGGAGTGCATTTTGCCATGGATTTTCTGGAGCAAAACAATCGAAGGATTGCCGGTGATCCCCTTCCTGAAGGAGCCCTCCATGCAAAAGGCAAGGATGTAGTCGTGATCGGTGGAGGGGATACCGGAGCAGATTGTGTTGGGACCTCCAATCGGCATAGCGCTGCTTCCGTCACCCAACTTGAGGTACTCGCGCGTCCGCCGGAGCAGCGCGACCCTGCCACCTGGCCGAACTGGCCTTTAATCCTCCGCCAGAGTTCTTCCCACGAAGAGGGTTGCAACCGGCACTGGGCCCTGCTCACCAAGGCATTCCTGGGCGATGCACAAGGCAACCTAAGGGCAGTGCAGGTGGTAGATGTGCACTGGAGTACCGATCC
>JBMOJO010000163.1:0-8072 GCA_049315745.1 Saprospiraceae bacterium | reverse complement strand
AAAAATATTATTTGGCGCGAAGCGCCGAAGCATAAGGGCTAATGGGACAGCATTCAAAAAACAAAAAACAACACGGCCAAAACTGCCCTATTTTGATTTTTTACCTATTCAATTGACTATTGATGATTTGAATGACCCTTTCTTCATCGGTTTTCGAAATTTTGGCAATCATACCGAGGGGTATTCCTTCCTCGTTTATAGATAAAATCATTTCAACAATTTTCCTCTCCTCCGCTCTTTTCTCCGCCAGTTCGATCCTGCCTCGTTCATCTTGCTTGCGAATACCGGCATATATGTACGCATCGTATTCTTCTCTCGTCCAATTATGTTGCGCAGCTTCTTCGTATGCCTCTTTCAAACCTTCATCATCAACATTGTCGGGCATAACTTCCAATTCATCTGCATTCTTGATGAAAAAAATCCACTTACATCTACAAATTTCATTGTACAAACTTTGGACTAAAATACAAAAAAAATGATCTCAGCCCCGTTCATTCCCATGCCACGACCGATTACGCCAACCCCAGTATCATCTCCTCTTATCGTTTTCTTCTTAGACTTGTTAAGATGGATTATCGTGGTGGGAAAAATAAGCTATTTTTCGTCCATGCGTTTACAGAAAAATACTTCGATTCGTTCTGTAAATGACGTTATATACCTATCTACGAGGGGTGTCCGCGGCTTCGCCGCAAAGGATTTTCTTTTGCGCAGTGGCATAAAAGTCTTCCGCCGCCTGCGGCGGCAGAATTTTCTTTTCAAGGCGCATCATTTTCAAAATTTCGCTTCACGAAATTTCGAAAATGATGCGCCTTGAAAAATATTATTTGGCGCGAAGCGCCGAAGATTAACGGCTAATGAAATAGCATCCAGAACTAAGAATGGAAATTTTACCCTTTTCACCACCCCACCAGACAAGGCACAGCCAACATGAGCCACAGGTTGTGCTCATTCCAATAGAAAATCCAGCTCCTACAAAGCAGAAGAAAATACGGGTTATTGATGTAAATATATATGTAATAATCTAAAAAAGCAACAAATGCTAAAATTATTTTTTACGATTTGCGCTTAATGCCAAATTTTTACCAAAATACTTTCATCCCTCCCGCTCCCCTACCCTGTCCGCTGTACCTCCGCGCGCTTGACTTCGACTTTGGCGAAACAGCCCAGGCTGGGGATCGCAAGCAAGATTTTTGCCGTGCCGTTCAGGCCAACGACCCGACCGCGCAGGCCGCGCAACTTGCCGCCGGTGATCTCGACTTCATCGCCGGGGGCAAAGGGGTGCTGGGTGATCTCGACGGGATATTCGGCGTCGCCGATCTGCCGGATGATGGCCAACTCGCGCGGACTGAGCACAACGGGCGTTTTGTTGAAGCTGACGAAACGGACGACGTTGGGGACTTCCACAATCTTCTGCTGCAACTGGGGCCGCATCCCCACAAAAACGTAACTGCTGAACAATACGACCTCCACGAGTTTCAGGCGGTCGCTCCACTGATGGTACTGCTTCTGCGTAGGGATGCAGACTTCAACCTCAGGGTACAGGGCGGCAATGTATTTGCCTACTTTTTTTTCGCTCCGCGGCATAACGTACAGGGCATGCCACTTCATCTGCACATTTTCAGGGCTCATAGGGTTAAAAGGGTTCAGGCGGGCGCATAGCTTGGGGTCCGCCAGGTTCAGAAATGGGTTTTTAGGTCGGGAAAACCTGCCGGCAGGGCAGCGGGGCGCCCTGCCGGCAGGTTTTAGCTTTATGTGTTTTTTTTGCCGCCTGCGGCGGCGGAATTATCTCTTTTGAGACACATCATGTTCGAAATTTCGCTTCGCGATTTTTCGAAAATGATGTGTCTCTTAAAAGATTATTTGGCGCTTCGCGCCATGAAAAGAATTTTTATGCAGCCTGGGATTGTGTAATATGCCTTTTGCCGCCTACAGCGGCAGAATTTTCTCTTCTGAGGTTGTGTGAAAAGGTTTTTTGCGGCGCTTCGCGCCGAATTATGTTTTGTGAGACACATCATTTTCCTGATTTCGCTTCGCGAAATCAGGAAAATGATGTGTCTCACAAAATAATATTTTGCGCTTCGCGCCGAATAACGACTTTTGAGACTGCCTCAAAATCGAATATTTCTTTTCTGCAGTATTGGTTCGATGCAAGTGGCATTATATTCCAAATTTATTTTGTCAATAGCTAAAAAAAGAGGCATTATGTTGCATAGAAGGATTTTTTTCGAAAAAAATGCTGCCTGGGTCGTGTATTGGTGAAATTTTATCTTTCGGAGCAGTTCGACTGGCCGCTAAGCGCCGAAGGGCGACTTATGGGGCAGCCACCTGTCTGCGGTGGGCGCGACGGTAATGCGAGGGCTTCTGCCCGGTTTGCCGGTAAAAGGCGCGGCGGAGGGAACTGGGTTCGGAATATCCCGTTTGCCAGGCGATTTCGGCGATGGTGAGGGAGGTGGCGCCGAGCAGGTACTTGACCTGCCCGACGCGTACTTCCTGGATGAAGGCCGCAACACTGCGGCCGGTTTGAGCTTTGACCTTTCGGAAAAGCTGCGTGCGGCTGAGCCCAAGACCTTTAGCAAGGCCTGAAACGCCAAAGTTTTCATTGGCGAGGTTCGCTGTTATGGCCACACGTACTTTCTCCATAAAAGTAGCCGGTTCGGATAGGCTGGAGGGTCTGGTCATGGTCAAAGCTTTAGGGTTAATTTTCCTGAGGAAAAATTAATTGGAGACAACAAAACATGGCACGCTCCCATAACGGCCTCGAACAGGCCATCGGGGAGATACTGATTCCGAACGTAATTTCAGGGAAAAACAGGTATGGGTGTTATGAAAAATAGTTCTTTTTCATGTAGTTTTAGTCCATTTCACCTTTTTCGCCTTTAAAAAACGCAAAACGCCTTTACCTCCGCCCAGGTGGGCGGCGCCAATCGCAAAACAAGTCGGCTGCCGGCGTGCAGATGACGCGATGCGGTCGGCCATGATGGCGTTGCGGTCGAGCAGAAGGTTCTTCCGCATCGTACCGGCACTCCTGCGGGCAGCGCGATAAAGCTGATCGTGGTCGCCCATAGCGTAAAGATGTGCCAGGGCCAACAGTTTTCGCCGGTGGGCACGAAGATTGCGGCCAATATGCTCCAGACTGCGCACTTGCTCGCTGATGGGGATGGAGGCAAGGATGGCATGCTGCTCCGCCTGGGTTTCGATCCCGAGCAAGGCTTTCCCGCGCTGCCCGGCATACTGCCAAAGATACAGGTCGAGGGGCGGATAGTTGCGCTCCGGCCCCGAGACTAACAGGGCATCTATGTGCTGGGCAACGACGAGCGGAAGAAGTTGTCGGAATGCGTCAAGGTCGAGCGCCAGATACCGCAGCAGCGCATTTTGCAGGTGGGTGTAGTGCCGGGGAGCGATGTAATCCCGAAGCGTGGTGCCCGGGGGCAGTAACAAATTGCCCCCTGCCGATGTGTCGCCGTCCAGCGGGAATTCGGCCGCGAAAGCCGCGCATTGGTCAATACAGGAAAGGATCGGGGAAATATGGGAAAAAGCCTCGTGCGTATTCGCATGCATCGTACCGACAAGGTAGGAATCAAAGGACGTGCCGGAGGGGGAGAGCTTCCAAATCATAGGAAAATAGGCCGTTGGCCAGGAAGAAGATGGGAACTTTGCCGCCTGCGGCAGCAAAATATTCTTTTGATAGGGGTCGTGTAAAAAGTCTTTTTTCGGCGCTTCGCGCCAAGTTATGTTTTGAGGGACACGTCATTTTCACGATTTCGCTCCGCGAAATCGTGAAAATGACGTGTCCCTCAGAAGAATATTCTGCCGCCGCAGGCGGCAAAAGATTTATTACATAACCTCTCTGAAAACATAATTCGGCGCGAAGCGCCGTGAAAAAAATTTTACACAACCCGACTTTTAGTCGTATTTGAACGGCATTAACATCGAATCTTTTACTGTCGAGAGCGTCATCAGCGTTTTCAGGCGCTCGATCTCCTCGATCTGGGAAAGGGTCTTGAACAAGAGCTGTTCGTAGGTCGGGATGTCTTTGCAAATGATTTTCATCAGAAAATCTGCCTCCCCTGTGATGATATAGCATTCTACGATCTCGTCAATCGCCTTGATTTTTTCAAGAAAATGATTCAACGCATTTTCTTTTTGCCAGGCCAGCGATACCAGGACGAAAGTCTTGACATTCAAGCCGATAGACTGGGGATTGACCTTTGCGTGGTAACTCTCGATGATCGAGGTGGATTCCAGCTTCTTGACCCGCTCAAGGGTCGGTGCAGGGGAAAGTCCTACCTTCTTGGATAGCTCGAGGTTCGTAATCTTACTGTTTTCCTGGAGGATTTTCAGGATCCTCAAATCGGTTTTATCCAATTTCTCTGACATGGGAACGTACTTTTTCGTGATTCAATATAAAACAACACAATATAGGGAAATAACGATGAAAAAGCAAATTGTATTCTAAGTTTCAGACAAATCTAATCCGCATTTTGACGAAAAACAGGTAACCCGGTGGAATTGTTCAATAATTGATTTTTTTGAAAGAACAAATATGCAGGGATATCCGGTTTGACGAAATTAAATTTTTTGTCCCGAATACCGCATGGGTTGTCCAAACGCGGCGCATGGGAAAAAACAAGCGGCATTTCACCCACAGCAAACCTTAGAGTCCGAAATGGTGTAAAAAGTCTTTTTTTTGCGCCGCACGCCAAATCGCAATTTTAAACTGCGCTTGATCATGTATTTCGCTTCGAAAAATCCATGAACCAAGCGCGGTTTAAATACAAAATTTCGCCGCCCAAGGCGGCAAATTATTTTCACACGACTCCGCTATGGCCAAATCCCCAGGGATTCGTAATCGTTTGAAATTTTAAGGATAGCGGTTACAAAGGCGGCGGTGCGCATATCCTGGATCTTGTCGTTCGACTTCAGCGTATTCCGGATGGCATGGTACGCGGTGATCATCGTCTCCTCCAGACCCGAGCGGACGAGGTCAATTTCGTCGGCACCGCGTGCGATCATTGCCCTTTCCTGGCCGTTGATGGATTTTCCGGTGTATTCCTCCACCAGCTTGATCATTCCTTCGAACTGCGACTGGTTGAAGCGCTTTTCCATGCGGCCGAAGCGGGTATGGGAGAGGTTTTTCAACCATTCGAAATAAGATACCGTCACCCCACCGGCATTGAGGTACATGTCGGGCAGGATGAGGATGTTCTTCTCGTTAAGTATGTCCCCGGCAAGCGCGGAGATCGGGCCGTTCGCGGCTTCGGCGATGACCTTTGCTTTGATGCGGTCTGCATTGTGCCGCGTGATGACACTTTCCAATGCTGCGGGCACCAGGATATCGCATTCGATTTCCAGTACCTTGTCGCGGTCTTCTTTGGGGATGATGGTCGCACCGGGATAGTTGAGCAGCGAGCCCGTCTCCTTGCGGATACGGATCGCTTCGCGGATATCAATGCCATCGGCTTTGTATATCCCCCCTTCCACTTCGCCAATCCCGATAATCTTCACCCCGCCCTCTTCCGAAGCGATCATCCCGGTGAACGAGCCGACGTTGCCCAAGCCCTGGATGACCATCGTCTTGCCTTCCAATCCGGGAGAAAGCCCGAGTGGCTTGAGGTCTTCTGCGACACTGAAGCATTCGCGGATACCATAAAATACGCCGCGCCCCGTCGCCTCTTCCCTGCCCCGTACGCCCTGCTGATGGACGGGTTTTCCAGTCACGCAGCCGGCGGCATCTATGTCGCTCCCCTTGAAAGCGCGGTAAGTATCATAGATCCAGGCCATCTCACGGGCGCCGGTACCGTAGTCGGGCGCCGGCACGTCAATGGCCGGGCCGATCATGTTATGCTTGATTAATTCAAAAGTGTAACGGCGGGTCACCTGCTCAAGGACTTCTACGGGGTATTCCCAGGGGTTGATTTTCACCCCCCCCTTTGCCCCGCCGAAGGGAACGTCCACAAGGGCGCACTTATACGTCATCAGGGCGGCGAGGGCCATCACTTCGTCCTGGTTCACGTGGTTGCTGTAGCGGATCCCCCCCTTCGTCGGCGTGCGGTGGTGGCTGTGCTGCACCCGGTACGCCTCAATCACCCGCAATTCCTTGCCGATTTTAATTGGGAAGTTCATCCGGAATACGGAGTTACAGGACTTGATGTGGTCTAACAGACCAGGGTTGATCCCGGTCAGCGGGGCCGCCTTGTCGAAGTAATGTTCGACACTGGCGAAAAAGCTCATAATTTGGTCACTCATCTGCTTTAATTTGGTTTTCTAACTTGGTGAGCCGGCGGTCGAGGTACAGCAGGAACAGCACAATCCCGGCAAATGCGGCCAGGACAACTGCCACAACGACATACATCTTTCCAATGCGCTGCATGAAATCCGGATCGTTGGAATGTGCATGAAGGGGATGGGCGCCGATCAACGGCAAGAGGGTTGCACATACGCGCAGCAAAAGCCTGATAGCCATTTTTTATTTTTTACAGATCAAAATTCGGATTTTATTTTAAAACATTTATCACGAAATTGTTAAATTTTCAATAGAAAATTTCAAAAAGCGGAAATACGCTGAAGCCTTTCGGCCCGATATGCCAGGGAAGCAATCCAGAAACCGAGGAGGGTCCATCCGAGAATCGCCGGGTAAAATACCATGCGCATGGTATTGTCCAAATCCTCACTGCCAAAAGCCGGGTTGCCCCCCGCGCCCGGGTGCAGGCTGTCGGTAAGCCGGGGGACGACATAAATCAGCGGGACAAGGGCACCAAAGGCGAAGATATTATACACTGCCCCAAGCCGCGCGCTTTTATCCTGGTCTTCAAAAGCACCGCGCAGGATAAAATAAGCCATATAGATCAACAGGGCAATGACGGTCATGTTTTGCTTGACGTCCCAGCTCCAGTAAGCCCCCCAGGTATTTTTCGCCCAAATAGCGCCGGTGACGAGCCCGAGCAACCCGAAGAGAATGCCCGTCGAAGTGAGCGCTTTGGCACGGGCATCGGCATCTTCGTCCTGGTGCCGCAGGTACCGTATGCTGCTGAGCATTGAATAAAGAAAGAGGAAGAGCATCGCAAACCACAAGGGTACATGAAAATAGGTATTCCGGATGGTCTCTTTCAGGATATTGCGAAAAGGGTAGTGAAAGCCCGGCACTTCGTGCAGTCCCGCAATCTGCGCGCCGCCCCATAATGCCCGCCCCTTTTCGACATCGGCTGCCGCCTGGGTAATGAACACCGCCGAAGGGAGGACAATCGCCCCGTTGACCGGATCGTCGAGCAATAAAGCCATATCCTTGACCTGCGCTTCAACGGGCAAATACAGGGGAAGGGAAAACTTCAGGGAAAGGCGCTTGTCGTCCAGCGTCCGGATGGCCGTAGCGGAAATCGCGCTGCCGTCTTCTGCCTTCAACCAGGCCCGC
The DNA here is from genome assembly GCA_049315745.1 of Saprospiraceae bacterium. Taxonomy (GTDB): domain Bacteria; phylum Bacteroidota; class Bacteroidia; order Chitinophagales; family Saprospiraceae; genus JADJPL01. Next base: position 664 of record JBMOJO010000163.1, on the reverse strand, counting down.
AAGGCCGCGCCCCCGGCCGTGAAACGTGTGTTATAGCCCTGTACTTCGAGCTGCAGCTCAGTCCCCGCACGCGCAGAGGACGGCTCGGCCCGGACAATGCCGGGCTTTAGGGGCATCAGCATCCCGGCAATGATCGTATAGGCCAACAGTATGACCGCAAGGGCCTTCCACCAGTTTTGACGCAGCATGTTTTTTTGGCAAAAATAGCTTTTTTTGGCAATTTTAGCCCGCTACCCCACCCCACTGTACCCTTCAATCAATTAACAGCCCATTCGTATCTGTTTATACTTCACTGCTATAGGTTTTGGGCAAAAGACTGAAATTTCGGTGTAATCAAGTGAATGGGCTGCAGCCCATTCCCATTCAATTCCTATTCAGCATTTTGTAAAAAGAAGACCCTTGAATAGGGGGTTGTGTAAAAAGGTTTTTTACGGCGCTTCGCGCCGAATGATGTTTTGAGAGACACGTCGTTTTCACGATTTCGCTTCGCGAAATCGTGAAAATGACGTGCCGCTCAGAAGAATATTCTGCCGCCGTAGGCGGCAAAAACCTTTTTACACAACCCCCTATTCAATTCCTATTCAGCATTTTGTAAAAAGAGGCCCCTTCAATAGCCTCCAGCTTCAGCTGGAGGAACAAAAATTACAGCCCCCACTCCGGCTTT
>JBMOJO010000468.1:0-1838 GCA_049315745.1 Saprospiraceae bacterium | reverse complement strand
ACCTGGTGCTGTTCGAAAAAAAGTCCTCCGAAGAACTGCCCTGGGAACAGCGCATGCGCCGCGAAACGCATGTCGTGGACGATAAGGAGATTGTGTTGTTGGGGATGTAGTACAGGAGGTGGTGTTTATCTGCGGACAGCATCTTCAAAGGTTTCAACAGCACATTAATCCGAAAATTCAATTTGAAGCAGTTGAGGTTAGGGGCCTGACTAAGCTGGACCTTGGCAAAGCGATACATTTTATGTGAAAAATCCTGTGAAGCAAAAAAATGGGGCTAACTTTGAGCAATATCATCGGCTATGAAATTACTAATCTGGATATTCCTCGCCCTTGCACCTTTTTTTGCCTCCGGGCAGCAGATGTTTTCCCCCGATATTGTGGAGATCCCTTCTCCGTGCCGGGAAGGCGGCGAGAGTAACCTCTTTGTTGATGACCGGGGGGTGGCATGGCTTTCCTGGGTAGAATATAGCGACGATAGTACCGATGTGCTTTATTGTTCCTGGCTCGATAAAGGGGTATGGGCTCCCGCGATGGAAATTGCCCGCGGCAATAACTGGTTTGTCAACTGGGCTGACTTCCCTTCGCTTGCTGTTTTTCCGGGCTCTGATGGCCGGAAGATAGTAGCACACTGGCTGCAAAAAAGTGCAATGGGTACTTTTGACTATGACGTTCGACTATCGTTTTCCCAAAATGGCGGTAAGGCGTGGAGCCCTTCGATGATACTCCATAGGGATCGTATCGCTGCAGAACACGGTTTTGTAACCCTTGCCCCGATTGGGCCTGGTCGTATGCGGGCTGTTTGGCTGGACGGGCGGCACACCAAAATGGAGGGCGGCCATGCGGAGGATGCAGGGCATGAAGGCCACCATGGCAACATGTCCCTGCGCAGCGCGGTTTTCGATGATACTGGAAAAATCCTCGGCGACGAGGAACTGGATGGTAAGGTCTGCGACTGTTGCCAGACGGATGCAGTCATCGGGCCGGATGGCGCGGTGGTGGTCTATCGAGATCGCTCAGATGAGGAAATACGCGATATCTATGTTGTGCGGGAAGAAAATGGGAACTGGAGCACTCCCTACCCCTTATACCGCGACAAATGGCTGATCGCAGGCTGCCCGGTAAACGGGCCGGCGATAGATCGCTTGGAAAAACAGTTAGCTGTCGTATGGTTCAGCTCCCCAGAAGGTAAGTCCCGGGTGCAGGCCTGTTTCAGTCGGGACAATGGCAAAACCTTTGGAAGGGCTATCCGGGTTAATGAAGGAATCCCTATCGGTCGGGTGGACGTTGAATGGTTGGATGCAAAAACTGCCGCCGTCACTTGGATGGAACAACGGGATGGTCAGGCCGTAATCCGGATGCGCAAAATTACTGTCGGCGGGAAATCCTATCCTGCCATTGACTTGCTGTCAACCAGCGCCGCTCGTTCCAGCGGCTTCCCGATCCTGGAAAGGGATACCGAAGGTTTGCTGCTTTCTACTACCAGCGTTGATCCCAATTCCCGGACGCGTGTCAAGACTTTTCGGATAAAGCTGTAGCTTCGGGGAAGAAGCAAATCCAATTAGTTTCTATTTGGGGGCACTAAACAATCTTAGAGCATTATTCTATATGAAATATTTACGTTTCGCGTTGGGAATTTTTACAGCTTGCGACATATTCGCATATCCAATGATTTACTGATTTGATTATCCTAATGAAGCCTATTTGCCAGGGGTGTTCGTGGCTTCGCCGCGAAGGATTTTATTTGGTGAGGTTGTGTAAAAAGTCTTTTGCCGCCTGCGGCGGCAGAATTTTATATTGAAACCGAGCTTGATTCATTGATTTTGCGAAGCAAAATCAAT
>JBMOJO010000467.1:0-1845 GCA_049315745.1 Saprospiraceae bacterium | reverse complement strand
ATCGAATCCCGCCTCTCCGTCTGCGACAAAATAGAAGAAAGCATTGCCCAAAGCCTCCAACAAGCGGAAGCCCTTCGCCAGAGCATCCTCAAAAAAGCCTTTGAGGGTAAGCTGGTGCCACAGGACCCCAATGATGAACCGGCAGGTGTTTTATTAGCGCGCATACAGGCTGAAAGAACACAGGCGCAGCCGGCAAAGAAAACCAGAACCAACCAAGAAAAAGCGTAACATGAGCACAGAAATCAACAATACGTCCAGTATCATCAGCAAAGTATGGAGCTTCTCTACCGTCCTCCGGGATGATGGGGTAGGATATGGGGACTATCTGGAGCAGCTCACCTATCTGCTATTCCTGAAAATGGCAGATGAGTTCAGCAAGCCGCCCCACAACAGGCCCCTGCCCATTCCAGCCGCTTATAACTGGCAGGCGCTGATAGATAAACGAGGTGCAGAGCTGGAGATACACTACACGAACACCCTACGCGAACTCGCCAATGCCAGAGGGTTTTTAGGTCAGATTTTCACCAAGAGCCAGAATAAAATCCAAGACCCAGCAAAGCTCTTTAAGCTCATAGACATGATTGATAAAGAGCAATGGAGCATGATGGGGGCCGACATCAAAGGAAAGATATACGAAGGGCTTTTGGAGAAGAATGCAGAAGATACCAAGAGTGGGGCAGGCCAATACTTTACACCACGGGCACTGATACGGGCCATCGTCGCATGTATCCGTCCCGAGCCCATGAAAACCATAGCGGACCCTGCATGTGGCACAGGAGGGTTCTTTTTAGCCGCTTATGACTTCATCGCCAACCCGGCCAACTACGCGCTGAATAAAGAGCAGAAACAGTTTCTGAAGATGAAGACCTTTTATGGCAATGAGATCGTGGCGAGTACCCGGAGAATGGCATTAATGAACCTCTTTTTGCACAACATTGGTGACTTTGAAAGTGATAGCCATATTTCGCCCGCAGATGCACTCATTTCAGATCCTGGCTACCGGGTAGATTATGTACTGGCAAACCCGCCTTTTGGAAAGAAAAGCAGCATGACCTTCACCAATGAGGAAGGTGAGCAAGATTCCGAAGACCTCACCTATAACCGACAGGACTTTTACGTAACCACCAGCAACAAGCAGCTCAATTTCATGCAGCATATCAAAACCATGCTCAAAACGGATGGTAAAGCTGCCGTCGTACTGCCCGATAATGTATTGTTTGAAGGCGGCGTTGGGGAAACCGTGCGCAAGAAATTACTGGACACCACAAACCTGCACACCATACTGCGCCTGCCAACCGGCATCTTTTACAAGCAAGGCGTAAAAGCCAACGTCCTATTCTTTGACAACAAACCCGCCTCAAAAGACCCCTGGACGAAGGATATTTGGTTCTACGACTTCAGGACCAATATTCACTTCACCTTAAAAAAGAATCCATTAAAATTCGAAGATTTACAAGACTTCATCAACTGCTATAATGCCGAAAATGTCTATAAGCGCACCGAAACCTATCATCCTGAAACGAACCCGGAAGGGAGATGGCGCAAATTCACCTATGCCGATATTGTAGAAAGAGATAAAACCAGCTTAGACATCACCTGGATAAAAGACAAAAGCCTTACCGACCTCGATAACCTTCCGGACCCGGATATCCTTGCAGAAGAGATCATCGAGAATTTACAGTCCGGCATCGAAAGCTTCAGGGATATTATGTTGAATCTTAGGCAATAGTAGCGTGAAATAAGGTTTGGGCTGCGAGGTTGTGCAAAAAGTCTTTTTATGGCGCTTCGCGCCAAATTATATGTGGATGGAGACATCTTTTTCCTGATTTTGCGAAGCAAAATCAG
>JBMOJO010000466.1:0-1845 GCA_049315745.1 Saprospiraceae bacterium | reverse complement strand
GCGAAGCGCCGAAACTCCTGCGAGGCAGGTCTTATATCTGTTGTGGTGTGCGTTTTAGGTCCTCCAATTTTTTCAATGCGCTTTCCAATTCTTCTGGCAGCTGGGTGCCGATGAGCAGTTTCCTTCCGCCGGTAAATTCCAACTGCAGGCCGTAGTTGCCCGAAACGTTAAAGGCTTCGCCCCTTCCGAAAAAATCCGTTCGCAGCCCCCAGCCCCCGTATTCCCAAAGGGCGGAATAGCGGCGGACATAGACCTTGGAAATGCGCGCCCAGGGGTAATGCTTAAAGGTCAGGTGAAAGGGATAAAAGCGGACGGAGATACCGTCTGCTCCAATCCGCGTGTCGAGGTGGATGCTGTATATAAACGTTGTAAGAAGTATGACGATCCCCGTCACAAATAAGATACCGCCGTTGCTGATGGGGTTATCGCCAATCGGTTTTCTTCCACTGAGCTGCCAGATTGCTGTAAACAGGCACATGGCGTTTAGGAGAAACAGGATGATCCGTAACCACCATTGCCGAAAAGATTGTTTTTCACGAAAGACGGACTCGTCGTTTTTGGTTTTTATCATGGTCATTTGCTTTGAAAAAGGAGGCTACCGCTTACTATATTTACCGCCTCCGGCGGCAAAATATTCTTTTCTGAGACACATCATTTTCATGATTTCGCTTCGCGAAATCATGAAAATGATGTGTCTCAGAAAACATAATTCGGCGCGAAGCGCCGTGAAAAGACTTTTGACACAACCTTACATTCTTTGGATGGAGACATCTTTTTCTGGTTTTGCGAAGCGAAATCATGAAAAAGATGTCTCCATCCAAATATAATTTGGTGCGAAGCGCCAATACCGGACTTTTACCCCAAAAGAATATTCTATTGCCGAAGGCGGCAAAAGACTTTTTGTACGTTTATCCCTTTGGCAAAAACAAACGCACTGCGCCTTTCTGCAAAGTCAAATCATCCAAATGCCCCATTTTTTTGCGGTCGGCGGTAATGAGGTGGAGGTGAAGAAGGGTATCATGGTGCGTAAAAACAGATTTGTGCTCGGTAGAAAAGAATCCGAGAATATCGGATGGCTCCGATTTAATCAAATAGCTCGTTTTCCCCTGATGCGCCTCCTCCGGGGAAGACACTTTAGTACCCTTGGGAAGATTTACGATATGGATGACCGCGCTTTCTACGTTGCCGGAAAGTTTGAACATAAAGGGTCTCGGAGCGGATTGGGTAATCCTGTCGAGGTATTGTTCGAGTTGCGAAATAGTTTGGATACTGTCGGGCAGGAGTTGTTCGGCCCATTCTGGGATGTGGGCATACCCAAAAAAGGGGGCTTTGATGGCGAACGTCTCTTCTACCTGCATAGCTTCCTTGGAAATAACGGTGGAGCGGTAGCACTTTCCGTCCAGAATGAGGATCTCGCCTGCGAGATACTCGACCGGCCCCAAGCCATACAGATGCTGTCTGACCGAAATGGTATCGAGTTGGATAGTGCCGGAGAGTTGGCCCTTCCACATCACGTTGCGCATCGCGCCTACGATATTGACCTGTGTGGTTGACTGGGCTATCAATATGCCGGCCTTGCTCAATAGCAGTATTAAAATAAAAACAATTCTATTGATTTTCATTTTATTGAATATTAAGTCTTTGTGATAAAGCACTTTTTTGGAGCTTTGCGTTAGCATGTTTTTTGAGAGACCCCGCCTGTGGGGGGCGAAAAATTCTCTTCAGAGATACGTCATTTTCGTGATTTTGCAAAGCAAAATCGCGAAAATGACGTATCTCTTATAATAATACTGGGGTTGTGTAAAAAGGTTTTTTACGGCGCTTCGCGCCGAATTATATTTTGAG
>JBMOJO010000162.1:0-8138 GCA_049315745.1 Saprospiraceae bacterium | reverse complement strand
GTACGATCAACTGGCGGACCGCCGTTTATACGATTTCTGAAATTGCCTTCCTGGTCGTGAATATTATCCCCTTTAAATTTTTCAGTACATTGGGGATGATTTTCTTTGTGGCAGGAGCGATATGGGGCATCCCGTTTGCCCTGATCGGAGAAGGGATTACGGTCGGAAGTGCACTGCTACTTTTGACGGCCCTAATCGTTTTTTTGCAGGGGGTAATGATCGAATTACTGGTACGTCTGCGGTACCAAAATTACGTCTATCCGGGGGATGAGCAGGAATAAGTGCATTGGGGCTGGATGGTTGCAGTCTAAAACGGCTGGCTGTTCACCACGCGATACTTTTTTATTCGTGGAACCGGGCGATGTTCCTGCAGAAAGCCTTTGTATGGATGAAAAACAAGGTATTTTCCGCCTATACCGGCCCATCGCAACAAGTCTGATATACACATCGGAAACTATAATTTCGAATCAATCTTTTAATGGCGAATATGGACTATAACACTCTGGAGCGCATAGTTCCGGATCAGCTTGCACCGGATGAAGCTACGGGCATGGAAACATACAAGATCCACCTGGAGCGCTATATGTTTGCAAAAGATCATGTATATGGGGACGTTCTGGATGCGGCTTGCGGCGTGGGATACGGCGCCCGTATAATCGCAGAGCATCCGCGCGTGCACAGCGTAAGTGCAGTAGATATAGACCCCTTATCCATTGCGTACGCCCGGGAGCGGTATCAAAATGAAAAAATCAGCTTTTTTGAAGCCGATCTCTATTCCTTTAGAAGAGCGCAAAAATTCGATTGTATTGTTTCCCTGGAAACTATCGAACATGTGCCATATCCCGATAAGTTATTATCGCACTTCCACGATTTACTGCGGCCTGGTGGAATATTGATCGCCTCCGTCCCCATTACACCATCAGTTGATGCCAATCCACATCATCTGACAGATTTTACCCTTGGTTCTTTTCTGAAACTTCTGAAAGACACAGGGTTTGAGGTCGAAGAAAAATTTATTCAGATCCAGCCATTTTCGCTTATCTCTATCATTACCGGTCGCGAAAAACGCGCTTCAAATCTGAGGAAAAATATATTATGGTGGTATGTGAGCCATCCCGGAAGTCTCGTAAAGCGGATTTGGTCAACGCTGTTATTTGGATTTTCCAATCGTTATGCGACGGTGAGGGCCCGGCGTTTGTAGGAGTGATAAAAGCAGGTAATTATTTGCCAGATGAATCCTTCTGTTAAGTCTGTTCATTTAAACCAACAACAATGTGTGGAATCTTTGGCATCCGGGCTGTCCGCTCGGATGCAATCAGCCCTGAAAAAATAAATGCGATAATCAAAACCCTTGGATATTTCTCGGAGACCAGGGGAAAAGATGCCTCCGGGCTTGCTGCTTTTGCCCCGTTTACGGCGGTCAAAAGCCCAAACAGTTTTTCGGTAGCACTGAAGGAGGGAATATGGCAGACATTACTCAAGCAGGTAGCCGAACAGACGTTTAAGGGGGAAAATGCGGTACAAATGCTGATCGGCCATACCCGTCTGGCGACGAATGGCGCTGCAGAAGATGCACAAAACAACCAGCCCGTGCAGGTGGGGGATATGATCGGGGTACACAATGGGATTATCTGCAATACGGAACCCCTGGCCGCGTATTATGGGGTTACGCCGAAAAGTCAGCTCGATACCGAGGTGTTGTTCCTGGCGATCGAACGGGAACTTGAGCGGCAGCTTGCTACGGGCTTAGGGCGTAGGGAGGCATGGAAAGCAGCAATTATCCGGATGAACGATCAGATCGAGGGCGCTGCTTCTGTCGCGCTGATTACGGCATTGGGCGAGCTCGTACTTTTTACGAATACCGGTTCCCTCTATACGGCAGATACAGCATGGGGGACGCTCTTTTCTTCTGAGCGGCTTACCTTGGAGGACGTTCTGCACAAAATCAAGGGGAAAGATAATATTCCTGCTGTCCAGGCGCACGCTCCCTTATCCATCATTTACTTTGACGCCTCGGAAATATCGGGAGGTAAACAAACGGCCTGGGAGGGGATACCTGCTTCGGCAAGGTCCCGGGAAATGAACGCACCGCTTCCCGTACTGCACTTGTCCAGCCCGCTGCAAGCGTATCTGCGTTCGGAGGCCCATCTGCGGCGCCTGGATACCATCGCGGAGCGGGTAGGGCGTTTGCGGCGCTGCAGGAAATGCCTCCTGCCGGAGACCCACCCATTCATAGCTTTTGACGAACAAGGGATCTGCAATCATTGCCGGACGTACATGCCCATTGAGATGCGGCCTAAAGCAGACTTGTTTCAGCTGGCCGACCGCATCCGCTCCGCCAATGGACGGGCCGATTGTATCGTACCCCTGTCCGGGGGCAGGGACAGTACCTTTATTTTGTCCAAGGTGAAGCGGGAATTAGGGCTTAACCCGGTCGCCTATAGTTACGACTGGGGCCTCGTCACCGACCTTGCGCGCCGCAACCAATCCCGCTTATGCCAGGCCCTTGGGGTAGAGCATATTGTGATCAGCGCCGACATCCGCAAAAAAAGGTCTTACGTCCGCAAGAATGTCCGTACCTGGTTGAAAAATCCGGATTTGGGGGTAATCCCGCTCTTTATGGCAGGGGATAAAATGTTTTTTACCCATGCAAACACCCTCGCCCAAAAGTTAGGGATTGATTCCCTTTTCTTTGGGATGAACGAGTTTGAGAACAATGATTTCAAGGAAGGCTTTTGCGGGGTAAACAGGCGGCGGTTTAACGACAGGCGGTTTTATGGACTCAATTTTGCACAACAGGCAAAAATGATTGCGCATTATGGAAAGCAATTTCTGAGCAATCCAGGCTATCTGAACGATTCCATCCCCGATACGGCATTTGCATATTTTGCGTATTACTTCGCCGAACACAACTATCATTTGTTTTTTAAATATTACCCCTGGAATGAAAAAGAAGTCCAGGACCATATTATTTCCGAGTACAACTTCGAACTTTCGCCGGATACCGATTCTTCCTGGCGCATAGGCGACGGTACAGCCGCTTTTTACAACTATATTTATTATTCCCTTGCAGGGTTCAGCGAGTCGGAGCCGATGCGGAGCAACCAGATCCGAGAAGGGCAAATCACCCGGGAGGAAGGTCTGCGGCTAATCGAAGCAGACAATAGGCCGCGCTACGCCTCTTTGCAATGGTACTGCGAAACCATTGGCCTGGATCCCCTTGCGGTGATTCAGACGATTGACAAAATGCCATTCGTAGAAAACCGGTGGACTGTTTAGGTATTTCCCTAATCGCCTGAACGCTTAGTAGTGGACATTAAGTGGCTGAAACAGCAGGGTATCCCCATCGCAAGTTTTCTGGTACTTGGCCTGAGCGGTGTAGGGATCCATATTCTTATCGGGCGATTCTATGACGTAAAGGTGCTGGGTCAGTTCAACAGCGCCATGGCCTTTTACCTGGTGTGCGCCCAGGTGGGTAGTCTGGGGACCTACCTGGCCGTCCTGCATTTTTTCTCGGCGCCTCTGGATACCTTGGATCCCGAAAGGGCTTGGCGCATATCGTGTACCGCTAATATCCTTGCCCTTTTAGGTGCTGCCGGTATCATCATCCTGTCTTTTGTATTGCACGGAATATTCCCGGGCATTTTTGGTGCGAATGCCGATACCGCCAGGATGATCCTTGCCTCCTCCCTCGGGATACCATTTTTCTGTATCAATAAGAATTTATTGGCATTTCTGAATGCACAAAACCATATCAACAGCTATTTTTCCCTGCAGGGGCTTCGCTATCTTTTACTGCTTGCCTTATTAGCGGCAATGGCGCTGGCAGGGTTGCCCCCGATATGGCTTGGGCATGTTTTCTGGATATGCGAGGCCATTTTACTGCTGATTGTCGCAAGTGTCGTCTTCCGGTTTACCAGGACATATTTTTCGACCGTATGGACGCTCCGTCCGATTGTTTTTTCCTGGCGCGAAAGCAGCGTCATCCGCCATTCGTTAAAAGCCCTTCCCGGAGGTATGGTCCAGGAGCTCGCGGTACGGGTAGATATTTTCATGCTGACCTATCTCGCAGAGCCTTTTCAGGTGGGGCTATACTCGGTGGCAGCGATGGTCGCCGAAGGGCTGAACCAGGTCACCGGACTGGTACGCGACCAGCTTTCCCCTGAAATTGGGCGCTTATATTTTGAGCGAAAAACAAAGGCACTGGGACAGTTGATCCGGAAAACCGTCCTCTACGGGTACCTGTTGCTTTTAGTCCCCGCTTTACTGGCAGTCGCCCTTTTTCCGGATATTGCGGAGTGGCTGTTTGGCAACCCCGGGCTACGGCTTGCCGGTTTGCCCTTTGCCATCCTGATGGCCGGGCTGTACTTGTCTGCCCCTTACCATTTTTTATTTTACGCCCCCAACCAGATGGGCCGCCCGATTATCCACACCTGGATCGTAGCTGCCTCCACGCTGTGCAATCTATTGCTCAACCTGCTCCTGATCCCCTCCCAAGGCATTGCAGGCGCTGCTATCGCAACCGCTGTATCGTGGCTTCTGGCGCTTGTTTTATTGGGGGGATGGCTGAGGCGTATGAAGAGAGACTTAGTTAAAAAATAAAAATAAATCCAATGAATCTCACTATTGTTATTCCTGCTTTAAATGAAGAAAAGGCGATACGAGCCATTTGCGAAAGAGCTTTGGCCGCGAAGCCGCTGATTATCGAAAGAGCAGGGATAGATCAGGTGCACATTGTTGTAGTCAATGATGGCTCTACAGATAGTACTCCTGTAATCGCAGCAAGTATAGATGGAATAGATTTAATCAGTTATGAAAAGAATAAAGGTTATGGTGCGGCTATCAAGCTGGGGTTTGCCCAATTTGATACGGAATTAGTATCATTTTTGGATGCTGATGGCACATGTGATCCGCTTTTTTTTATTGATTTAATCAATGAGTTAAAAGAAAAAGACTTAGATGTCGTTCTTGGATCTCGACTGGGGACGGAAAGCAAAATGCCATTAATCAGGAGGTTCGGTAATGTTTTATTTGCGCTTTTGCTGCGGATACTTTCCGGGGTGTCGGTACAAGATACGGCAAGCGGGATGAGGGTTATCAGGCGTTCTGCACTCAAAGAATTATATCCTTTACCGGATGGGTTACATTTCACTCCTGCAATGAGTGCCCGGGCTATTTTTAATAAAAAATTAAAGATAGGAGAGATTCCGATGTCGTATGAAGAACGTGTTGGAGAGTCCAAGCTAAATCCATTAAAAGATGGGATACGATTTTTACGGGTAATTATAGAAATGGCTGTTCAGTACTCTCCTTCGTTTTTTTTTAATGGCATATCTTTGTTGCTGGTCGTTATAGCATCAATACTTTCAATTCCTGTGTTCCATTCCCTGCTCGCCGGTACGGCTCTTGAACCCTGGATTTTTTATAGATTACTTACCGCTTTTGTCCTTTTCATTGCGGGCGTAATAACCTTCTGCGCAGGTCAAATTGCCAAGGGTTTTTTAAGGATTATTCATTATAGTGGGGATATTCATATTATAAAAGGGCGTATTGGGTTTGTAGAACTTATATTTGTTAGACATGGGTTACTGTTAGGTTTAATTTCTTTACTTATTTCTATTACTATTTTGTATGGCCCACTTTTTGAACGTATTCAAACAGGTGAAATGACTACTACATGGGTACAGTTTATCCTTGGCCAGTTTTTTTTTATGCTGGCTTTTATCCTTTTCTGTATTGGGGGTCTTGGAATTATTCAAAATAGTGTCACAGAAAATTTTGCCCAGAAAATAATATCTGCGAAATAAAAAAGGGTGTACGCCTTTTTTAGATGGAAATAACAGACAACTAAGTTAATTCTATTATAGCGAAATAAATAAAAATTGATGCTATACCTACTTACATGGCTTATATGGCTTATCGGTAGTACAAGTCAGTCCAATACAAAAGATTTTTTTGCCGGTTGGATCGTAAAAAGTTTGCTTTTCCCCCTGGGAACAATTGTATGTACAGAAATATTATCTGCTTTTAATTTAATTACTTTAGTAAATATCCGAATAATAAATATTCTGGTTTTAATCATTTTTATTTATCAATTTAAGTCCAAAATTCACATCACTGTAAATCTGAGTATATTCTCTTGGAAATGGGAGTATGTATATTTTTTTATTGTTGCTGCTATCGTAACAGTCAGTGCAATGATGTATGCACCGATTAACGAAGATGCCAATTTTTATCATCTGCCGCGAATGGTACATTGGCTGGACCATGCAAACTTAAATCATTATGGCACTAATATTACCCATCAAATTTACCAACCTTATCTCAGCGAGATACAGCTTCTCTGGATATATGGATCTTTTGGGGGGATTAACCTGCTGAATTCTATTCAAATTGTATATTTTGTTCAAATATTTTATCTTTTGTTTTTAATTTTGAAGATTTTATTAAAATTGGATCCAAAAATATCAGTATCAATTTCCATTACTGCCTTAATTTTGATAAATTCTCTGTTTTTACAGGTAAATATGCCTAAAAATGATGTCTCACTAACTTATTTTGTGCTCGTATTAATTCTTGGATTGATTCTGATCTTTTTCACTTCATCTTTCAAGCAGAACTATTTATATATAGCAATAATCAGTTCAACCTGCATGATTTTATTGAAAGGATTCGGTTATGTTTATTTACTGGCAGCCCTCATAAGTGTTTTTGTTTTAATTTTGATCAGATATAGGTATTTCAAGCGGATTATTCAAAATATCAAATGGGTTAATTTTGGTGCTTTGGCTTTAGTAATGGCCTTAGTCTGCCTTCCCACTTTTTATAGAAATTATAATACATCAGGGCATATTACCGGCCAGACACCAGAAGAAGTAAAACATGATCAGTTCGAAAAGTTATCTGTAAATCAAACTTTAGCAAGTTTCACAAAATTTATTATTACAGCAGTTAATAATCCATTTTGGGATCGCGAAAAAATTTTGGAATATTCAGCAAAGGTACACTGGATGCTTAAAATTGATCAGAACGCAGGTAATTTCAAGCAAATGCCATTTACGATAAGCGATACCCGTAGTTTAGTGGGTTTTTATAATCCGATGGCTGGGGGGAATTTCCTTTTCCTCCTAATCCTATTGTTTATATCCATTAACTTAATTATTTACAAGTATAAAAAATTCGATTTTATTTTTCACAGTTCTTTTTATTTTATTCTGTTATGGATGTTCACCTCCTTTGTATTAATATTTTCTTTGTTTAGGTGGCAGCCATGGATGACAAGATACTATAACCCAATATTCCTTTTCCTATCTCTCGGTTCTTTAGTCTTCCTCTACAAATCAGAAAAGAAATGGATGCTAAACGCAATCGTAGTTGTTGCTTTTGCCAATTTCTGCCTCGGTATGCTTTTGGGGCATAATGAGCAGCCGGTTTTACCCGTTTCTACTATTAACCGGGATATTAACAAGTCACTTATCCTCAATGACAATTATCGTGCGACAATGGGGGTAAAATATGAATATTGGGGCCTTGAGCGAATAGATCGCATTTTGGGTGCGGGTGGACAAAAAGTAGGACTAATCGTCAGCGGTGCAGATCCGGTATTCGGAATAATGCGTAATAATCGGATTCAGAATAACCATTTTTCATATTTTACTGGGCATTCAAAGCATATTACCTTTGATATGGATCGTGTCCGCCACAAGAAAGACTTTGATTTGAAGGAGGCGGATATAATTGTTTTTAATAGTATTTTCTCGGAGTTTATTCCCGAAGAATTCGAGATTATCGGCGATACAAAATCCTATTTTAGTATAGCTGTGCGTACAGGTAAGCAATCTTCGTAATTAGACCGTCTTTTGTAGTTCAAAAAACCACCGAGAGCATAAAATAAAAAATAAGCAGGTAAATCAAAGAAACAATCAAGGTCTTAGTCAAATTGTTTTCGCTAAAAGCACCAAACTGTTCACGCGCTTTTGGGGCTTCTGATAAACGAAAAATTGGGAATTTCAATTAATATTACCCCCGAAGGCCCACGGTTGAAACCGTGGGCTATATGGATTATTCAACCCCCAAAGCCCAGTATCGGGCTTGCATAATTGCCCAATATTTTTCCTGGCCCTCTTGCGATAAGAACG
>JBMOJO010000161.1:0-8143 GCA_049315745.1 Saprospiraceae bacterium | reverse complement strand
CGCGGCGAGCGGTACACTTCGTCCCCCCAACGGTTAATAATGAGCAGCTGCGCGTTCCGAAAGGCATTTTCTTCCAGCAGGCAAGGGACAACCAGCGCATCGTTGATCCCGTCGTTGTTGGGGGTGATCACGCTCGGCACGGCACAACCGACGTCCTTTCCGATCTCGAGCACGACTTCTGCAGTACTGCATTCACAAGTACCACTGCAAAGCTCGTAAACCAGGCGATCGGGGCCTACATAGTTAATATTGGGTTTATACGTTACGACCGAATCCGCCTGGACCTGGACGGCACCGCGCTCGGGCGCCTTCAAAATACGGACCTGCACTGTACCGCTGTACACATCGTTCCGAAGTAACGGCAACGAAAATGGCTGTCCAAAGGGTACCTCGAAGCGGTCGGCAGTCGCCTTGGGGCTGGGACGATAAGTAATTAAAACGGTATCCCGGGAATCGGCACCGCAGATTCCTTCATCTATCTCCCACACAAAGCGGTTGGTACCTGCCTGCAGGTTCGTCACCATCGTCTGCCGCTGGCCGGTATTGGCAATAGCTGCCGGGGTATTCAGCCCAAACCACCGGCCCCGGCTCCCGCTCGTCGGCTCGTCCGCATTGAGCTGCACCGTTGCCGCAGCGGTACAGATCTGCTTGTCCTGACCGGCATAAGGGCTCGGATCGGAAATTAGTACCCGCATTTCATCTTCCGTCGTACCGCAACCATCGCGCACCGTCCAGGTAAACTGGTAAAGGTTGCCCGGTTGCATCCCCGAAACAGGCGCCCTGGGGTTGTTTGGCTCTAATATCCTGACCCCAAGCTGACTTTGAACAGCACTCTGCGACCAGGTACCCATACCGTTTACGGCCGGGCGTGCAGACAGGTTGATCTGGGGGAAAAGACAGACAAGGGTGTCCATACCCGCCCGCGCCGTATCCCGACGGCTGATGACCACGTCCACCTCATCGAAAGCATAATTCGTGCACGCCCCATTCGATAAGGTCCAGCGAAATGTATATAATGCAGGGCCTTTAAGGCCGGTAACCACCGTATTTCCCTTCCCCGGCGAGGTAAATACTACTTGCGTAGGATTAGGCCCCTGTACCAAGCTCCACCGGCCTGTGCCTAAACGGGGTTCTATCGCCTGTAATGTGGTAGGCGTAGCATCGCAGGCATTGAAATCTGCTCCTGCAAAGGGCTTATCCTCCGGTATCGTATTCAACTGCACCGCCAATACCTGCGGGTTGCCGGAAATACATTTCCCGAACATGGCCTCCACCGAAAACTCGGCCGGCCCATTTGAAAACGCCGATAAATTTGAAAGCGTCAACTCCGAAGAAAGGTTAACCGTCAAGATACCATTTGGCCCTTTCCAGGTATAAATTGCGCCGTTCGTTGTTGTGGACGGGCGGATCCGGAGGGTCAATGACGCCCCTGGACGACTGATACAAAGCGGCGAAACGGGCTCCAGCTCCGGAGAAACCGGCACCGGCAACACGCCCACCTGTGTGGTGGCAAGTTCTGAGCGGCACCCGTCGAGTTCTGCATATACGGAATATGTCCCGCTGTGCAGGTTCATCTGCGCCTGGGGGATCACCGGGCCGAGCAGGGTAGAAGTCAGGTTGGGCCCGCTCCAGCGATAAGTGGCCCCCTGGATAAACGTTGCGCGAAGCTCGAGCGGGCTGCCACTGCACACTGGCCCGTTATTGAAAGCCATCACCTCGGGCTTAGGGTTCACCTTTAGCGACAAACTTGGCGAAAGCCTTGATCTACAACCATTTGCGGTAACAAAAACCGAATATGCCCCATTGTCTGCGATTTCGGCGCCCGGAATACCAAGACAGGGCGTCGTCGTTATCACCACGCCGTCATTCGGCGTGCTCCAGTGATAGGTTACATTATTTCCCGAATAACCGTTCACACAAAGGGTCACTTCCTGTCCCGTGCAGATTACCGGAAGCGAATCCCCGGAGACTTTTGGAACCCCGGGCGTCACCGGCGGGTCTGATACGCTGACTACCGTGCCGGAAGGTGATGACACACATCCCTGCGACGTCGTGACCACAAGTTGGTAATTACCGTTGTTCGCCTGTGTGGCATTGGGGATTATCCCGATACGGGACGTAGATAAAAAGCCGCTCGGGCCAGTCCACTGATACGTATATGAACCATCGTCGGCAGGAAAAAGGGATGCCGTGAGGCGGATATCCGTTGGGCCGCTCAGGCAGGTCACTCCATCATTGCTCACCGACTGGATACGTACGCTTGGTTTCACTGAAACATCTACAGCGGCGCTACCTGTACACCCCTGCTGCGTGGTAACGCTCACGGCGTACCTGCCGCTGTTTTTCGCCTGCATATTGTCAATACCACCGGCAGTACCCACTGCAAAGAAGTTATCCGGGCCGGACCAGCGGTATATTGCATTGGAGATCAAAGGAGTAGCATTAAGCTGCAAGCGTCCGTTCTCGCATACGACGGTCGGCGAAACGGCGATTACGGGACGCGGTATATCGTTTACAACAACCGTACTGGGAAGGGAAAAAGCAGACCTGCACCCCTGGGTAGTCACGAAAACGCGCCAGTCGCCGCGCGCCTGGGCAGCAGCTGCCGTAATCGTGAAAAAATTCACTGTGGTTGAAAACTCCTGAAGGTCCGGACTCACCCAGGTATAGACACTCGCCGCTGCATTTGTACGCAAGGTGACGGCTTCCCCCGCACATACCGCCCCGGTATTCGATAATTCCGGTATCTCCGGCCTGGGTAGGATTGTCACTGTTACAAATGCGGGCGCCGAGGGGCATCCATTCCGAAAAACCGTCAGTACATACACCCCTGCATTGGAAAGTACAGCGTTTGCAATCACCGGGAACTGATTGGTGGACTGATACCCGCCCGGCCCTTTCCACTCGTAGGTAATCCCGGCCCCCGATACCTCTGTGCCCAGGGCGATTGCTGCCCCCTCACAGACGGTAACAGTATTCTCCCTTGGGATAGCTACCGGCTTTTTATTCACTAATATCGTTTTGGGGGAAGAGGGCCGCGACAAGCAGCCATTGGACTCGACGGTAAGATAGAAGGTATAATTACCCTCCGGATAAGGGCCCGGTAGTGTAAGCGCAGGAACAATCGTCGTACCAACCAAAACGCCCGAGGGTGGGACGCCGCGGTACCAGCGGTACGTTACTGAAGCGCCCGCAGGAGCTACAGAGGAGGTAAACGCCAGCGCATCCTCCTCGCAGTAGTTGGTCTGGCCGAGCAGCTCCGGTGTCAATGGCAGGTCTTCGATCGGTACTTCGACAACCCCCGTTGCCTTACATCCCGTAATCCCGGTAATTTCAACGCTGTAGGAGCCGGCATTGCGCGAACTCACATTTGGGACAACCGGGTTTTCCCGGTTAGATACGAAGCCATTCGGCCCGGTCCAGCGATACGTATAAATGATCCCACCCTGCGCCGATGGGGGATTTGCCCGGAGAAAAAGGGTATCCGAGCCACAAAGCCCGGGGCTTGCCGCAGGCTGAGGCTCCAGGTTCTCCACCCGTACAAGCGTCGAACAAGTGGCCATATTCCCGGATAAATCGGTGACGCTGAGTATTACCTGCTGTACCGTACCTGCCTGAAGACAATTAAATGCGTTGGGCGTCAGCGTACGCGAAGCTATACCGCAGTTGTCCGTACTGCCTGCATCAATCTCCTGCACGCCCACGACCGGGTTCTGCAGGCCGGAAGGGTTGATGAATACGGTCGAAGGCTGACAGCGCGCAAGCGGGTTTTCCCGGTCTTCAACATTCACTTTATAGCTACAGGTATCCTTATTCCCGGCAGCGTCGGCGATCACAAAAAAAACTTCGGTGACCCCGGTATTGAACCGGTGTACCGGCGCAGTCCTAAGGTTAGACAGGGAAGTCGGCGGCAAAGGGCTGGCGCCCGTCGCGTAACAGGTCGCACTAAGCAAAGGGAAATTCAGGGCCGTACAGTTGTCAGAGGCCGCTATCGGCAGTGGCAGCGGCAGGTTTACCACACAATCCCCCACAGGCAGGACGATCGTCGTATCGGATGGGCAGCTTATCTGTGGGGCTTCCCGGTCTATGACCTGAACCACAAACGTACAACTGTCTTCATTGCCCCCGCAATCCCTTGCGAAATAAGTGATCTGGTGACTGCCGGCCGCCAAATCAACCGTCACCGCTCCGAGGTCGGAAGCTGCGACCCGCTGCCCCGGGCCGATACGATAATATAAGGCCACCCCACCTTGTTGGGGGAAAGCTGTTTTGCCCAGGATACACTCTTCCCGTATTTGCGGTGCCGGCAGCCGAAAAGTAGTGCCACACCTGCCACTCGCCGTAGCCAGGACCGTATCACGGGCACAGGACACGATACGCGGCGGCTGAAGGTCCAATACCCGGAATAGGGCCGTACTGATACTCCGCTGGCCGCAGATATCTTCAGCGATAAAATCCACGCGCCGTTGAAGGACAATCTGCCCTTCGCTGCCACAGCTCAGAGGGGGAAGGCTCGCCGTATCCTGCGTACCCGCATTGCGGGCGATCCACTTAATCGCCCCACCGCAATTATCGCTCGCAATCGCATCCCCGTTCCGCGCAACCCAGGCCCGGAAGAGGGAATCCACCGACAGGGTCTCCGTACATTGAAGCAATAAATCCACCGCCTGACGGCTAAATACCGGCGGCCGGTTATCCCGGATGCGGATTTCCTGCAAGGTGGAATCTGTATTCCCGCAGTTGTCAAATACGTACCAGGTCCTGCGCACTACATACGTATTTGCACAGGAAGAACTGATGATCACATCCTTATACCGGGTATTCTGCGGCCCCAGGATATCGCAATTGTCGCGCAGGTTCGTCGGTCGCCCCGTTACAGAAGGGTCGTCGCCGAGCTCACATCCTACCGTGGTATCCCGCGGCGCCGTAAACACAGGGGCTTTGGTGTCCCGGACGATAATCTTCTGGGGCCGGAAATTGGCGTTTCCGCAGGTATCCTCGGCCACCCAAGTCCTCTGAATGGTATAATCCTTGGTACAGGTAACACCCGTGGTGAAAATCTGATCGAAATAAGAGATCCGGATGTTGGGGTCGCACCCATCTGTAGCGACTGGTCGCCCTGTGTTCCCAGGGTCCGTAGGCTGGGAGCATTCTATCACAGTATCCCGCGGGAACTGCTGAAATATAGGTGCATCTTCATCACTGACAACGATGACCTGCCGGTAAGATGCCGTATTCCCACAACCGTCCCGCGCCAGCCAGGTCCGCGTGATCTTGTATGCGTAGGGGCAATTACCGCTGCCCGTCACCGTCTCGTTGTAAATTACCGTATCGAGGACACAATTGTCGGTGATGCTGACCGAGAATCGGTTGGGAACGGGATCCTTGCACCCCAGGTTGAGGCTGTCTGCCACGGTGGACCGGATGCGCGGCGCTTGGGTGTCGGTAACGATGAACACATAAAGCAAGGTGGTATCTACCGTTCCCGTTATATCAAAACTATAACGCAGGGTATCCGCGCAGGTACCCGGAAAGGTATAGCCCGGTGGCGGCAGGGGCGTCACGTTGATCGAACTCCCCGGAAAAGCCGTTAGCTGAAGGAACAAATAGGTGGAATTATACCAGGTAGAGAATGCCGTATCTGCAAACTCACACGCGACGCGGGTCGTATCGGGAATACTAAAGGAAATGGCATCGGCAGGACGAAGCGGGGCGGCCTGGGCCGTCCGCAATGCACATAATATACTGATGGAGGCGAAAAACAGCCACCAGCTCATTTGGCTGTATAGTTTTTTCATAGTATTCTCAAAATTTACGGCTACAATGCCAAAGCATGCAGGTATCCGTCGGAAACGGGCTCTGAGAACAAAAAAGGGCTTCGCCGGAAATATACTCAGGCCGGATTTTTGGGAAATTTTTTATATTCATGGGATGCGATGTTTTTGGGAAAACAGGTCGTCAAAGTTAGGCTAAAGTTCCGATTAAACGTTAAAAAGTTCAAAAAAATCAGTATATGACTCGGCGCTTTACCGCTGGAAAGAATTGCCCCGACGGTATTTTAGCCTGTAAATCATGTAGATATACCGTTGGCATCCATCGAATTACCGTCTTGATTAGGGGAGGGGGCCTTATTCTTCGACCTTGCCCTCCGCTTCGGGCCCGGGTTGATCGGGGCGTTTTTTATCCGTAGTATGTTTGTCGAGGAAGCGGTTGATTTCTGTGATGTCAAAATTGGAAACGACCTCCCCGAGTTCATTGATACGGATATCGAGCCCATCCAGTTCCTCGTGGACGGGGCCCTTCTTTTTGTCTATTTTCTTATCTGACATATACGGATGACATTTAGAGGGTGTTCGGAATTTACTTGCCGGGCCCCAGACGACCCTTTTTCCGTGGGTTTTCACCTGGTGTCAGGACGAAGCCAGGAACGCGTCGAACAGTCCGGCCGCACGCAGTATCCGCCGGCGCACTTCCACCGGACCGAGCAGCGCGATCATATCCGCTACGCCCGGCCCCCTGGTCGTACCGATCAGGGCGATGCGCAGGACGGGAAGCAGATCCCCTGCCTTCAGGCTATTTGTCTGCATATATTGGTCGAGCGCCCCTTGTACTGATGCCGCATCTGTTGCCGGCAGGGCCTCTATAGTACCGGGCAGGGCCAGGATCTGTTCACGCAGCTCGGCATTCCATTTTTTTGCCACGGTTTTTTCGTCAAAGACGGTGAAATCTTCCAGCAGGAAGGCGCCATTGACCCAAAAATCGTCGAGCAGTACCGCCCGTTCTTTCATCAGCCCGCAGAATTGTTCCAGGAAACCCTGCTCCGGGAAATAGCCTTTCGCTTCGACCAGGGGGCGCACTTGTGCTGCCAGGGGAGCGTTCCCGCTTTGCAGGATATACTGTTGATTGAACCACCTGGCCTTATCGTAATCGAAACGGGCCCCCGATCGGCCGATTTTTTCGATATCGAATGCTGCGATCAACTCCCCGATGCGGAACATTTCCTGGTCGGTACCGGGGTTCCAGCCCAGAAAAGCCAGGAAGTTAATCACGGCTTCCGGTAAAAAACCTGCCTCGCGGAATCCGGTAAACGAATCTTCCTCCCGCTCCCCCTTCCAGGAGATGGGAAATACCGGTATGCCGAGCTTAACCCCGTCCCGCTTGCTGAGCTTACCCTGTCCCGTCGGCTTCAGGATGAGCGGCAAATGCGCGAATTTCGGCGGCGACCATCCAAAAGCCTGGTAAAGCAGGACGTGGTGTGCCGTACTCGGTAACCATTCCTCGCCGCGGATCACATGCGTAATCTGCATGAGGTGGTCGTCCACGATATTCGCAAGATGATAGGTCGGCATGCCGTCTGACTTGAGCATCACCTTATCATCCAGCTCATTACTCTGAAACTGGACAGTTCCGCGCACCAGGTCCTCGACCAGCACCGTCTCGTTTTCGGGCACCTTGAGGCGGATGACCCATGCCGCTCCAGCCGCGATACGCTGCCGGACTTCCGCCTCCGGAAGAGTCAGGCCGTTAACTAAACGCAAACGGGCCGTATGATCGTATTTGAACGCCGTCTCACCTTTTTCCTGCGCATGCAGCCGCATCTCCTCCAGCGCCTCGGGCGTATCAAAAGCATAGTAAGCCTTTCCCGCCGCCACTAGTTCCAGGGCATATTTCAGATAGATTTCCTTGCGCTCCGATTGCCGGTAAGGGCCGAAAGGGCCATCTCCGATCCCGGGCCCTTCGTCGGGGCGCAAACCCAGCCATTCCAGGGATTCCAGTATGTAGGCCTCGGCACCGGGCACGTATCGGTTTTGGTCGGTATCTTCAATGCGCAGAATGAAAGTCCCGCCGGTTTGACGGGCAAAAAGATAATTGTACAGCGCCGTCCGTATGCCCCCGATATGGAGCGCACCGGTCGGGCTCGGGGCAAATCGAACACGGGTAGCAGACATGGTGAGCGGTTTTATTCCTCAAAATTGCGCTGCAAATTTGGGGAATTTTTGCCAGAGTACGACGGTTTTTGTCCGCTGCCTTTTTGCAGCGGCGCAGTTGGGCCGCCTACAGCGGCGAAATTTTATAGCGCTTCGCGCTGAATTATATTTTGATAGACGCGTCATTTTCACGATTTCGCTTCGCGAAATCGTGA
>JBMOJO010000160.1:0-8201 GCA_049315745.1 Saprospiraceae bacterium | reverse complement strand
CTATCAAAATTTAATTTGGCGCGAAGCGCCAAGAAAAACCTTTTTACACAACCCCAAATACCGCAGGTAAATAAAAACATCATCACATACATGAATAAGTCAATCGTATTGACGGATGGGTTATTGGTAAAACATGATGCAAAAACAGCGCATGGACTCATTCGCGGAACGGAAAGGTTTGAGATTGCAGGAATCATTGACTGTGCCGAAACAGCGGGAAAAGACGCCGGCGAGTTGCTGGATGGCAAAAAGAGGAACATCCCTGTTTTTGCTTCCCTCGAGGATGCATTAGCATCTTTAGAGGAAGTCTCCTACCTGATCATCGGCGTAGCCACCATCGGCGGCAGGCTGCCGGGGAATATGCTCGAGTTGGTGAAGCGCGCTATTGACGCCGGCTTGTCGGTCGTGAACGGCCTGCATGAACACTTGAATGACAAGCCAGAACTCGTTGCACTGGCAGCCTCCAAAGGGGTCCAACTGATTGATGTGCGCAGGCCAAAGACGAGGGAGCAGTTGCATTTCTGGACCGGCGAGATCTTAAAAGTGGAGGCATTGATCGTGGCGGTAATCGGGATGGATTGTGCCATGGGGAAACGGACAACGGCCCGCTTGCTGCGCCAAGCCTGCGAAGCCAACGGCATGAAAAGCGATATGATTTACACCGGGCAAACGGGCTGGTTACAAGGCGGCAGGTATGGATTTGTTTTTGATTCGACCTTGAACGATTTTGTATCCGGAGAGCTTGAACATGCCATCGTTTCTTGTTGGAAGGAAACAGGCGCCGAATATATTTTTATTGAAGGACAGTCTTCCCTTCGGAACCCAAGCGGCCCCTGTGGCCTGGAATTGCTCATATCCGGAAATGCCAAACACGTCGTGCTCATGTTTTCGCCGAAACGCAAATATTTCGACCACGATCCCCATTGGGGGGAAATACCTTCTGTTGAGTCCGAGATCGAGATCATTGAAAAATTTGGGTCGAAAGTTATTGCCGTGGGCATACATACCGAGGGTTGTACGCCTGAGGAGGCGATCGCTTTCCAAAAGGAATACACGACCCGGCTGAACAGGCCCGTATTACTGCCTATCCAGCAAGGTGTTGACGGGATGTTGCCTGTTTTGAAAAAACTTCGCGAAGCGAAATTACAATCCATGTAGTATGAAAATAAAAGCAATACGTGCCTGGTATAAGAAAATGGCGCTCACCAAGCCCTATACCATCGCCTACAATACCATGTCGGATGTTTCCATTGCCTTCCTGGAAATTGAACTTGAAAATGGAATTCTCGGGTATGGTACAGGAAGCCCTGCGGAGGATGTAGTCGGAGAATCTACCGCACAAACCGTCCGGAATCTGCAATCCGATTTTGTGCAGGGACTCATCGGCAGGGATATCCGGCATTTCCAGCAGTTGATCTTTGAATGCCGTCACCATTTTGTGCATTTGCCCGGAACTCAGGCTGCATTGGACATTGCACTGCACGACGCCTTTTGCAAGCTGATCGGCGTTCCGGTATGCGATTTTTACGGAAGGAAAATAGACAGCCTGCCCACTTCGGTTACGATCGGCATTAAAAATACCCAGGAAACGCTTGAAGAGGCCAGAGAATATGCCCGACTGGGTTTCCGGATTTTGAAAGTAAAAACAGGCCTGGATGTCAACAACGATATTGAAAGAATCATCAGGCTTCACGAGGAATTCGGCCGGCGGTTTACGGTTCGGGTGGATGCCAATCAGGGGTATGACCTGGCCAACCTAAAGGATTTTTTAGCCAAAACATCAACGGCAAAAGTAGAGTTGGTGGAGCAGCCCCTGCCGGTAGGACAGGAAGACGAACTGCTCGGCCTATCCAGGGAAGAAAGAAAAATCATCGCCGGCGATGAATCGCTGAAGGACGCCCGTGCAGCATTGGATTTTGCAACTGCAGAAGGACCTTTTGGGATTTACAACATCAAGTTGATGAAATGCGGCGGACTAGCGGGTGCAAAAGAGATCGCTACCATTGCCGAGAACAGCGGAATCGAGCTGTTCTGGGGCTGTAATGATGAAAGCATCCTGAGCATCGCCGCAGCGCTGCACGTCGCATACAGTTGTCCGAACACCCGGTACATAGATCTGGATGGAAGCCTTGACCTGGCGGAAGACCTGGTGAGCGGCGGCTTCAGCATTGAAGATGGATTCATGAAGATCAATGCTAAACCGGGCTTTGGGGTAGAAGCAATAGATTATGGAAAAGCTTAAGGAAAAAGTCAACTTTCGGTCAGCGACCATTCTTGTGGTTAGCGTCATTATTAGACTTGTTGCGATAGTGAAATATTGCTTTGAAGGAGCCATTACAGGACGTTCAGGGGAAAGCATCGTGCTACCCCTACTTTACAAACTGACCCACACCGCCTTTTCCTGCGTGTAGAGCTCGATGGCGCTCTTCCCCATTTCCCGGCCGATCCCGCTTTGTTTATAGCCACCGAAGGGGGCGGCCGCGTCGAAGAGGTCGTAGCCGTTGAGCCAAACCACGCCTGCCTTCACATCATCGGCAAAGCGGTGGGCCTTTTTGATGTCCTGCGTCCATACGGCAGCCGCCAGGCCATAGATAGAGTCGTTGGCCCTGCGGATAGCTTCTGCATAGCCTTCGAAAGGCGAAATGGCCACTACGGGCCCAAAGATTTCCTCCTGTACGATGCGGAGGGCGTCATCGGTATGGGTAAAGATGGTGGGAGGTAAAAAGTAGCCGGAAGCCAGATCGCCCTGTACGCGCTCGCCGCCACAGATTACCTTGGCCCCCTGGCTTTTTCCGGCATCTATGTAGCCCAGTACCCGTTGCATTTGCAGCTCGGAAATCAATGGCCCCAGGTCGGGGTTGGAGAGGCCGTGGCCGATGCGCAATCCCGACGCATTTTGGCGGAGCGCCGCAATGACCTTTTCATAAATCGGGGCTTCCACATACACCCTCGAGCCCAGGGTACATTCCTGCCCGGTATTGTAAAAACTGCTCCAGGTGAGGCTGGCGAGGGCGGCATCCAGGTCGGCATCGGCAAAGAGGACGTTGGGCGATTTGCCGCCAAGTTCCAGGCTTACCTTTTTCAGGTTGCTTTGGGCAGCAGCTTCCATGATGCGCTTGCCTACACGGGTAGAACCCGTAAACCCGATCTTGTCTATATCGGGGTGCAGGGCCATCGCCTCACCGGTCGGCTGCCCCGGGCCGGTCACGATATTGACCACGCCATCGGGAAAACCGGCCTGTTTGGTCAGCATACCCAGCATGAGGGTGGTCAGCGGGGTTTGCTCTGCGGGTTTCAGGACTACCGTATTTCCGCAGGCAAGTGCGGGGGCAAGTTTCCAGGCAGCCATTGCGAGGGGGAAATTCCAGGGGGTGATTAGGCCGACCACGCCCAGGGGCTCGCGACGGGTATAGACCAGTTTGTTCGGGGCCGAGACGGGGATCGTACTGCCTTCTATCTTCGTAGGCCAACCGGCGTAATATCTGAAGTGCTTTACGGCGCCCTTCACATCGGCCCTGGCCTGTGACAGCGGCTTGCCGTTGTCCAGGGTTTCCAGCTCGGCAAGTACCTGTTCATTGGCTTCGATCAAATCGGCCAGTTTACAGAGCAGTGCGCTGCGTTTGGACGGCAATAGGCGCCGCCAGCTCGTCTCATACGCCTTCCGGGCCGCCTGTACCGCCTGCCCCACATCGTCGGCCTCTGCCAGGCTGATTTCGGTAAGGGTTTGGCCATTGGCGGGGTTGATGGTGGGAAAGGTCTTGCCTAAGCGGGGCGCTGTCCAGCCACCGTCTATCCATAACATTTTTGTACCAGAGAGGAACTCCAGCGTTCCGGTTTCCAGCTTTATGCCGGGGGGCAGGGAAAAAGGCAACATAATCAATAGCTTAGTGGGTCACATCGCGTAACCCAGAATGAGATAAATGAAAACCGAAACCAGCCCGGCCAGCAAGGTATAAGGGAGCTGGGTAAGCACATGGGCCATATTGTTACAACCTGTGGCGGAAGAGGACAGCACAGTCGCATCGCCGTAAAAACATGCGTGCGAGCCAAATGCACCGGCACTGACCACCGCGCCGACGGCGAGCCAGGGATGTACTTGGAGCGCCTCAGCCAGCGGTACAATTATTGGCAGCGAAATAGCATACACTCCCCAAAACGAGCCGGTGGCAAATGTGACCACGCTAAGGGCAACAAAGGCAATCACCGGCAATAAGGCCCGGTTCATCCATGGCGATACGCCATCAATAATGTATTCGGTGAGGCCAAGCCGCTCATTGACTTCCTTGAGTACAAAAGACATCACCACAATGGCCAATGCGTTGAGCATGGTTTTGAACCCTTCAAAAACCCCGTCCATCGCCCGGGTAAACGGGATGGTCCGCCGCAACAAATAGAAAGCAATAGTGAAGGCAACAGCCGTTAGGATGCCTTTTAAGGCGTCATTCCCGAAAAAAATGGTGGCCCCGATCAGTACAAAAACGGGCCAGGCAAAATTGCCGAGCTTAGGGTCGCCGCTTTCCTCGGCCTCCGGCAGGTGCAGGCTGATGGCTTCGGACCCGGGAGGGGCTAATATACCTGACTTTGCCCGCTCTTCCGCTTTCCGCATGGCCCCCAGGGGCGGCACGATACCCAGGGCTACCAGGGGCACCAGTGCAGCGGCAGCCCAGCCGTAGGCGATGAATGGAATTACCCGCAAATATGCCTGTAGCCCCTCCCCCGCATTGGCAACGCCTTCACTCTCCAACAACCCGGCAATGTAGATAGCCCAGGTGGATAATGGGATGATTACACAGACCGGGGCAGCGGTAGAGTCCACAATATAGGCCAGCATTTCGCGGGATACCCCGAACTTGTCGGTCAGTTTTTTCATCGTCGAACCCACCGTGAGCGCGCTCAGGTAGTCGTCAATGAAAATGCTCAAACCCAGCAGCCAGGTGGCGATAAGTGCGCCCTTTCTGCTTTTCACGTGACGCAGCATAAAGGATGCAAAAGCGAGCGCCCCGCCCGAGCTGGCCAGCAGGAAAATCAGGGAGCCAAACAGCCCGCATACCAGAATAATCCAGCCGATAGTCGGATCTTGCATCACCTTGAGCAAGCCTTCGCTGAACGACGTAAAAAAGGTTTTTGGCGACAAAAGCAGGTAACCCAGAAGAGCCCCGCCCAGCAGCGCCTCGAAGGTTTTGCGGGTCCACAAGGCCAGAACGAGAACGGCCATCGTGGGTACTAAACTGAGGGCGCCATGGTGCTCCATATTGCTTAAATTGTAGGTTCCTGCATGGTAATACAATGAATGCCGCCGCCGCCAAAATTGACGGCCAATGGATCCAGCAGGAGAATGCTGCGGCCGGGAAATACCTGCTGCAGCATTGCCCTGGCAGCTTCGTCCTTTGCCTTAATAGCGGGATCCATGCCTTCACGCCAGTATTTTTGTCCAATCACGACCTTGTCCGTAATCAGGAAATTCAGATAACTGGCGGCTGCTACGACCCTTACCGTTGTGCCGACCGGGAAGGCAGGTCCTTTTTTGTAGTCCAGCGTACTGATAAAATCATAAACCGGATCGCCCGGTTTCATGCTGTCGAGTATCAGGGGCGGCATGGGCATACGCAGGATCCTGAAGGGCCGCCCGTCCTGGTCGGTGGCTTTTTTCAGGATGGCATAATTTTCCGCAAGCCGGCGTTGGTTTTCCCGGGCGATGGGCTCGTTCAGATCTTCGGCGGGTACTTCAGCCAGCAGAATGGTGGAGTCGTTCACAAAGCGGGCAAACTCATCAATATGGCCATTGGTAGTGGTCACGGTGTAGGCATGGTCCCCATTCGCAAGGGGCAGGGGCCCTCGGAAAGTATGGTCATCTTCACAGAGGCCCTCTTTGAGCCAGATAATTTTTTGCGCACCGAGCGTCCTTCGGAACTCTGCTTCCATCCAGGCCTTGGTTTTGCCGGGGTTCCGGCTTTGCTCTACAGCTTGCACCAACATCAGCACCCCCTTTCCGTTCAGTTCGCGGTTGCCGCCCTCGCTGATGAGTTCGCTGGAGATTAGCGGCAGGTTCCTCAGCCCGGCCACAGCCTCGTCGTATTTTTCCATGCGGATGGTATTGTCGTCCAATGCCTCGTCAGCGGAATATCCCCAGGCGTTGAACCCAAAATCCACGACGGCCTTGCTGCCGTTGCGCAATTCGACAAAGACCGGGCCCATGTCGCGTGCCCAAAGTTGTTCCGAGGGCAGGAGCAGCAACTCCACCCTACCGCTTTTCAGCGCAGTGGCAGGGATGGCGGCACTTGCCCTTTCCAGTAAATCAGGGGTTGCTGCCGTGACGATCACGCGGGTGTGCGGGATGAGGGCGGCTATGATTTGTAAGGTGACTGCCTCGACAGGGAGGCCTGCCTTGTGGTCTTCCGGAGGCCAGATCAGCCAGATGCCGTCCTGAGGCTCGAATTCAGCAGGCTGGCGGAGGACTTCCAGCGAACTGGTTTTTTTCGGGGCATTATTTTCCTGAACCTTCCCGCATTGCAGAAAGGTCAGGGTAATCAGCAAGAGCTGCAGACAGATCTGTTTTCGCATAAGTTGGCATTTTGGTCATAAAATCCCCGCGCTCGTCAAATCGTCCATAGTAGCCCGGATACTTTGGCGAACAATATCCACAGTTTGGTCAATAGCGGCTTTGTCGTAGGTCAGTGGGGGAGAGAGCACGTTCAGAGGGCCGATGGGGCGAAGGATGAGCCCCCTGTTTTTACAATGGTAATAGACGCGCTTGCCGATGGTATGCCCATCGTGAAAACTTGCCTTTGTCTGTTTGTCCTGCACATATTCCAGCGCGAGCATATAATGGCTGCCCCTGACCTCGCCAACAATAGGCAGGTCTTCCAGTGTCTTGAGCTGCTGTTCGAAGTAAGGCCCCCACGCCTGAACATGTGCACAGAAGCCGTCGCGCTCCATGATTTCGATATTTTTCAAGCCTACCCCACAGGCCAGGGGATGGCCGGAATAGGTGAAACCGTGAGAGAAATAAGGATTTTCAGCCTTAGGCCGGCTGATGACCTCGTAAATTTTTTCAGAAACGACCGTGGCGCCCAAGGGGATATAACCGGAGGAAATACCTTTGGCCAGCACCAGTACATCGGGCTGGACCTCAAAGACTTCTTTGGAGGCGACCAGGTGGCCCAGTCGGCCAAAGGCAGTGACTACCTCATCGGAGATATACAGCACATCGTATTTTTTGCACACTTCCGCAGTGCGCCGCTGATAACCTTTAGGGGGTACGATTACCCCGCCCGCGCCCAGGATCGGCTCGGCGATGAAGCAGGCCACCTGATCGGGGCCTAATTCCAGGATTTTGTCTTCGAGTTCCTGAATGAGGAAATCGCAAAAAGCAGCCTCGTCCATCCCTTCCGGGCGACGGTAGGGGTATGGCGCCGACACGTAATGCACCAGGTCGCTAGCCATATCGAACCCAATCTGGGTGGACCGGATACCGGTAAGGGCATGGGCCAGGTAGGTGCTGCCGTGGTACGCCAAATCTCTGGAAATTACCTTTTTTTTGTCGGGTTTGCCCAGCATATTGAAGTAGTAGTGGACTATCTTCACCGCGCTGTCGTTCGCCACCGAGCCACCCGAGCTGAAGAACACGCGGTTGAGGTCGCCGGGGCAGATGGATGCCAGCTTCGCGGCAAGTTCTGCCGCAGGTGGCGAAGAAGCATCTTCAAAAGTATTGTAATACGCCAGTTTACCCGCCTGCTCGGCCATATAAGCTGCAATTTCGGGGTTTCCGTGCCCGATATTTACGCACCAAAGCCCCGCAATGCCGTCCAGGTACTGCCGGCCTTCGCTGTCGGAGATAAAATGGCCGCGGCCCCGCTCGTAAATAACCGAACCCTCCACAGCGAATTTGTCGTAGTTCGCATAAGGGTGAATGACGTGCTGCCGGTCCTTTTCCCAATAGGAACGACCTTCGGTAGCGATAGAGGTGGAATTGGTTTGCTCCATACTTGCGGATTGCGAAAGTTTTTTGCCGCCTTCAGCGGCAGAATTTTCTTCTGAGAGACACGTTATTTTCACGATTTCGCGAAGCGAAATCGTGAAAATAACGTGTCTCTCAAAACATAATTTGGCGCGAAGCGCCGAAAAAAGACTTTTCATCCTAATTATCTTTTGAGAGGTTGTGTAAAAAGGTTTTCGCCGCCTGCGGCGGCGAAATATTCTTT
>JBMOJO010000465.1:0-1864 GCA_049315745.1 Saprospiraceae bacterium | reverse complement strand
GGCTGCCGGCAGGATAAAAATGCCGCCCGGCCCGGTTACGAGGCCCTCGCCCCGCTGTTCAAAACCTGGCGGGAATTCGAAAACCCTCCCCGGGTGGATGGGGCACCGGACTACCGCAAACAAACCTTCGCCCGCCGTATGCCGGAATTCAAAAAACTGCAGCAGCAACTGCTGGATATAGATACCGCCGACTGGTCAATTCCCCAAAAAGCAGACTGGATGATCCTTTGGGCAGAAATGAACGGTTTTGATTTCAACCACCGCGTCCTCAAGCCCTGGGAACGCGACCCCGCCTTCTACAAAAGCCTTTGGACCGACCGCAGCGACGTCCCCGCCCACGAGGGGCCTACCCACCATGCGACTACCGAGCTGTGGACCTATAATTTTCCCCTCTCTGCATCAGAAAAAAACAGGCTCCTCGCCGATCTGCAGGTAATCCCTGCCCTCAATACCCAGGCTAAAGAAAATCTGACGGGCAACGCCCGGGAGCTCTGGATCGCGGGTATCCGCGATATCCGCTCCCAAAGCGAAGACCTGTCCGCCATGCTTGAGCTTCCCGGTGTTAGCGGAGATAAAACCCTGGTAAAGGCCATTGAAACCGCAATCGCCTCAACAAATGACCTCGCCCAGTGGCTGGAAGCGGAGGCCGATTCCAAGACAGGCCCTTCAGGGATTGGAAAAGAACAATATTCTTGGTATCAGCAAAACGTGCACCTCGTCCCCCTGACCTGGGAGGATGAGGTCATGCTCCTCAAGCGCGAGCTCGCGCGCGCCTGGGCCGGACTGAAGCTGGAGGAACACCGCAACCGCAACCTGCCTCCCCTGCCCTTTGCCGAAAGCCCCGAGGCCTATCAGGAACTCGCGGAACGCTCCGCCCAAAGCCTGATGCAGTTTCTGGAAAAAGAAGAAATCGTAACCGTAAAGGATTATTTTGATCCCGCCCTGCGCGCCCACCTCGGGCAGTTTGTGCCCAAAGAAAAACGCCATTTCTTCTGGATTACCGCGCACCTCGACCCGCGCCCGCTCTATTCCCACTTTTACCACTGGTTCGAGCTCGCAAGGATGGACACCGAGCCAAATGCCAATCCCATCCGGAGGCTCCCACTCCTCTACAACATCTTCGATTCCCGCAACGAAGGCATGGCCACTGCCGTAGAGGAAATCTTCATGCAGGCCGGCCTGTACGACGATTCCCCCCGCTCCCGCGAAATCGTATATATCCTGATCGCCCAGCGTGCGGCCCGCGGCCTGGGTTCCCTCTATGCCCACGCCAACCTCATGACGATGGAAGAAGCCGGCGGCATCCACTCCGACTATACCCCCCGCGGCTGGATGAAAACCGAAAAAGAACTTCGCATCTTCGAACAACACCTCTACCTCCGCCAGCCCGGGTACGGCACCAGCTACATCACCGGAAAATACCTCGTCGAACAGGCGATGATGGAATACGGCAGGGCCCTGGAGGCACAAAATGAGCCGTTCAAATTAAAGGATTTCTTCGACCGCCTCAACGCAATTGACAATATCCCCATTTCGCTCGGACAATGGGAGCTCAGTGGAGTGCAGGTGTCTGCACTAAAATAATCGTAACTATTTTCCAGGTGTCTCACAAAAAAGTCTGAGGTTGTGTGAAAAGTCTTTTTACGGCGCTTCGCGCCGAATGTTGTTTTGAGAGACACGTCATTTTCACGATTTCGCGAAGCGAAATCGTGAAAATGACGTGTCTCTCAGAAGAATATTCTGCCGCCGCAGGCGGCAAAAGACTTTTTACACCACCCTTACCCCTGGTAAATAGAATCTAATAATCGTACAAAACCCGAAATATTGAATAAAGTATTCATCGCCACAAGCCTTGACGGGTTCA